>JAQGMO010000388.1 GCA_028292315.1 Herminiimonas sp. | reverse complement strand
TCCCACAGCCGCGCGCTGGCAAAGTAGGGATGACCCTGCTGTTCATATTGCTCCTTGATCGGCTTTTTAAAGGCTTCTTCCTCTTCCTTGCTCCACACGCCGCCCTTGCCTTCGATGCCATCGCGCTTGACAGTCGCCAGCACACTTGCCGCCTGCTCGCCGCCCATCTCGGAGATGCGCGCATTTGGCCACATCCACAAAAAGCGCGGCGAAAATGCGCGTCCGCACATGCCGTAATTACCGGCGCCGAAACTGCCGCCGATGATGACCGTGAATTTTGGCACTGCGGCGGTGGCGACCGCCGTCACCATCTTGGCGCCATTGCGCGCAATGCCTTCATTTTCATATTTGCGGCCGACCATGAAACCGGTGATGTTTTGCAAGAACACCAGCGGAATCCTGCGCTGGCAGCACAGTTCGATGAAGTGCGTGCCTTTCAGCGCCGATTCCGAAAAAAGGATGCCGTTGTTGGCGATGATACCGACCGGCATGCCGAAGATATGCGCAAAGCCGCAGATCAGGGTAGTGCCGTAACGGGCCTTGAATTCATCGAACACGCTGCCGTCGACGATGCGGGCAATCACCTCGCGCACATCGAATGGCTTGCGGGTATCGGCCGGGATCACGCCGTACAGTTCCTGCGCCGGGTATTTCGGCTCGACAGGGTCGCGCAAATCGATCGCATGGCTTTTTTTCCGGTTCAGGTTGCCGACGATGGTGCGCGCCAGCGATAGCGCATGCAAGTCGTTTTGCGCCAGGTGGTCGACCACGCCGGACAGGCGCGTATGCACATCGCCGCCGCCCAGGTCCTCGGCCGTGACGACTTCGCCCGTTGCGGCTTTTACCAGCGGCGGCCCGCCGAGAAAGATCGTGCCCTGCTCCTTGACGATGATCGACTCGTCGCTCATCGCAGGCACATAGGCGCCGCCGGCGGTGCACGATCCCATCACCACGGCGACTTGCGGAATGCCTTTGGCCGACATGTTCGCCTGGTTGTAGAAAATTCGTCCGAAGTGATCGCGATCCGGAAAAACATCGTCCTGGTTCGGCAGGTTGGCGCCGCCGCTATCGACCAGGTAGATGCATGGCAGATTGTTTTGCTCGGCGATTTCCTGCGCCCGCAAATGCTTCTTCACCGTGACCGGATAGTAAGTGCCGCCCTTGACCGTCGCATCATTGCATACGATCACGCATTCCTGACCGCCGACGCGGCCGATGCCGGTGATGATGCCGGCCGCCGGGGCCGCATTGTCATACATCTCGTAGGCGGCAAGCTGGGAAAACTCGAGAAACGCCGTGCCGGGATCGAGCAGCATTTGGACCCGGTCGCGCGGCAGCAGCTTGCCGCGCGCGGTGTGTTTCTTGCGCGCTTCCTCGCCGCCGCCGAGCGCGATTTTCGCAACCTTCGCTTTCAAGTCGGCGACCAGTGCCTGCATGGCGGCGGTATTGCTCTTGAAATCATCCGAACGGATATTTAATTTCGATTCGAGAATTGTCATTTAATCTTCCGGAAAACTGCCATCCACATAAAACCAGCGTCCCTGCTCCCGTACGAACCGGCTTGTTTCATGCATCCGTTGCGCGCGCCCATTCAGCTTATACCGAGCGGCAAACTCCACGACAGCCTCATTCCCCGCGGCGGCATGGCGCCGGATCTCGAGGCCCAGCCACTTGGTTTCGGTGTCATGTTGCAGATCATGCGGCCGGGTACGCGGATGCCAGGTATCGCGCACATAATCCATCGATCCCAATGCATAGGCGCTGTAGCGCGACCGCATCAGCTGCTCCGCCGTTTCGGGCAATGCGCCGCCGTGATAGCGGCCGCAGCATAAAACATATTCGCCCGCGCCACACGGACAGGGCCCGGCGGCGCCGGTTTTGACGCGCGCCATCAGGCTTTCTTCGGCTTTTCGGCCACCGGCGCGCCCGCCGCTTTCCATGCCTTGAAGCCGCCTTCAATGTGCGCCACCGGCGCAAGTCCCATCTGCTGCACGATATCCGTGGTCAAGGCGCTGCGCCAGCCGCCGGCACAAAAGAAAATGAATTCCCTGTTCTCACCGAATACCGGCTTGTAATACGGCGAATCGGGGTCAACCCAGAATTCAATCATGCCGCGCGGCGCATGGAACGCGCCCGGAATGATGCCTTCCCGGTCAAGCTCCTTGCCCTCGCGGATGTCGATCAGCTGCACCGCGGGATCGGCCAGCCTTGCCTGCACCTGCTCGACCGTATAAGTCTTGATGCGGGCGCCGGCTTCGTCTATCAATGCCTTGTAACCTTTTGTGATTGCCATGATGTCTCCGGTGTCGTGATCAGGCCAGGGCGCGCCCGATCAGGATTTTCTGAATATCGCTGGTGCCTTCATAAATCTGGCACACCCTTACATCGCGGTAAATCCGCTCCACCGGAAAATCGGCGACATAGCCGTAACCGCCGTGGATCTGGATCGCGTCGGAACAAACCCGCTCCGCCATCTCGCTGGCGAATAATTTTGCCATCGCCGCTTCCTTAAGACATGGCTGGCCCGCATCCTTCATGCTGGCCGCATGCAGTATCAACTGGCGCGCCGCCTCGATCTGCGTCGCCATGTCCGCCAGCCGGAACTGCACCGCCTGGTGCTCGAACAGCGTGTTGCCGAAACTGGTGCGAACCTTTGCGTAAGCCAGCGCGGCTTCGAAAGCCGCGCGCGCCATGCCCACGGCTTGCGAGGCGATGCCGATGCGGCCGCCCTCCAAACCGGCCAGGGCGATCCGGTAACCCCGGCCTTCTTCGCCGATCAGGTTTTCGCGCGGCACCCGGCAATTTTCAAACAGGATTTGCGCGGTGTCGGAGGAATGCTGTCCCAGCTTGTCTTCCAGGCGCGCCACGATATAGCCCGGTGTATCGGTGGGCACCCAGAATGCGCTGATTCCTCTCTTGCCGGCGCCTTTATCGGTGACAGCCATCACAATCGCGATATCGGCATTCTTGCCGCTGGTGACGAATTGCTTGACGCCGTTCAGCACGTAGTGGTCGCCCTCGCGTACGGCTGTCGTGCGCAGGGTCGACGCATCGCTGCCGGCGTGCGGCTCGGTCAGGCAAAATGCGCCGAGCATCCGCCCCTGCGCCAGTGGCCTGAGCCACTGTTCCTTTTGCGCGGCATCCGCGAACATCATCCCGATGCTGCACACCGGGCAATTGTTGACCGACACGATCGTGGACGTGCCGCCGTCGCCGGCGGCGATCTCTTACAGCACCAGCGCCAGCGCGACATAATCAAGCCCCGCCCCGCCCCATTGTTCAGGCACCACGACCCCATAGGCGCCAAGCGCGGCCAGTTCCTTCAGTTCGGCTTGGGGAAAGTGATGCTCCTTGTCCCAGCGGGCCGCATTCGGGGCCAGGCGCTCACGGGCAAAGCCGCGCAAGCTATCCCGGATCATTTCATGCTGTTCGGAGAGGACCATGTTCGGCTTACACCAGTTCGATCGCCATGGCGGTCGCTTCGCCGCCGCCAATGCAAAGCGCGGCCACGCCGCGCTGGCCGCCGCTCTTTTTCAATGCGCCGATCAGCGTGACGATGATGCGCGCGCCGGAAGCGCCGATCGGGTGGCCGAGCGCGCAGGCGCCGCCATGGATATTGAGCTTGTCATGCGGAATATTGTGCTCTTTCATCGCCGCCATCGCGACTGCCGCGAAGGCTTCATTGATTTCGAACAGGTCGACTTCCCGGGTGTTCCAGCCGACTTTCCGGTACAGTTTTTCGATTGCGCCCACGGGTGCGGTCGTGAACAGGTTCGGCGCCTGCGAGTGACGCGCATGGCCGACGATGCGCGCGATCGGCGTGCAGCCGAGCTCTTTCGCCTTCGATTCACGCATCAGCACCAGCGCCGCGGCGCCATCATTGATCGACGAGGACGAGGCGGCCGTGATGGTGCCATCCTTCTTGAAGGCCGGCTTAAGGCCGGGGATCTTGTCGAGCCTGGCCTTTTGCGGCCCTTCATCCTTGTCGATCACTGTTTCGCCGCCGCGGCCGGCAACCGTGACCGGCGCGATTTCCCATTTGAACGAGCCGTCGGCGGTGGCGGCCTGCGCGCGCCGCACCGATTCCATCGCAAACGCATCCTGCTGTTCGCGTGTGAACTGGTAGCTGGCAACGCATTCCTCGGCAAACGTGCCCATCGAACGGCCCTTTTCATACGCATCTTCGAGACCGTCGAGCATCATGTGGTCATACATCATGCCGTGACCGATGCGATAGCCGCCTCGCGCCTTCGGAATCAGGTAAGGCGCATTGGTCATCGATTCCATGCCGCCCGCCACCACCACGTCATTGGTGCCGGACACGATCGAATCATAGGCAAAGATCGCGGCCTGCATCGCCGAGCCGCACATCTTCGACATGGTCACCGCGCCGGCCGACGATGGGATGCCGGCCTTGATCGCGGCCTGGCGCGCCGGCGCCTGGCCTTGGCCCGCCATCAGGCAGTTACCGAACAGGACATCCTGCACCTGGTCCGGCGCGATGCCGGCGCGCTCCACCGCGGCCCGGATCGCCACTGCGCCGAGGTCGCTGGCCGACAGTGAAGAAAAATCGCCCTGGAATGCGCCCATCGGGGTGCGCGCGGCGCCGACTATGACAACAGGATCGTTCATCTTGGGTCTCCGTAATGATATTGAACTTGGATCATGCGGCACGCATCGCCGCGGGTGGCATCTCGATTTGATTGCAAAAGCGGCATTCCAGTGGATATGGGAACACGTCTTCCACTATGCCGGCCAGGATTCTTTCCTTGCGCTCCTGCCAGTACTGCGGCGTAAGCAGGTCGGCGTGATGTTTCATGAAATATTTTTTTATGTTCGCATTACCGAGCAGGAAAATTGCGAACTGTTCTGGAAACACATCGTTTTTCCCGACCGGATACCATGGCTCGGCCGCCATCTCGTCTTCTTCGTTGCGCGGCGCGGGAATCGCGCGGAAATTACAATCTGTGATGTATTCGATTTCATCATAGTCGTAAAACACGACGCGGCCATGCCGGGTAACGCCGAAATTCTTGTACAGCATATCGCCCGGGAAAATATTCGCGGCGACCAGTTCCTTGATCGCGTTGCCATATTCAATTATCCCGTGTTCGAGGGCCGCTTCGTTACCGTCCTTCCCGGCATCGCTCAACCAGATATTGAGCGGTATCATGCGGCGCTCGATGTAGAGATGCTTGATGATGATTTGATCATCCTCTTCTTCCACTATCGACGGCGCGACCTGCTTCAGCTCGGCCAGCAGCTCTTCGCCAAACCGGGAGCGTGGAAACGCCACGTCGGAATATTCGAGCGTATCGGCCATGCGGCCGACACGGTCATGGTACTTGACCAGCAAATATTTTTCCTTGACCAGCGCGCGCGTGGTCTCCTTCGGCGCGGGAATATGGTCCTTGATCGCCTTGAACACATAGGGAAACGACGGCAGCGCAAAGACATTCATCACCAGGCCGCGGATACCGGGCGCGCTCTCAATGCGGTCGGATGAATAGCGCAGGTGATGTAGAAAGTCGCGATAGAACAGCGCCTT
>JAQGMO010000379.1 GCA_028292315.1 Herminiimonas sp. | reverse complement strand
CGGAATGCCAGCGTTGCAAAGCCTGTCGACCCATGGGTCGTCATGGCAAACATTCTGTCCCGGGCGAATCCCTCGCTTGCCATCAGCGCCGACCAGTCGCGATGGACTTTCATGGTTGCGTAATCATGATAATCAAGCCCGGCGCGCCGCATCTTTGCATCATCAAGCGGAAAGCCGAGCGGTTCAACCAAATGCAACTGCACGCCGGTGTTGGCGCACAGGCGAATGATATTGCCGGTGTTCGGTGGAATCTCGGGTTCAACCAATACAACGTGAAACAAAACAATCTCCTCGATTACTTTAAGAGCGTTCGCGCAAAAACGAAATTGGTGACTCGCGCCGCGCCGAAACGTTTCAGCATCGTCGCCATTTCATTCAGCGTTTCGCCGGTTGTCATGACATCGTCCACCACGCCGATATGCCGCCCGCGCACTGCACCGATTGCATGACTGGACACAATAAAAGCATTGCGCATGTTCTTGTGCCGCTGGTCCGGATGCAACAGTGATTGCGCAGGCGTATCACGGGTGCGGACAGCGAGATACGGATCAAGTCGGATGCCGAGCGCTTTGGAAAGTGGCCTGGCAATTTCGAGCGCCTGGTTGAAGCCGCGCTCGGCAAGTCGCAATTTGCCTAGTGGAACCGGCACCAGCAATGTCGGCAATTCGCTGCGTTGCGCATGCAATAGCGCGTCGCGCAACATGCGTGCAAAGCATGGCGCCAGCGCCAGCTGGCTACCGAATTTTAATGCCAGTACCAGCCTGTCCGCCGGCGGCGCATAATCGGTTGCAACAATCGTCGCATCGAATGCGGGCGTCTGCTTCAGGCAGCCGCCGCACGACGTCGCCTGGAAGGAACCGGCTTTGGGCAAAGGGATAGCACACCGCAGGCAGCGGGGCTGTCCCGATTGAAAAAACTGCGCGCGGCAACCGTTGCAAACGATGCCGGCGCCGGCCCGGCCGCATAGCGAGCATGACGAAGGCAGGTCCGGCAAGCCGGCCTTGCAGTACGCGAACCAGTGGCGCAAACGGGATAGCATGAGCAATAAAGCTTCCAGGGGTGTAAACTAGTCGGAATTATCGCATCCCGTTTGCCCGCCATTCGTTTCAAGTTTGATTTATTCCGCTAACAATTTCGTGCCTTTGTCTTCTTCCGATTCCAATTCCAATCTCCGGCTCAGCGCACCGATCGATCTGGAACGCGTGCGCCGCCTGTTCGCCGTGCCGGCCCGTGTTGCCGAGTCGGGATTCTTGCGGCGCGAAGTGGCGAACCGAATGTTTGAACGTCTTGAACTGGTCAAGCTCGCGCCGCGCTGCGTGCTTGATGCCGGATGCGGGGAGGGCGCCGACTTGGCGGCGCTCCAGGAGCGCTATACCGATGCGCATTTGCTTGGCATCGATGCGTCGCCGGCCATGCTGCAGGCGGCGCGCGCAAGCCAGAGTGCCGCACATTCGTCCATGAGCCGCCTGTTGAGCAAATGGCTGCCCGGACGGCTGGGCGCCGGCTTGGGGGCAAATACTGATTTACTATGCAGTGATTTTGCGCAACTCCCTTTTGGGATCAATACGGCCGACCTGGTCTGGTCAAACCTGGCGCTGCACTGGCATCCGCAACCGGATCGCGTATTCGCGGAATGGCGCAGAGTGTTGCGTACCGATGGCTTGCTGATGTTTTCTTGCTTCGGGCCGGATACCTTCAAGGAATTACGCGCCGCATTCGCGACAGTCGACGATGCGCCGCACACGCTGCCGTTCGTGGATATGCATGATTTTGGCGACATGCTGGTCAATGTGGGATTCTCGACCCCGGTCATGGATATGGAAACAATCACCGTGACTTATCCAACCGCGGAGAAGCTGATCGCCGACGTCCGCGCATGGGGCGGAAATCCGCTTGCTACCCGCCGGCGCGGATTGCTCGGTAAAAAAGCCCAGGCCCGGATTGTGCTTGAATTGGAACGGCAGCGCCGCGCCGACGGCACGCTTCCGCTGAGCTTTGAAATAATTTACGGCCATGCTTTCCGGCCAGTACCAAAACAGACTGCCAGCGGGGAAGCAATTATCCGTTTCGATTTACCGAAAAAATAAGTATGCATAAGTAAATATGGTTCGCGCAATTCTCGATTCCAATATTTCAATACCCGCGCGTAATGGTTGTCACGACTGAAACCATCATGAAAAAAATGTCGTGCCGATTCGCGAAAAGCCGCTTGCCGACTGGCCTCGAGGCTCGCAGGAAAGCGTTATTCCCCTTGATAACCAGGGTGTTTCCGCCTTATACTTCGTGGGTTTTTCGTAACGTCGGCAGCAGCTTCGGTCTCCGTGTCAGCAATTTGCGGCTTACCCGTGCAAGGGATTTTTTATGTCCAGGCGGGAATGGGTCTTAAAGCGCAACTGCTCGATATCGCCGCGTCAGTTGACGATGGTTTACGCGGCCTTGTGTACGGTGGCGCTGGCAGTGGCAATTTTTTTCACTGTCCACGGCGCATGGTACGTCCTCGGCTTTGCGATTCTTGAGTTGATGGTCGTGGGCTTGGCTTTTTTGCATTACGGGCGCCATGCGACCGATCGCGAACATATCGTATTAATCGATGATTACCTGTTGATTGAGCTGATTCTGGCCGAACACGCGCGCGAATTCAGGCTTGATCCCCGCGCGACCCGGATCGACATGCCTGAGCTGGGTGGCGGCCTGATCGGGCTGGAAGCCCGCGGTATACGGGTCGAGGTCGGCCGATTCGTGACGGAATGGAAACGGCGCGAGTTCGCGCGGGAGCTTCGCAGCGCGCTCCGGGGTGCGCTGGCGTCAGATCGCAGTACAGAATTCTAATTTGGGCTTTTGAGGAAAACATGAAACATGCGAAGCACCTTCAATCGTTGATGCTCGGTGCATCGTTCCTGGCGGCTGGCATGCCGTCCTGGGCGGTGGTCGATAGCCAGGGTGGTCCGGGCGTGCGTCAGCTAAACTTCCAAACGCCGGTAACGCAGATCGCAGCCGACGTCTATTGGTTGCATAACGTGATGCTGGCTATCTGCCTGGTCATTTTCCTGGCTGTGTTCGGCGTCATGTTTTACTCGATCCTCAAGCATCGTAAATCGCTTGGGCACCGTTCCGCAAGTTTCCATGAAAGCACGGTGGTTGAAATCGCCTGGACCGTGGTTCCATTCATCATCGTTATCCTGATGGCGCTTCCCGCCACCAAAACCGTGGTGGCAATGAAAGATACCTCCAATGCCGATATCACCATCAAGGCGACCGGCATGCAATGGAAATGGGGCTATGATTATCTGAAGGGCGACGGCGAAGGGATTTCTTTCCTTTCCAACATGGCTACTCCGCGCGAGCAGATAGTCGATATGACCAAGGTAAAGAGCGACAATTACCTGCTGGAAGTCGATAATCCGGTCGTTGTTCCGGTAAACAAGAAAATCCGTATCGTTACCACCGCCAATGACGTGATCCATGCATGGGGTATTCCGGCATTCAGCGTGAAGCAGGATGCGATTCCGGGCTTCGTGCGCGATACCTGGTTCAAGGCTGAAAAAATCGGTGTTTACCGCGGCCAGTGCTATGAATTGTGCGGCAAGGAACATGCATTCATGCCGATCGTCGTCAACGTCGTCAGCGATGATGACTATAAAAAATGGGTTGACGGCAAGAAAAAGGAAATGGCTGCCCTGGCTGACGATCCCAACAAGACCTGGACCGTCGATGAGTTGAAGCAGCGTGGTGAAAAAGTGTATGCAGCCAATTGCGTAGCTTGCCATCAGGCTACCGGCAAGGGTGTGCCTGGCGCATTTCCGGCGCTGGACGGCTCACCGGTCGTCAATGGTCCGAAGGCGGGACAACTTCAGGTAGTGTTGAATGGGCGTAAGGGGATGCCTTCCTTCAAGCAGTTGTCGGATACGGAAATCGCCGCCGTGGTGACGTATACCCGCAATAGCTGGAGCAACAAGGCGCAGGAAAACATCGTTCAACCGGCCGAAGTTCTGGCTGCGCGCAAGTAATTGAAAATTAGGAGTTCGAGATGAGCACAACCGTAGTCGATCACGCCCACGACCACGACCACGCCGCGCATGACCATCATCCGCATGGCTGGCGTCGCTGGTTGTACGCAACCAACCACAAGGACATTGGTACGCTATACCTGTGGTTTTCGTTCATCATGCTGCTGTCCGGCGGCCTGCTGGCGCTCGGCATTCGTGCCGAACTGTTCCAGCCGGGCCTGCAGTTGTTTGCCCCGGAGTTTTTCAACCAGTTGACCACCATGCACGGCCTGGTCATGGTGTTCGGCGCGATCATGCCGGCATTTGTCGGCTTCGCCAACTGGATGGTGCCGCTGCAGATCGGCGCCGCCGATATGGCATTTGCCCGCATGAACAACTTCTCGTTCTGGCTGCTGCCGCCTGCTGCACTTCTGCTGGCGGGCTCGTTCCTGGTGCCGGGTGGCGCAACCGCGGCCGGCTGGACGCTGTATGCACCGCTGTCGACCCAGATGGGACCCGGCATGGACATGGCGATTTTCGCAATGCACATCATGGGCGCTTCGTCGATCATGGGTTCGATCAACATCATCACCACGATTCTGAACATGCGCGCTCCAGGCATGACGCTGATGAAAATGCCGATGTTTTGCTGGACCTGGCTGATTACGGCTTACCTGCTGATCGCTGTCATGCCGGTGCTGGCGGGCGCCATCACGATGACGCTGACCGATCGCCATTTCGGCACCTCGTTCTTTAATGCGGCGGGCGGCGGCGATCCGGTGATGTACCAGCATATTTTCTGGTTCTTCGGTCATCCCGAGGTGTACATCATGATTTTGCCGGCGTTCGGCATCATCTCCCAGATCATTCCGGCATTCGCCCGCAAGCCGCTGTTTGGCTATGCGTCGATGGTGTATGCAACGTCTTCGATCGCCATCCTGTCGTTCATGGTTTGGGCGCACCACATGTTTACTACCGGCATGCCGGTGACGGGGCAATTGTTCTTCATGTACGCCACCATGCTGATCGCGGTGCCGACCGGCGTGAAGATTTTCAACTGGATCGCCACCATGTGGAGAGGCTCGATGACATTCGAGACCCCGATGCTGTTTGCGATCGGCTTCATTTTCGTGTTTACCATGGGCGGCTTCACCGGCCTGATCCTGGCGGTCACGCCGATCGATATCCAGATGCAGGATACTTATTATGTGGTGGCGCATTTCCACTACGTGCTGGTGGCAGGATCGCTGTTCGCGCTGTTCGCAGGGTTTTACTACTGGGGACCGAAGTGGACCGGCTATATGTATAACGAAACCCGCGGCAAGATCCATTTCTGGGCTTCGCTGATCACGTTCAACATCACGTTCTTCCCGATGCACTTCCTCGGCCTGGCAGGCATGCCGCGGCGGTACGCCGATTATCCGGCGCAGTTCACCGACTTCAATATGCTGGCGTCGATCGGTGCGCTCGGTTTCGGCCTGAGCCAGGTGTATTTCCTGTTTGCCGTGATCCTGCCGTCAATCAAGGGTGGCGAGAAAGCGGCCGACAAGCCATGGGATGGCGCTGAAGGCCTCGAGTGGACGGTACCAAGCCCGGCGCCTTTCCACACCTTCGAGACGCCACCGACGGTCAAGTAAGACAGATTTCCCGGTGCTGGCCCCTTGTTACCCGGGCCGGCGCCGGGAAG
>JAQGMO010000377.1 GCA_028292315.1 Herminiimonas sp. | reverse complement strand
ATCATAGCCGCTCCAGCCCTGGGTCCGCCAATAGCTTGAGCGTTCATCGATATCGACCGGGTTGAAGCGATTAACGATATCAATTGCCCGGTCCGCCTGCTGCTCGCTGTCGGCCCGCACTGTCAGGACGGTGCTGCCGCGCCGAACGGATTCAGCATACACATCGCGATGCTCTTTCTCATCGTCCATTCCAAACAGCGAACGGAAGAAATGCCCAACACCGGAACCTGAATCCGCAACACCGGAACCTTCATATGCGCCGCTGGTCGTTGTGCTGCTATCGACAGTTGTGCTGCCTGACTGTGCACTGAGCTGTACGCCTGAACCAGGTATACCTGCATCCAACAGCGCCTGGCGCGCCTTGCTCGCATCCTCATAATTATCATACACAGCAACAATGGTATTTTCCACGGTCAATCTCCTTTCCAAGGGCATCGCATGACGCCACAAACGCTAAAAAAATTGAAATTGTTACCGCCATATCGGGTCCGATGATGCATAGGATAAAAAAATATGGCCAGGAATTCGACGTGGATAATAGACCGTGTCAAATCCAGACTGCCACCCGCTGCAATAACGTTTGAACTATCTAGTGAAGCATGAGGCATGCCCACGATTTACTTAATCAAACATTACAATATCCGTCAGAAAATGGCTGGTTTCATGGCGCACTGGAAACGGACTGTAGGCTATCGCGTGCAATATCTACACTGGCATAAAGAATGTGCATGGTTATTTATGAATAGGCTCCGCAATGCTTAAATCAACATTGAACCCGGATGGCACGATTGCACTCGCCATCGGTGATGAATCGATCTCCTTGTCGGCGCGTGAACTCGATGAACAGATTGCATGCCTCGCGCACTTGCGCGAGCAACTGGCGGACAAGGTACCGATGGACCCTCCACAGGTTGAGATTGTCGCAGTCAACCCGGGGTATGCGGTGCGGATCGACCACCTCACAAAAGCCTCCCTGCTACGCCTCCGTCATGCCGGATACGGTTGGCTCAATTTCGAGTTACCGCCACAGGACGCGTTACAAATGAAAAGTATGTGGACTGAAATCGTGAACAAGCTCGGGCTGGAACCGCCGGAAGAATATTATGACGGCCCGGAACGCCGCCGCTCGAATGCGCACTAGAAAGGCATTGCCCGACAGTTATGCAAATCGCATGCGCTTCCTTTCTCTGTAAAATGGGGCAATGCAAAGACAGCGGAAAGATGGCAACCCTCTCAATTTACCGGCGCGATGTCATTACAAGCACGGAGCGTTCTGGTACGTGCACGCACTCACGGGAAAATGGGAGAACCTCGGGATCGACCTTGTAAAGGCGCGCGACCGGGCTGCACATTACAATGACGATGCGGAATCCCACGGTTCGGTCGGCTGGTTTCTCGACGAGTATCTGGCGCATTTCGAAGCGCTCGTGAAGGATGGAAAAAAAGCGGCGCGTACCCTGTCGGACTACCGGAAATATGCTTCGCCGGTGAAGGCCTACTTCGGCAATATGTCGCCGGATGCAGTTGCGGCACAGCATGTCAAAAGCTATCTCGACATGAACCACACGCTTGGCCGGGGCGTCAGCGCAAATCGCGAACGAGCCCTGTTATCGGGCGCCTTTTCATGGATGATCAGCACAGGCAGAGTCACAATCAAGCTCAACCCGTGCCTGAAAACCGGACGCAATAAAGAAGCGCCGCGCGGACGTTATGTATCGGATGAAGAATACAAGGTTGTTCATGCGCTTGCGACGCCGAATGTTCAGCTGGCGATGGACCTGATCGTCAAAACCCTGCAACGGCCATCCGATGTGCTGCGCTACCGGCGCGACGCCATCCAGGTAGTCGGCGGCAAAAAATTTTTCAGTTTTATGCAAGGCAAGACCGGTAAAGAGATCCAGATCGAAATCGACGATGATTTTGAACTGGTTCTGACGCGTGCGGCATTGACCGGTGATTACCTGATCGTATCGCGGCTTGACCAGCCATACACGCCTAGTGGCATTGCCGCCATGTTGCATCGCTACCAAAAAGTTGGTGGGATCGCTTCATTTGGTTTGCAGGATTTGCAGGTGAAAGGCGCAATCGACATGGTTGAGGCTGGGATACCACTGAAAACGGTTTCGGACCTACTCGGGCATAGCTCGATCGCAACGACGGAGATCCATATCAATCGGCATTTGAAAACGCGAACGGCGTATAAGAAAACCACTCCTTTTCCCGGGAAACTTATGCTACAATTCGGTTCTGTTGACGAAGACAGTTAGACAGATAAGCGTAAGCAAATCTTGTAAAGAACTGATTCTAAAGACTTTTCCCTGATAGCTCAGTTGGTAGAGCGACGGACTGTTAATCCGCAGGTCCCTGGTTCGAGTCCAGGTCGGGGAGCCAGAATATACGAAGGGGCTACGTGCAAACGTAGCCCCTTTCTTGTTATCGGACTACAGAATCGTAGACGTCTCCCTACGAACCATTTCGGCTTTGGCCGGAACCAGGTGCAATCCGAGTGCACCGGATCCGCCAAAAGCTGCCGGTAGAAATTTTGCTGTAATGTGGACGCCAGCACTTGCGTGAAGCAGGCATGCTATTGCAATAGAATTTTTTTCCTGAACTGTTCGAGCCGGCGGCAAGCTTGCAGAACGAGACATGCTACCGGAGATTACAAACCGGATTCGCCTACACAAATTCAAATCAGCTGAAAGGAAATCACCAGTGACAACGCTATTCGCCACCCCGGTTTTTGATGCAACGGTAATCGTCGAAGGGAACGAGTTATTCAAAGGGCAAGGTTCAGCAACACAATGGGCTCAACGGCTGGCAGTTGAAATCGGCAGCGCAGTGGTTGCGAAGAAGATTGGAAACGGCTGGGCGCTCTGTGGCGCAGTGGATGGCGTTGATTGTGTTTGGGGCATTTACGGTCAACGACTCAAACGTATCAGCATCAGTATTAGTTGAACGGCGTTGCCATGTTTAACAACAGCGCGATTTCATCCGACTTTGTACCCCGACCTTGCGTGCTAATCTAACGACGAGCGTGTGATCCAGGTAAGTATGTTGCAGGTCAGTCGCTCTTATCTGCATCTAACCAATCCCGAGGTGCGCCCTGTTCGCATTTCCGGCAATCGAGCATTCGCCCGAGCGCCTGGTTGCGGCCTTCCTGAGTAATCACCCATGGACGATTGGTCCACGGAGGATTATGGCGAATATGCTGGTTGTGGCCGCACGCTAATTCAGCAACCCAGTGCTGCTCTTCATCCTGATGGTATCCGACAATTTCCCGCTGCACGAAATGCGCCTCACTTTTTATAAATCGCAAATCATTTTTAACACACTCAGCGGCCAGAATCTGGAAGCGTAAGCCTGATGGACTATAAATTTAAATCCTTAAAGGACGATTAGACGGATTCCAAACCCGATAGAATCGCACTGTAAATTGCATGCAATAAATCAATTAGCGTATAAAATATATAATTTACAGTTGGCAATAAAAATCAGCGATATCCCACATCAGATAACGGTCATGGTGCGCATTTTGCGCCATGCAGTGAACTGCGGTTTATCTGTCGCTGCAAACATGCCGACAAATCTATTCGAATCCAGGACTCCACATCATGCAATCCATTCATAGCCCATTCCGCCGCAAACTGCTCAGCTCACTGCTGATGCTTGCCTGTATCGGCCCCGCCACCGCTCTGGCTGCTTCTTATCCTGACCGGGTCGTCAAGATTGTGGTCCCGTTTTCGGCGGGTGGAGGCACGGATATCATCGCGCGCATCGTCGCCGATAAACTGTCCGATAAATTCGGCAAACAGTTCATCGTGCAGAACTCGCCTGGCGCCGGCGGAACCATCGGCGCGGCTTCGGTCGCGCGCGCCGAACCGGACGGATACACCTTGCTAGTCTGGCATATCGGTATGATTTCAGCGGACTACATGTACAAGCAACTGCCATACAACAGTCAGAAGGACTTCACGCCGATCAGCTTGCTCAGTTCCGCTTCGAATCTTATTGCTGTCAATCCCGGCGTGCCGGCAAACACCTTGGGCGAACTGGTCGCGCTCGCAAAAAGAAAACCGGGCGAACTCAATTACGGCTCATCCGGAATCGGTGGAGCCGACCACTTGGCAGGCGAACTGCTGCAGCGCGTCGCAAATATCAAAACCACGCATGTTCCGTATAAAGGCGGCGGTCCCGCGACTGTCGCCGCAGTCGGCGGCGAAGTACAGTTCGTGACCGGCACCGCGTCGCAGGTCATGACCATGGTGAAGGCCGGCAGGTTGAAAGCGCTGGCTGTAACGCAAAAGCAGCGCAGTCCGTCGATGCCGGACGTACCGAGCGCGGCTGAGGCGGGCTATCCGGAACTCGATTACACCACCTGGTTCGGATTATGGGGACCGGCCAAAATGCCGGCCGACGTCGTGATTGAAATCAATAAGGCAGTACGCGAGATTCTTGCGCGCGACGATGTGCGCGCCGCTTTGGCCAAGGCCGGCGTCGAGCCGAGATCGAGCACGCCGCAAGAGTTCGATGCCATGTACAAGTCGCAGTACATCAAATGGAGCAAGACCCTCAGCGAAGTTTTGACTAAAACGGAATGACGGCGGCTAACTGAAAAATCAAGAAATGCGTGTTAAGTGAAAAGTACCTAATGCTGTCAGCCTCCGCAGGCTATGGTGAAATGCAAAATTCAGGTACCTTATGCTTGCTACCCATGCTCTCGTAGAATGAGCGACATGTACGTAAAGCGCCTAAAAGAACACGCGCTTTGAAACGCAGGCGCACAGCAGCCAAAAGACTCGATCAAGTCGCTCGCTGTGCGCTGTCCTCCCCTGAAAATTCAATAATTCTTCCGCAACTTCGGCCTTTTCGCACTAGCCCATGACACTGCGCACGTCCTCATGGGGCTTTCGATCTGCGAGCCCGTCTGGCGCCTTGAGAAATCTCTCCTTGACCGCCACGGTTTGATTTGGACTTATTCCATCTATCGAATAAACATGCACTGTAATGGCCCGCTTTACCCCTTTGTTCTTGATGCTATGCGGTGAATTTTTTTCATGAAAGTCGACTTCGCAACGGCTGCCGCTGCGCCGGA
>JAQGMO010000325.1 GCA_028292315.1 Herminiimonas sp. | reverse complement strand
GGGCGCGCTTGGCAGAATGGGTTGCCAGCGAAATCGTGCCGAGGCTCAAGCAGGACCTTGAGCAGCAGTCTCTGCCCGCATCGGTACGCGCCGAAGATGACAAGGTCTTTATCGACTACGTTCCGTTATCCGCTGGTACCGGTTATGTTGCCCGGCCGTCATGCTGGAGTTTGGTGCCCGTTCTACCGGCGAGCCCAGCGAACCACGCCTCAAAATCCGATTAATTTCCGGGAGATTACCTCGGTCTCACGGGCCCGAACTTATAACGTGATCTCTACGGTAGTGGTTACTGGGGCAGGGGGCTTCAATCGCCAAGCCAGATCGAACTGCAACATCGCCCAATGTTGTGTTTCCTTATATCCGTCATGTGACGAAGCATCCCCTTTAGCTCATTGAACCGGCGTTATCCCTGCGGACTATCCGACATATGGCCGCAATACTTCTCAAGCTCCTGCGGCAGATCGCAGGGGCAGACACCGCATTGCTTGTTGCCTGGTACGGCGTAGTCGATAAACCTTGGATAAGGCAGATTCAAGTTCGCCATGATGTGTTTGAATTCTTCCAGTGAGCGATCCTCTCCCAAACGCGGGTTCCGCTTCTTTTCCTGCGCGATGGATGAGACGCGACGATCCTTGTAGTCATGCGCGGGGTAGACCAGGACTTCGTCCGGTAATGAGAACAGTTTTCCCCTGACACTTTCATACAGTGCGTCGGCATCGCCGTTCTGAAAGTCGGTCCGGCCGCAGCCTTCAATCAGGAGCGCGTCGCCGGTAAAGACCCGGTCGCCAAACAGGTAGGCGAAATGCCCATCGGTGTGGCCTGGCGTATGCAGAGGCTGCAGAGAGAGGCTGCCAAACTGGAACGGCACGCCTTCTTCAATGCCAATGTCGGCACATGGCAGCCGGTCGTGCGCCGGCGCCGCGATCTTGCTTCCAACCTTTCTTTTGAGCTCGAGGGCAGCGGTGATGTGATCCGCATGGATGTGGGTATCGACGCTGTAGGCCAACTTGAGGCCAAGTCGATTTACCTCTGCCAAATCCCGGTCGAGTGTCACAATAACCGGGTCTATCAGAATGGCATGACCGGTTTCCTCACATCCGAGCAGGTACGTATAGGTGCTCGATACCGGTTCAAACAGCTGACGAAAAATCATTGAAACTCCTGGTAATGCAGTGGAACGGTGCAGCGTCGTGCCAAGAGCGCCTTCTATTTATACTTTTCCGGTCGATTTCTCCGCGGGTGCGGATTCCGCGCCGGCGCCGATGCTGGCAGGGTCTTCGGCGTGAGACAGCATCATCGGTGTTCTTTGAAAAACCAGTCAGTCAGATGACTTAATTACCGCTAAGCCAAGCGCGACGACAATTGGTCGCGGGTATCACGTGTGCCTGCTTTCAGGAGCGCCCAACCGCCGATGAGCATTGCGGCACCCCACACCAGAAAGCCGATGTCCCAATAAATCCACTGGTCCATCGGCACTGTTTCATTAACATGATGAATTTTGAGGATGTGATGGTCAATGATTCCCTCGACCAGGTTAAAAATGCCGAAGCCCATCAATATGGTGCCAATCAGCATCTTACCTGACCAGACTACATGGGTTCGATGTGCCGCGCGCCAGAGGATAACGAGACCGATAACCACGAAGATATAGGTGGATGCATGAAACAGACCGTCCCAGAAAGTATCCACTTTGAGGTTTTCCACACTGTCCGGAGGGTAGCCCGCGCTAGTCAGCATATGGTGCCACTGCAGTATCTGATGCAGGACGATGCCATCAAAAAAACCACCCAGGCCGAGTCCGAAGAAAATGCCGGCGGACGTCGGAAACCCTTTCTTTTCTTTGTTGAGGTCATTCATGTGTTGTCCTTTTATTTGCGCTTTGTGCGATATCCGGGTGCGCATACGATGAAAATTTACTACGACAACTTCGGATGAAATATCGATCCTTGAAAACACAATATGCTGATTAATATATTATTGTGAATGGATTAATTTCAAGCAGCTTCCTTAACCGAAGCGAACTTATGGCGAGTCAGACAAAACAAATGGATATCGAAGCGCTGCAACTTGCGGCGGCACAGGCTTGCGGCCTGTTGAAAATTCTGTTCGAGCTGTACTGCAAGCCTGCGCAAGGAGCAACGACATGACGATTGATTGGGCAAATTTCACACCGTGGTCATCCTTGGCAGGCGGTGTGCTGATTGGTTTGGCTACGGCCTTGTTTCTCTTGGTCACCGGCCGGATTGCGGGTATTAGCGGCATCGTCGGCGGCCTGTTTCGACCGGCTAAAGGGGATATTGGCTGGCGGATTGCATTCGTGGCGGGATTGGTGCTGGCGCCGGCGGTATTTAGCCTGGTCGCGCCTTTGCCGGTGGTGCGGATTGATGCCGGAAGCACGTTGCTGGTTCTCGCCGGCCTGCTGGTGGGGCTTGGGTCCCGGTATGGCTCGGGGTGCACCAGCGGACATGGCGTGTGCGGTCTGTCGCGCCGCTCGCCCCGCTCCCTGGTGGCGACTGCGGCATTCATGCTGGCCGGATTCGCTACTGTATTCGTAGCTCGCCACCTGCTTGGTTAAGGAGACTGTGATGCAAATAGTGATGGCCCTTATAGCGGGCTTGATATTTGGCGTCGGCCTCATTTTGTCCGGCATGACCGACCCCTCGAAAGTAATC
>JAQGMO010000300.1 GCA_028292315.1 Herminiimonas sp. | reverse complement strand
GTGCCGATCGTGCTGATCGCGCCGCCGAGCCCGGCCGGCGTCTCGCGCAATCAGTATTCGCAATTCAATGTGAATGCGAACGGACTGATCCTCAATAACAGCACCGGCAGGGTGGCGACCAGCCAGGCCGGCTGGATCGCCGGCAATCCGCAACTCGGCGCGCCGGCCCGGATCATTGTCAACGAAGTGGCCGGCGCGGCGCCGTCCCGGCTGCTCGGGACCATCGAAGTGGCGGGGCGGCGCGCCGACATCGTGGTCGCCAACCCGAATGGCATTACCTGCGATGGCTGCGGTTTTCTCAATACCGGCCGGGCCAGCCTGACGACCGGCGCGCCGCAGTTCGATGGCGCCGGCGGGCTGCGCGCATTCGATGTGCGGCGCGGCGAGCTGACCATCGGCGGCAATGGCTTGAATGCCGCGAACCTGGAGCAGCTCGACCTGATCGCGCGCGGCATGGTCTTCGAAGGTGAAGTGTGGGCCACCAACCTGGCGGCGATTGCCGGCGCCAATCACGTCATGTACGACAGCCTGCGGGCGGCCGCGCAGCCGGGCGCCGGTCCGGCCCCGCGTTTCGCGGTCGACGTGAAAGACCTGGGCGGCATGTTCGCCGGGCAGGTCTACCTGCTCGCGACCGAGCAGGGGCTGGGCGTCAACAGCAGCGGCCGCATGGCGGCGCTGCAAGGCAACCTGGAGCTCTCGGCCGGCGGCGACCTGGCGCTCAAGGATAGCTATGCCCGCCAGGATATCCGGCTGGCTAGCGCGGGCGGCCTGCACCTGGCCGGGCAGACCAAAAGCGATGGGGCCACGGCGATCGCGGTGGCGGGGCGCATGAGCAATGCCGGCGCGATCGATGCCGGAGCAATGCTGGCGATCGATGCCGGCGCCATGCATAACCAGGGCGAAATTATCCAGCGCGGCAAGCAAGCGCTGACGATTGCGGTGGCTGGGCAAGCCGACAATGACGGCCGCATCTTCAGCAATGGCATGCTGGCGATGCGGGCGGGCGCGCTTGCGGCCAATCGGGGAACCATGCAATCGGCCGGCGACATGGCGCTCGTTGCGGCGGCAATCGCATTGACCGATGCGCGGCTGACCGCCGGCGGACACGCCAGCCTCGATGCGGCCAACGGCGTCGCCACGACTGGCACACGGATCGAAGCCGCCGGCAATCTTTTCATCGATAGCGCCGGCGCCATCGGCAACACTGGCGGCGACTGGCGCGCCGGCGGCAAGGTCGCGCTGCAGGGCGGATCGGCCAGCAATGCCGGCGGCATCATCGCCGCGCAAGACGGCCTGACCGTGCATACGCATGGCGGCCAGTTTGACAATCAATCCGGCACGCTGGACGCCGGAACCACCCTCACCGTCGAAAGCGGCGATTTGCTCAATCGCGGCGGGCGGCTCGCTGCGCGCGAGGCGATCGGCGTCACGGCAGGCGTGCTCGACAATGCCGGCGGCGCGATCGGCGCCGGCGCCTCGGTCCGGCTTGCGACGCGGGCGCTCGATAATACCGCGGGTGAAATCCGCGGCGCGGCGGATTTGAATATCGATGCCGGCGATGCAGCGCTAACCAATGCCGGGGGCGCACTGCGCGCAGGCAAAATCCTGTCGATCCGCGCCGGCGACCTGTCCAACAGCGCGGGCCTGGTGCAGGCCGACGGCAGCGCGACGATTCAGGCCGCGTCGGTGGATAACCGGGCAGGGCAGATCAGCGCGGCCAGCCGGATCGCGGTGGCGACCGATCGCATCGATAACGCAAAGGGGATGATTGCGGCCGGCAGCGCCGTCGAGCTTGCCGCCGGCGGCGTAGTCGTCAACCAGGGCGGCCAGATCGTCAGCGATGGCGGCGTAACCATAGCTGCTGCAGCCCTCGACAATCGCAGCGGCGTCATCAGCGCCGCGCATGCCGCGCGCATCGGCCTCGGCGAGGGCACGCTCGACAACGCCGGCGGCGCCCTGCGCGGAAAGACATCGCTGGTGCTGCAATCGGGTGAAATCCGCAATGCGGCCGGCATGCTCTACAGCGGATCGGCGCTGGCTATCGATACCCGGGGCAGGTCGCTTGACAACAGCAACGGTGGCACCATCTTTGCGCATGGCCACCTTGATATAGCCGGCGCGGCACTGAATAATGCCGGCGGCGCTCTAGCTTCCGAGACCGGCGCGATCGATATCGCCTTGGGCGGCGCGGCGCTCGACAACGCCGGTGGCAGATTGCTGGCCGCCGTCGATGTTCGCATTGCCGCCGGCGACCTTGGCAATCGCGGCGGCGCCATCAGCGGCCGTGATGTACGGCTTGCCACCGGCGCGCTCGATAACGAAGGCGGTCGCATCATCGCAGCGCGCAACCTTGACGGCGCGACCCAGGCGCTGTTCAATCAGCGCGGCCTGATCTACGCGGCCGGCGACATCGGACTCGATACCCAGGGCAGGAGCCTGGTCAACAGCGACAGCGGCGACGGCGGCATCATCGCCGGCGGCGGCCTTGCAATTGCCAGCGGCGACCTGGACAACCGCGGCGGCGTGATTGCAAGCGGCGGCCGGCAGTCGCTGACCGTGGGCGGCGTGCTGGACAACGGCGCCGGCCAGGCGGCCGGCGGCCGCATCGTATCGAATGCCGACAGCGCAATCAGCGTCACGAGCCTGTTGAATGAACGCGGCAGCATTGCCGCGCTCGGCAATATCGGGATTGTCGCCGGCGCCGGCGGCGAGATCGACATCGACAACCGCGGCGGAAAAATTGCGGCCGGCGGCATCGCGACGCTGCAGGCCAGGTTGGTGGATAACGGCATCCGGAACGGTCTGGCAGGCACGATCGATGCCGGCGGCGTCAATATCAAGGCGGAAGTCGTCGAGAACGCCGGCGGCGCGGTGCGATCTGCCGGTGACGCGCTCATTGAAGCGGACATCGTCGACAACCGTGACGGCCTGATCAGCGCGCGCGCGCACCTCGACATGCGCGCAATCGTGCTCAATAACACGGCGGGCACCCTGGTCGCCGATGCAAGCGTCGCAGTCGACACCGCCATCCTGAGCCCGGGCGGCGTCATTGCTTCGGCCGGCGACGTCAGCCTGGCGATCCGGGGCGACTACGAAAACACCGGCACTGTCTCGGCGGGCAGGAACCTGACGATCGATGCACTCAACATCGGCAACGACGGTATCCTGACCGCCGGCGACACCCTGAGCGCCAGCGCCGTCTACAATCTGTCCAACCGCGGTGAAATCAGTGCGCGCAAAACGTATCTGAACGTGACGGACACGCTAGCCAACAGCGGGCTGATCGATGGCGTCGACACCCGTATCGAGGCGGGCAATACCGACAATACAGGCCGCATATACGGCGATGTACTGCGCATCAATGGCGACGCGATCGGCAACCGCGCGACCGGCACGATCGCGGCGCGCGAAACGCTGCTGCTGGGTGCGCAGACACTGAGCAACACCGATGGCGGATCGATCCTGAGCCTGGGCGACATCGTAGCGGGCGCACGGGTTCATCCTGACGGAACCGTGTCGGGGGAAATGCTCGAGCTGACCAATGCATCGGCCCGGATCGAAGCGGCCCGCGACATGACGCTGTCGGCTGCCATGCTGCACAACCGCAACGATGGCCTGGTCACCGGCATGAAGCGTTTCGTGCAGCCGGTCAACCGGACGCTGATACAGCCCGCTGGGTCGGTGCAAAAGCATGATAAGGCATCGCTCGGCTGGGATCCGCACCACAAGGGCGGCACCGGCCGCCATGTATTGCCGAGCGAGGCTTATCCATTCGCCCGGTTCGGAGCGCTTCCCAAGCCGCTGTCGACGACCACGGTATGCACAGGCGCCTCGGAATCGGCTGAAGCAATCTGCACCAGCACCAGCAATTACGGGCCCGACGATGCCGTCTGGGCCCTGTTCGGCGTACTGCCGCCCAAGCTGGATGATCTGGTCGCGCCGGCCCTGCCGCCGATCTCGGGTGGCAATGCGGCTCCCGGCTGCATGGCAGCGTCGACTATGCCCGGGAACGAGGGAAGATTCACGGGAGGCGCATGCGGCAGGTATTGGGAAGAACGCGATCTGTATGAGCTGACCGTCTCGCAACGAGCCGGGAGCGCCAGCGCAGCGCTCGACGCCAGCATCAGCGCGTTCAATGCCGATGTCCAGGCGCGCGCGTTTGAAGTCTGGAACGAATACCATGTGGAAGCCCGCAATATCACTGAAACCACGATCGAAGCCACGCGGCCGGGGCAGATTTTTGCCGGCAACACCATCACGCTGGCCGGCAGCGGTGCCAAGCTGAATGACAATAGCGAAATTGTCGCGGGCGGAGCGATCCGCAGCAGCGGCGGATCGATCAGTAACATCGCCGCCGAAGGCATGCGCAGCGTTAGCGAGGTGGGGCAAGTACGTTACCGCCGGGTCGAGCACCACGGCGGCCTCTGGAACAACAAACCCGAATACGAAATCCAGTATCGTCCGTGGGAGCCGATTCCGGACGCGCCGGCGATGCAAACATTCGCGCTGCCGTCGACCCGGCTGGTCGAGTTCGCCGGGAATCCGACCGCTGCGATCGATCTGGCATCGAATGCAGGCGGGCCGGTCCGGCCTGGCGCGGCGCTGGCGCAAGGCGTGACTGCCGGTACGATCGCGGCGATTGCGGCCGGCGCCCCGGTTGCGGCGCCTGACCATCCCGCGCCGCGCAATGCGCCAGTCCGGATCCGCCAGGTCGATGCCGCCGGTTCTGCGCAACTCCCCGCGCGCATCGTCAGCGCCGGGCTGTCACTGGAGTTGCCCGCCAGCCGGCTGTTCGCGCTGCTCGGCCGTCCTGCGGCACGGCATCTTGTCGAGACCGACCCACGCTTCACCCGGGAACGCGCTTTCCTTAATTCTGATTACT
>JAQGMO010000295.1 GCA_028292315.1 Herminiimonas sp. | reverse complement strand
ATGCGCTGGCGCTGGCCCGGCGAAAGCATCACCCCCATCACGTCGATGACCGTATCGTAGCCATCGGGTAGGGCCAGAATGAGTTCGTGGACCCCAGCCCGCTGCGCAGCCTGCACTACCGCGGCCGAGTCGACCACTCCCAGCCGCGCGATATTTTCGGCGACGGTTCCGGCGAACAGTTCGACGTCCTGCGGCACATAGCCGAGATACGGTCCTGGTTGTTCACGCGGCCACTGGGCCAGGTCGACATGGTCAAGCCTTACCACGCCGGCGTTCGGCTTCCACACCCCGGTCAGGAGCGGCACCAGGGTCGACTTGCCGGCGCCGGCAGGCTCATCCGCCCGGGCTGGCGTTCACAAGCCAGATAACCGCCATCCCAATACGCAGCACCAGCAAGGTCGCATGGCTTCGGCTGGTCCGCACACGATCGAAAACCTGGAGCATGAATAGCGCCGGTGCAAGCAGCAGCAGGTTGACCACGAAGGAAAAGACCGCTACGAAGAGCAGTGGGCGTCTCAGGAGTTTAAAGAGTGGCTTCATCAGTTTGCTCGGCCTTCGCCTGTCAAAGCCCGGCCGATGCGAGTCGGTTCGAGCGGGCGTTCACTATCGGCAAATCTTAATTAACACCACTCGTTATGTGTCGATGCCTACAAAAAGTTAAACGGAAGAAATTAATGAACTGAAATTGAAAACAATTGTGAAATCTTGACTTCGCATCGGCTGAATGCCGGCGCGGGTCCTCGCCCGGTAAGAAGCCATTTAGGCTTTATGCGCCCTGTCCTCATGAACGCATTGTTCGATGGAAAAAAGCTTTCCCACTTCAATCTATTGTGCTAAAAACATGAACTGCAGAGAGGCAACGATTTTTGCAACGGCGATGGATATTCAGGTACCTTGTTGTACGCATTTGGTTGGTCAATCTTTCCGGAAATTGGCGCCACATTGTCGGACTTGGTAACAAACAAAAAAACTAGAAATACCGTTTCAGCCAATGGAGGAAGACAAATATGCAATTACAAGTGCAGTCATTTCTTTACACGGTCGACCGAATAAGTACCTGGACCGGCAAGGCAACATCCTGGCTTAATGTGTTTCTCATGCTGTTGATTTGCGTGGAGGTGTTCAAGCGCTACATCCTGAATGCGCCGACCGCATGGATTTTCGACATCAGCAATATGGTTTACGGCACCGTGTTCATGATGGGCGGCGCGTATGCCCTGGCTCAGAACGCCCACGTCCGCGGCGACTTCCTGTACTCCAATATGAAGCCGCGCACCCAGGCCGCTTTCGACTTCGTGCTGTACTTCGTCTTATTCATCCCCGGAATCATGGCCCTGATGTACGCGGGATATGAGTATGCCGGCGACGCATGGCGGATACAGGAACATTCGAATACCACATCGAACGGCCCACCGGTTTACCACTTCAAAACCGTCATTCCGATCGCCGGCACATTGATCATGATGCAGGGTTTGTCAGAGATCGTACGCTGCGTGGTCTGCCTGAAAACCGGAGAATGGCCGCCGCGCCTGAAGGACGCGCAGGAAATCGATGTCATCGAAGAGCAGCTGGCGAATAGCGAATATGTGGATGAGGATACGCGCCGCATGGCGCTCGAGCGCGTGCAGTCGATCGATGAAGTGGCGAAACAACGCGGCATGAGCGGAGGCGCAAAATGATGAGCGATCCCGCACTCGGCATGTTAATGCTGGGACTTATCGTGGTAGTGATCCTGCTCGGCTTCCCCACCGCGTTTACGCTGATGGGTCTGGGCACCGCCTTCGGATTCATCGCGTTTTACGATCCGTCCCAGGCATGGGTGGATAACAAGGTGTTTGCGCTGATGGTGCAGCGTGCCTATGGCGCGATGAACAACGACGTCCTGATCTCCATTCCCCTGTTCGTCCTGATGGGATATGTGATGGAGCGCGGGGCATTGGTTGACAAGATGTTCCACAGCTTCCAGTTTGCGTTTCGCCGCGTGCCTGCATCGCTCGCGGTGGCGTCGCTGATTGTCTGTACATTCTGGGGCATCGCAAGCGGGCTGGTCGGCGCGGTCGTCGTGTTGATGGGCGTGATCGCGTTCAAACCGATGCTTAACGCAGGTTACGACACCCGTCTCGCAGCCGGTGTGATTACCGCCGGCGGGACACTCGGGATTCTCATCCCTCCTTCGGTGATGATCATCGTTTATGCTTCGGTCGCCGGCCAGTCGGTGGTCAAGCTTTATGCGGCTGCCATGTTCCCCGGATTTTTCCTTGCCTTTCTGTATCTGGTGTACATCGTCGGCTGGGCAATGATCAATCCGAAGATCGCTCCCCGCCTTCCCGCAGACAAGACCAAGGTGCCAGTCGAGTCATGGATGCCGGCGTTGCAGCAAGCCTACTCGCGCAAAATGCTGCCGGCCCTGCTGCTCGCCGTGACTGCGCCCCGCAAGGCCCTGGCCATTGATGCCGGCGCAATCCGCGTCACGTATGGGATGCTGGTCAAGAACCTGATATCGGCCCTGGTTCCGTTTGTGATGACGGCGGTAACGCTGTACGGCGTCTGGTGGTATGTGGTGATCCATCCGCAGCCGGACACACAGGCTGCGCCGGTCGCGGCGGCGGTGCAAACGCCGGGCACGCCGGCTGC
>JAQGMO010000267.1 GCA_028292315.1 Herminiimonas sp. | reverse complement strand
GGATCATCTATAATGGCGTCTCTCTAGCGATGCGGGAGTAGCTCAGTTGGTAGAGCGCAACCTTGCCAAGGTTGAGGTCGAGAGTTCGAGACTCTTCTCCCGCTCCAAAAATTCAAAAAGGGAAGCTCATAAAAGCTTCCTTTTTTTATGGTTAAAATAGCGTTTCAGAGTTTGCTTCACAGTTTGTAATCGGCCGCATTTCGAACCTCTGCACGATTTCGAATTCGCGGTTAAAATACGCACCCCTGGCGGGGTAGCAAAGTGGTTATGCAGCGGCCTGCAAAGCCGTGTACGCCGGTTCGATCCCGACCCCCGCCTCCAAATTCTGGCAATGAAATCACTGCTTCCGATTTCATTGCTTTCAAATGCCTGGTATCAGCACAGTTGGAACCGGTTCAAGACGAAATTCCGTGCCGCATGGCGCGAAGTCAAGGCCACTCCAAAGACTCCTGAAAACTGGTTTAGTACCCCCTGAAAATCAGCAATTCTTAAGGCGTAGAAGGTCTCTGACGCCGTCCGGACCGATCCGATTTCGGTTCGCGCCTATAAATTTTAGCAATGTAATTAATGTCTTACTGGTTGTCGCGCGCGTTGCATGCCGCCTGCGATATCGGCCTCAGCCCTTGTCCTATCGATGCGTGCCACGGAGCGCGGCAAATAGACCTGTGACCACGGCGATATTCATGGGATTGCCGGCAATATCGCCGACGACCGCATCGGGCCGCAGTATCGTGAGCCGACCTGCGCAGGGTGCAAGTCCCATTACCAAATCCATAGTACAAATCAGAATTTATTTAAACAAAACGAAATATGGTTTCGACGCCGGCTATGGCGCCATTCATTATCACGTCCATTCATTGGTGCAGAATGAATCATTCGCCGCAGGTTGCGGACGGCATTGACTTCCAATTTCTGCCGTCATAAAATGAAACTCGATAAATAATAACGGAAATTGAGTGGCACTCCGTTACATACTGCAAGCGAGGCGATCAGAATGAAAGACGTAGTGCGAATAGGTGCGGGTTCCGGATTCTGGGGCGACGCCATGGATCCGGCGATGGAATTGCTGGAGAAAGGCGAGCTTGACTATCTGTGTTTCGATTTTCTGGCCGAGCTGACCATGGCGCTGCTGCAGCGGCAAAAGCTAAAGAACCCCGCAGCCGGCTTCATACCGGATGCGGTTCAGTACATGAACGCGATGTTGCCGCTGGCGCGCGAGCGCAAGACTCGCCTGATATCAAACGGTGGCGGCGTCAACCCCCGGGCGGCGGCGCAGCGCATCGTCGAAGGCGCCCGTGCGGCTGGCCTCTTCGGCGCAAGAATTGCGCTGGTCGAGGGCGATGACCTGCTCGACAAGCTTGACCTGATGCAGTCCCGTGGCGTGCCGCTGGTTAACATGGATACCGGCGACGCCGACTTTGCCGCGATCCGGCACCGCGTGGTCTCGGCCAATGTCTATACCGACAGCACCGGCATCGTAGAAGGCTTGCAAGGCGGCGCTGACGTCGTCATCGCCGGCCGGGTCTCTGATAACGCTGTCTACGTCGGCCCGCTGGCGCATGAATTCGGCTGGCAGCGCGACGCCGCGCATATTGATCGGCTCGCCGCGGCCGTTACGCTCGGTCACATCGTCGAATGCGCAGCGGCATGCACCGGCGGCATGTCGTCGCGCTTCGCGGAGATGCCGCGGATGGGCCAGGTTGGCTTTCCGATCGTCGAATTCCGCGCCGACGGCAGCGCCGACGTTACCAAGGTCGACGGCAGCGGCGGGCGCATCGATCTGTTCACCATCAAGGAACATCTGGTCTACGAAATCGGCGACCCGGCCAACTACCTGATGCCGGACGCCGTCGCCGACTTCACTTCGTTGCGGCTCGATCAGGTCGGGGCCGACCGTGTGCGCGTAAGCGGCGTCAAGGGAAAGCCGGCGCCGGAACTGCTCAAGCTGGTGGTTGGTTACCAGGATGGCTGGATCGGCGAAAGCCTCGCCTTTTTCCCTTGGCCGAATGCCTATGACAGGGCATGCAAGGCGAAACAGACAATGCTGGAACGGTTCGAGCGCATGGGTCTGGTCGCCGACCAGATTCATTTCGATTTCGTCGGCCTGAATACCCTGCATGGCCCGGGCGCGCCCACGCCGGACGCCACCGCGGCGAACCGGATGAGCGAAGTCGGCCTGCGCTGCGCCGTGCGCACCAGAACCATGGAAGAAGCCGACAAGGTCAGGCGCGCCGGCGCCCATCTGTGGATCATGGGGCCGGGCGGGACATCGTTCGGCACGCCGATGAAGCCGCGTCCGGTGGTATCGCTGTGGCCGACCCTGATCCCTCGCGAATTCGTCGAGCAACGCACTGAAATTCTGGTCGCATAAGGAAAATCGACATGACACGTGAGCTTCAAGAAATTGCATATGTTCGTTCCGGCGACAAGGGTGATGTCTGCACCGCAGGGCTGCTGGCGAAGACCCCGCAGGATTACCCGCTGCTGCGGGACAGCGTGACGCCTGAAAAGGTGAGGGCGTTGTATGGCGAT
Organism: Herminiimonas sp.; assembly: GCA_028292315.1. Classification (GTDB taxonomy): domain Bacteria; phylum Pseudomonadota; class Gammaproteobacteria; order Burkholderiales; family Burkholderiaceae_D; genus JAQGMO01. Next base: position 3,934 of record JAQGMO010000267.1, on the reverse strand, counting down.
TGGGTGCGCGGCGAGGTGAAATGCTATCCAATGGATAATATACAAGCCGTGGTCGTCGTAATGCAGCGCGCCCTCGGCGGCGGCGCGACGCAAACCTTGCGCCTCGACCAGACCGGAAAATCGCTGGGTTACGCGTTACTTCGCCTGAAAGTGGACGAATAGAGCCGGCTGCGCGCAGCGCACAGGTGCCCGGAACAGCTCTTATTTCATTCCATTACGTCCGCATTGACGCGGTGTAATCATGGGACATCGCCCGGTTCCCTGCTAAAATAGCCAATTGTTTCGTTTTGTTGGAAGAGCGCAAGCTGACATGAGCGTACCTGTAACGGCTACCGATGCAGACGGCACCGCCGGTGTCCGCGTGCTTGCGCGCGGGCTGGCTATCCTGCAAGCTTTCGAGCCTGACAACGGCTGGCGCTCGAATGCGGAGCTGTCGATCGTGACGGGCATTCCGAAGCCGACCGTGTCGCGCATCACCGCCAACCTGACCGCATCAGGCTATCTGGTCTATTCAGGCCAAAGAGCCCAATATAAATTGGGCGCGCCGGTGCTCGCGCTCGGGTACCTGGCGGTGCGTACGCGCGATTTCAAAATGCTTGCCAGGCCGCTCATGCAGGCGCTGGCCGACCAGCATCATGCATCGATCGTGCTGGCCTCGCCCGACGGTCTCAGTATGGTCTGTCATGAGGTGTGCCACAGCCGCGACATGCTGTTCACGCTGCGCGTGCGACCCGGTTCCCGTCTCAAGCTGAGTCAGTCCGCGTTAGGACGCGCGATCATCGGAGCGATGAACGAGGCAGACCGGTCGAAATTCATGGCGATCCTGGCCGAAGCCGAACCCGATCACTGGCCTGCGCTCAAGCAGGAGCTCGATGCGTCAACCCGGCAAATGCGCGCGCATGGCTATTGCACGGCGTCGGGCACGCTGGAAACCGGCACCAATGGCGTCGCCGTGGTGATCGATGCGCCAGGCCAGCCGCGCGCTTATGCGGTCGGATGCGCGGTGCCGGCTTATTCGTTCCCTGTGGAACGGCTCGAGGCCGAAGTCGCCCCCCATCTGTTACGGATGAAAACAAGCCTGGAACGCGACCTCGACGCGTCGCTGCAAGCGTCCTGACAGCGGATAACGGAAACTATGCGAAGACGCAAGATTGAAAACACCCCACAATTAATGCTTGCGGAAACGCAGGTGCCCGAGCAGGTGGATTCGCTGCAGCGCGGACTTGAAATCCTTCGGCTGTTCGACGGCCGGCAAGCGCTGTTATCGAATAGCGAGATCGCCGGCCGGCTCGGACTGTCGCGCGGCACCGTCGCGAAACTGGTGTCGACCCTGCTGGCATTCGACTTTTTGCGGGAAGACGCGAGCGGCGCATACGAACCGCACGCGGCCTGCCTGGCCCTGGGACGCGTGGTCAAGCGCGGGCTGCCGGTGGTGCAGGCCGCCGCGCCGCTGATGAGGCAGTTTTCGGAACAGTTCGGTGTGCATGTGAGCCTGATGACGCGCGATCGCTTGCAAATGCTGGTGCTTGAGCATTGTGTGCCGGTCGGCCAGGAGTCGCTCGGGCTTGGCTCCGGCGCGCTGGTTCCGATCGCCTGTTCGGCCTCCGGGCGCGCCTATCTGTGGGCGCAAAAGCCGGCATTGCAGGCGGAGCTGATCGATGCGCTAAAACATGCGGGACATGAAGGCGCATATCGTTTCATGCCAGGTGTCTATGCCGCATTTCAGGAGCTGGAGGAAACCGGATTCTGTTTCCTGGCTTCGCCGGTAACCCGCCATTCCAGTTCAATCGCCGTGCCATTGCATGAAGGCGGGGCGCCGGACCATGTGCTGGCCGCCATGTCCGTCGGCGCCAGCGATGCGCAGCGCAAGCTGCGGGAAGAAGTCGGCCCGCGCCTGCTGCAGCTGTCGGCGCAAATCTCGCGCGACCTGGACCGGCTGGCAGCGTAACCGACGCGTCGCAGTGCGCGGCGGCGATCGTCGGTGGCCCTGCCTTGCGGCGCCCGACCGTCACCAGTACGGAAGCTCAGGCGCCGATCCAGCGCGGGGCGCGCTTCTCAGCGAATGCGCGCGGTCCTTCGATCGCGTCCTGGCTTGCATACACGCGCTCATGGAAGCGCTTGGCCGCCTCGAAGCCCTGCGCGCAGCCGAGATCGGCCGCCGCGCCGATACTCTGCTTGGCTGCCCACACGGTCAGCGGCGCATTGTCGCGAATCCGTTGCGCAAGTTCTCTTGCCCGCAGGCGAACCGCATCGGCGTCCGCTTCGACGTAGTTAATGAAGCCTAACTGATGAAACCGTTCGATCGGGTGGAGTTCGCCCGACACCGCCAGTTCCAGCAGGAAGGACTGCGGCAGCATCCACAGCATCGGCACCGCCCATGGCGAACCGCGCCCGACCTTTGCTTCGGAGATGCCGCCGCGCGTGCCGGCCGCGCCGATGCGGATATCGCTGTTGGCAGCCAGCACCATGCCGCCGGCCGTGAAGTGCCCGGTCATCGCGGCGATGATCGGCTTTTCCACCTTGCGCATGCGCTGATGAAACGGATCGCGCAGGTGGTCCAGCATGTCGGCTCCGGTTTCCGCCCGTACCCGGGCCGATTCCTTGAGATCCATGCCGGCACAGAAAGTCCCGCAATCGGCCGATGTCAGTATCGCGACCCGCACCGAACTGTCGCCGTCGACCTGTTCCCACAAATCGAGCAGGCGGTCGCACACTTCCATCGACAGCGCATTACGCTGCGCCGGCCGATTGATGGTGATGGTGGCAACACCCTCGTCCACCTCGTAGATAACTGTTTCAGTCTGATTCATGATGATCTTACTCCGGCTGGATTCCTGCATTCCTGACCAGTTCGCCGAAGTAGCGGTGCTCGCTCACGACATACTTGGTAAATTCGGCGGGGGTCATCGGCTTGATCAATTCGTAGCCGATGGTATCGACCTGTTTCTGTACTTCCGGCAGAGCCAGCACGGCGGTTATTTCATGATTCAGCATTTTGACGATGTCGTCCGGCGTCCCCTTGGGCGCGAAGATGCCGTTCCAGTTGGCGATCGAAAAGCCTGGCAACACTTCACTCATCGCTGGCACGCCAGGCAGCTTGTTCGAGCGCTCGGGCGTGATGGCCAATACCTTGAGCTTGCCGGCCTTGATATGCGTCAGCCCGGTCGTGAAATCGATGAACATCATCTTGGTCTGGCCGCCGAGCAGGTCGGAAACCGCTTGCGGATAGGCCTTGTATGGCACTTCGAGCAGCTTGGACTGGGTCATTACGCCGAAGGTGGCGGCGGTGATGCGGGTGGTGCTGTTAGCGTAAGGGTAGGACAGCGCGCCCGGATTCGCCTTCGCGTATTGCACCAGTTCGGGCACCGAATTTACATGCAACGAAGGATTCACGACCAGCGCATGCGGCACGCCGCCGACAACGGAAATCGCGGAAAAATCCTTGAGCGGGTCGTAGGGCAGCTTCTTGAACAGCGCCGCGTTGGTGGCCAGCGTGGAGCTGCTGCCGAACAGCAGCGTGTAGCCGTCATGCGGCGCGCCCAGCACCGCCTGCACGCCGATAAAGCCGTTGCCGCCGCCGCGCGGATCGATGATCACGGGCTGGCCCGTCATCTCCGACAGCTTCTGGCCGAAGAATCGCGCGCTCACCTCGGCTCCGCTGCCGGGCGGAAAGGGCACGACGAGCCGGATCGGCTTGGTGGGGTAGGCCGGGTCGGCCGCCAGGGCCGCACCTGGCAGGCCCGCGCCGGCCCAGCCTGCGGCCGCCGCCGCGGCTGCGCGCAATAACGCGCGGCGCGAATTGCGCTGCAGCTTGTCGCTCATGTCCTGGTCTCCTCGCATTGATAGCCTGTGTTTGCCTGACTTACTTGCTGTGCAACAAGCAAGTTGATAGGATAAGCAGGAACCACCTACAACGCAAGCGGGAGAATATTCA
>JAQGMO010000401.1 GCA_028292315.1 Herminiimonas sp. | reverse complement strand
GCAGCGGCCCGTTCGCCGCCCGTGTCCGAGCCGGCGAACAAATAATTCTTCCGCTTATGCTGAATTCAGCATAAGCGGAAGAATTATTTGTTCGCCGGCTCGGACACGGGCGGCGAACGGGCCGCTGCCCTGTACAGTCTGACCGAAAGCGCCAAGCTCAACGGACTCAATCCAGAAGCATACCTGCGCCATGTGCTCACCCATATTGCAGATCATCCAGTCAACCGGGTGGATGAGTTCCTGCCCTGGAATGTTCCGCCATTGGCCATATCACCAGTACCGGCTCGCCCGCAAGACTGACCCTTAAACAAGTGTCCATTTAAAATTAATGCACACGTAATTCCCGTCCCGCCTACAAAAACGATCTCGTCAATACGGCCAGATTCGGACGCTTACATCCCTCTCGCTTCCCTCGATCTTGGTGTTGTTGAAGGTCATCGCGTGCATCTGCCCGATGAAAGCCTTGATATCGTTACGGTCCAACGAGACTCCTTTTCAGACTACTCTGCTATTTCTAAGAGTGGCCTCTGCGAAAACATCGCGGTCGTCTTGCGGTAGTGGAGCTCTGACAGACTCGAATCCAGTTCAGTCCAAGGAACCAGCAACACCATCGCAGTCTTCGCCTGCTCTAACGATTCGTTTTGTCCGGTGATTTACCAAGAAAAATATTTTTAACTTTTGCAGAAAAATAATTTTCGGAATGTCTCGCGTTTTTACGATCAAATTGCCCGCGAATGCCCATTAGGAAAGAGGCGCACTTTTTGGGGGTATTTTGGGGGGTATCAGGATTATCCATATCGCCGATATTTAGATGCAGTGGGTCTTCCATCAGCTTTTTCGATTCCTGTCGGCGACCAAGAATCTGTTCCAGACCGCATCTACTTTTCGGAGGAATCTTTTCCAACTGTATCTTCCTGTTTTTCCGTCGCCCCCGAATCCCCCGATGATGCAAACATGGTGCCGGTGTGCATTCCGTTACTTCTGTGCGGCGGTGCATCTGCTGATCCTATCTGCTCTACACTGAAAGTTTCCGGAAATTGGTCCGCAATCAACCTGGAGTGGCTTTCCTGAACAGGCTTGCGTGCCGAGGCGTCCACTATCTTGTTTTGCGTCGGAAGTGCGCTGTCTACGCCGCTTAACTGGGCGATCTCCTTGAGGAGTTGCCGGCACATCCGCATTTCCGTTGATCCGGTTAGCTTGCTCGCGGAATTCAGCGATCGTTCGATTTCTATCATGCGAAGAAGATTCTTATTGACGCGGCTAAGAGCGTCATAAGATTCCCGCGCCAGTTCTTCCAGTTCAAAAACCTCATTAGGACTGGTCCTGGCGACATATTGATCGCGGATTTGGCGCAGCCTTACTTGGATCGACTTGAATATTTCAGGAATTAACGCAGCCATTCGTATTTCGCTCCAAACTGAGGAACCATACGGTGTCATCCGTGCCAAGGCGACGGTTCCGGCTCTAATATTCTGGCGTTGCTTGGACCAGGCGGCGCCGTCTTAGTTTTCGGGCAGCTCAAACACTTTACGATAAGCAATAGATGGCTCAGCTAATCTTTGTGAAATTTCATCGAGGTATGCTGTTTTGCCTGTTTCCGCATTGCGCCAAGCTTGTTGTACAAACATTTTTTTGAAAGGCATAAATTTCGTTCCAGTAAATCTTGCAAACAAAATCTGGCTTGATTCTCTATCCCTTTAATTCAGAAAATCATTTGCAGCTTTAAAAGCAACTTGTTTCCATTACCATGGTCTATTGCGCTAGATGGAAAAGTGTCAATCTTTCGTTTTAAGCTTTCCTCTTTTTTCTTGAGCAGATCATTAATGCTTGAAATTCTATGGATACTCTTACCGACTCCTTATCCTTATCCTTATTAAGGGAGATCTATAACAGTACCTTTGACTATGCGATTTTCACCATTGATCTGGAAGGCCGGGTGACTACCTGGAACGTTGGAGCCGAACGCATTATTGGGTTCTCGGCAAAGGAAATCATTGGCCAGCACCATGCAATTATCTTCACGCCCGAGGATCGGGCACGCGATGAGGCGGGCCAAGAAATTCAGATCGTGCAAACCACAGGGCGCGCCGAAGACTATCGCTGGCATATGCGCAAGGATGGCTCACGCTTCTGGGCCGATGGCGTTCTGACGTCTATTCGAGATGATTCGGGACAACACATTGGTTATCTAAAAATATTACGGGATATTACTGACCGAAAGCAGGCCGAGGCAGAAGTGCATCGGATTGCGAATTGCGACATGCTTACCGGGTTGGCTAATCGCTATGCATTTGAAACCCATGCTACCGAGATGATCGCCATTGCGGCGCGAAGCGGCCAATTGCTGGCATTGCACCTGATCGATCTTGATCGCTTTAAGCAGATAAACGACAGTCTGGGTCACCATGCAGGGGACGTAGTGCTGCAACAAGCTGCACAAAGAATGCGCAAGGTTCTCCGCGAGAGCGACTTTATCGCGCGATTAGGTGGAGACGAATTTGTCGTGCTTCAGCCGAATATGCCTTCGATGCAGGCAGGCGCTGATTTGGCAACCAAATTAATCAAGGTATTAACCCAGCCGTTTGTGATTGACGGACGAGAGGTCCAGATTAGCGGCAGTGTTGGGATAGCAGTTTGCCCGAATGATGTGTGCGATCTTGACCAGTTGATGAAGAAGGCAGACCTGGCGCTCTATCGTGCCAAGGCAGACGGTAAAGGAAAATTTCATTATTTTACCGACCAGCTGGATAAAACAGCGCACACAAGAAGCTGCGAAATTGCCGAGTTAAGACAGGCGGTGGGGAGGAAGGAATTCTGGGTGGAATACCAGCCGAAGGTCGCATTTGCCACAGGGCAGACCATTGGGATGGAAGCGCTTCTGCGCTGCTCGAACCGGTTTTTTGCGGGACGGCCAATTGAAAACATCATTCATCTCGCCATCGAAGCTGGGCTCATGAAAAACCTGAGCTTCTGGGTATTGCGTGAAGCATGCGCACAAATGCGAAAATGGAAAGACCGTGGATTGTCCAACTTAAAGATGTGCGTCAACTTATGTTCGCAGGACCTGACCGACCACACCACTCCGGACTACATTGGGGCCCTTATCTCCGAGATGAGGTTGCAGCCGGGCGATTTAGAAATAGAAATCACCGAACGGGAGGCCTTGGACGTGGAAAAGCATGGGCTGGCAATCTTGCATGCACTGCGGTCACGCGGAATCAGCATTGCGCTGGATGATTTCGGTACTGGCTATTCCGCGCTTAGTTATCTGAGGAACCTGCCGGTCACCGCAGTCAAGCTGGATAAGAGCTTCCTGGTTGGCATTCCCGACGACGCTCAGGGGTGTACCGTGATCAAAGCCATCATGGATCTTTCGCGTGCGCTAGGGTTGGAAGTGATTGCAGAAGGCGTGGAGACTGCCAGCCAGGCTGCCTTTTTAAAAGAGTTTCACTGTACCGCATTGCAGGGTTTCCTCGTTTCCCGACCATTACCGGCAGAAGGCATGACAGTTTGGCTTTTGGGTGGAGACAGAACGGTCCACTAACGGTTTTTTTACTTGAATTCTTCGTACCAGGAACGCTACCGTCGAGGAAGCCGCCCCGATGGGACGCGAGACCGCGACGAACGCTCCCGCTCCGCTTAAATTGCGAGGCGTGTCCGCCGAGCGCGACGCGCACCCCGCCCCATAAACCAAAAGGCCCCCACGCCAAGCAATGCCGCAATCCCCGGCTCGGGCACCACCGTGATCTGCCCCCGGATCTCGCCGCCGCCAAACTGGACGGTGTGAAAGTTAATGTACGATCGCCCCGACAAGATATTCTCCAGCTCAAAGGCCAGCCTCGTGCCGTTGTTGCCTTCCGGCGCATCCCATTTGCCACTGATCATGCCGCCCACGCCGGTGGCAAATGGCGTGACCACGTGATCGTTCGGGTTGTTGTCGTCGAACGGCGAGCCG
>JAQGMO010000068.1 GCA_028292315.1 Herminiimonas sp. | reverse complement strand
CTGTCTTGCCGGTTCCCGTGGCGCCGGTGATGCAGCCATGGCGATTGACCAGTTGAGGCAGTAATACGAGTTCCTGTTCCGTGTTTTTAGCGATAAGTAGCGGATTCGACATGGGATTTTGCGCTTTTTCGAAAATTTTGGATAAGGTCGATATGCTAAAATTGTAGTTTGCTTTAAGGCCGCTTTATATTTAATTTTGCACTGTATGCCTGTTTCATATTATTTGATTAACAGTCTCGCAGACTCGTCAGGGAAAGATCCGTTATGGCAGGACATAGTAAATGGGCCAACATCAAGCATAAGAAAGCCGCCACCGATGCAAAGCGCGGCAAGGTCTGGACCCGTTTAATCAAGGAAATTACTGTCGCGGCCCGCATGGGCGGCGGTGACATCACAGCCAATCCGCGCCTGCGGCTGGCGGTTGAAAAAGCTGCCGATGCGAATATGCCCAAGGATAACGTCACGCGCGCAATCCAGCGCGGCACCGGCGGGCTGGACGGGGCAAACTATGAAGAAATCCGCTATGAAGGCTATGGCATCAACGGCGCCGCGATCATCGTCGATTGCATGACCGACAACCGGGTGCGGACTGTGGCCGAAGTGCGGCACGCGTTTTCCAAGTTCGGTGGCAACATGGGAACCGAAGGATCGGTCGCCTTTCTGTTCAAGCATTGCGGCCAGTTGTTTTATGCGCCGGGCACCAATGAAGACGCGCTGATGGAAGCCGCGCTGGAAGCCGGCGCCGAAGATGTGGTGACCGACGAAGAAGGCGGTATCGAAGTGATATGCCCACCGCATGAGTTTTCCTTCATCAAGGATGCGCTGGAAAAAGCCGGGTTCAAGGCCGAACTGGCGGAGATCGTCATGAAGCCCTCGACCGAAACCGTGTTTGCCGGCGACGAAGCAGTCAAGATGCAAAAACTGCTCGACGCCCTGGAAAATCTGGACGACGTGCAGGAAGTCTATACCAATGCAGTGATCGAGGACTGATCAAGCCTTCCCTGAACCGTTTTAATCCCTTCCCATGAAAATTCTCGTTGTAGGCGCAGGTGGCCGCGAACATGCACTTGCCTGGAAACTGGCGCAATCCGATCGCATTCAAATGGTGTATGTGGCGCCCGGCAATGGCGGTACGGCGCTCGATGTGCGACTGAAAAATATCGACATCACCGATCCGCAGCAGCTCGCCGGCTTCGTCCGGCAGGAGCACATAGCGCTCACCGTGGTGGGTCCGGAAACGCCGCTGGCGGCGGGCATCGTCAATATTTTCCGTGAACAAGGCTTGAAAATTTTCGGGCCGACCAGGGAAGCGGCGCAACTGGAGAGCTCGAAGGACTTCGCCAAAGCGTTCATGCAACGGCACGGCATTCCGACCGCCCGCTATCAAACCTTTTCGGATAGCGCGGCCGCCCATGGCTTCATCGATGAGCATGGCGCGCCGATCGTCATCAAGGCGGACGGCCTGGCCGCCGGCAAAGGGGTGGTGGTTGCGATGAACGCCGATGAAGCGCATGCCGCGATCGACATGATGTTGTCGGACAATCGGCTCGGCGACGCCGGTGCGCGGGTCGTGATCGAAGAATTCCTGGAAGGGGAAGAAGCCAGTTTCATTGTAATGGTGGACGGCAAGAATATTTTGCCGCTGGCGACCAGCCAGGATCACAAACGATTGCTCGACCATGACGCGGGCCCGAATACCGGCGGCATGGGCGCCTATTCACCGGCGCCGATCATCACGCCGGAATTGCATGCGCGCGTGATGCGCGAGATCATCGTGCCGACGGTACAGGGCATGGCAAAAGACGGCATACCGTTTACCGGGTTCCTGTACGCCGGATTGATGATCGATGCCAATGGCAATCCGCGAACGCTGGAATTCAACTGCCGCATGGGCGACCCCGAAACCCAGCCCATCATGGCGCGCCTCAAGACCGACCTGGTCGGTGTAATGGAGCATGCGGTCAATGGCACGCTCGACACCATCAAGCTCGAATGGGATCGCCGCACGGCGCTCGGCGTCGTGATGGCGGCGGCCGGCTACCCTGACGCGCCGCGCAAGGGCGACCTGATTTCCGGGATTCCGGATGAGGCGGCGGATTGCGTGACTTTCCATGCCGGCACCAGTCTGGACAATGGCGCGTTAAAGACTTCCGGCGGCCGTGTGCTATGCGTGGTGGGCCTGGGAGACAGCGTGAAAATGGCGCAGAAGCAGGCCTATGATTGCGTCGATCAAATCCATTTCGACGGTGCGCAATTGCGGCGCGATATCGGATGGCGGGCGCTTAAGCGGCACGGCTGATCAAGCTCTTACCGGCATGTCCAGTCCAAACCATGCGTTGCTTGTTGCGGCGCATGGCCTGCCGGGGGAAGGCAAGCTCCTTTCCCGCTCTCTTGTGCTCTCTCTTATCGGGGATCCATGTTCCGAATCGTTATACATTGTTAAATCGAGAACAAATAAGGTCAGCCTGGTACTCACCAGGCTGGTTGCGGTGCCATGCACTGCT
>JAQGMO010000066.1 GCA_028292315.1 Herminiimonas sp. | reverse complement strand
TTTCCGCTGCAGCTTCACTGAACGCACGTCCGACTTTTTCGTTCAACACATCATTTTCAACCTGGTAGCCATATTGAGCGGCAACCATTTTCATCGGCACCTTGCCGGGACGGAAACCCGGCGCCTTGGCGGAACGGGCGCGGACTTTCAGTTGCTTTTCCACTTCCGCCTGCACATCTGCCAGCGGGAACGTGATGGTGATGCGGCGCTCGAGTTTGTCCAGAGTTTCGACTGCAGTTGCCATGTGAATCGTCCAAAAAATTTAATATTCCGTGGTGCGAGGAGGGGGACTCGAACCCCCACACCATTACTGGCGTCAGGACCTAAACCTGGTGCGTCTACCAATTTCGCCATCCTCGCGCGAATGTGCGCCCTGACAAAAACAAAGGGCGACCCTGAAGTGAAATACGGTCGCCCTGCGTTGCCGTTGTCAGCGGCTTTTCAACTTCAACCGTCGATTTTACTGGATTTTTCTATCATACGCGTCGTTTTTTGATAAAACGCTAATGCAATTGCCAAGCTGTAAGCCCGGACCTTTGCGCTCCTGCCGCCAATCCGCTATCGCACCCTTCCCTGCGCCGGCCTCGCAACGCTGAACCAGGCCGCATAGAGGGCCGGCAAAAAGAGCAGGGTCAACGCAGTCGCCACGATCAGTCCGCCCATGATGGCGACCGCCATCGGACCCCAGAACACGGAGCGCGACAGGGGAATCATCGCGAGCACTGCCGCCGCTGCCGTGAGGATGATCGGCCGGAAACGCCGCACTGCCGATTCGACGATCGCGGTCCACGGCGGCGATCCGGCGGCGATGTCCTGTTCGATCTGGTCGATCAGGATCACTGAATTGCGAATGATCATGCCGAACAGCGCAATGACGCCGAGTTGCGCCACGAAGCCGAACGGCCGCTGCAGGATCAGCAGCGCCAGCGCCGCGCCGGCCACGCCCAGCGGGCCCGTAAGAAACACCAGCAGCGATCGTGAAAAGCTGTGCAACTGCAGCATCAGCAGGGTAAAGATAATGAAGATTACCAGCGGGACATTGGCCGCGATTGACTGCTGCGCCTTGCCGCTGTCAGCCGCCGCGCCGGCCAGTTCGATCCGGTAGCCCGGCGGTAGCGCCGCGCGCAAACGGTCCAGCTGCGGATTGAGCTGGCTCGATACGGTCGGACCCTGTATGCCGTCAACCACATCGGATTGCACCGTGATGGCCCATTCCCGTCCTTCGCGCCAGACCACGCCGGGTTCCCAGACAAAATGCGGCCGCGCCACCTGCGATACCGGCACCGACTTGCCGCTTGCGGTCGGAATATTTGTGCCGCTCAACATTTCGATGGTGGCGCGCTCTTCCGCCGGCTGGCGCATGACAATGTCGATCAGCTTGTCGCCGTCGCGGTACTGGCCGATCGTGGTGCCGCTCAATACCGTATTGGCTGCCCGCATCACGGTTTGCGAACTAATCCCGAGCGCGCGCAACTTGTCCTGATCGAGGTCGAGGCGCAGCACCTTGACCGACTCGTTCCAGTTATCGTTGACGCCGACCGTATTCGGATTGGCCCGCAGGATCTCCCTGACCTGGTCGGCCACCGCGCGCACCTTCGGCACTTCGATCCCGGTAACGCGGAACTGGACCGGATACGGCACCGGCGGCCCATTCGGCAAGAGTTTTACGCGGCCGCGGATTTCCGGAAAATCGGTCTTGAAGGCCTCGATGATCTTGTGGCGCAAGGCTTCCCGCGCCTTCAGATCTTTCGGCAGCACGACAATCTGCGACACATTTGTCTGTGGAAAAATCTGGTCGAGCGGCAGGTAGAAACGCGGACTGCCGGTGCCGACGTAGCTGGTGACGCTCTCGACGCCTTGCTGGCGCGACATGAAGCGCTCGAACTTTTTCGCTTGCGCTTCGGTGGCCGAGAAAGAAGACCCTTCCGGCATCCACAATTCGACCATCAGTTCGGGCCGCACCGAGTCCGGGAAAAACTGCTGCTCGATAAAGCGGAAGCCGAAAACGCCCAGCGCAAACACGCCGAGGGTCAGCACGATCGTGGTCTTGCGCCATTCGACGCACCAGTTGACCATCCGGCGGAAGCGATTATAAAAAGGCGTATCGAACAGTTCATGATGGCCGTCAGCGCCGGCCGCCGGCTTCACTTTCAGGAGCAGGTAGCCGATATACGGCGTGAACAGCACCGCGGCGAGCCATGAAATCAGCAGCGCGAGCGCATTGACGGAAAACATGGAGAACGTGTATTCGCCGGCCGTTGATTGCGCCAGCCCGATCGGCAGGAATCCGGCCGCCGTGATCAGCGTCCCGGTCAGCATCGGCATTGCGGTCGAACTATAGGCGAACGTGGCGGCATCGAAGCGCGACAGCCCCTCTTCCATCTTACGCACCATCATTTCGACCGCGATGATCGCGTCGTCGACCAGCAGCCCGAGCGCGATGATCAGCGCGCCCAGCGATATCTTGTGCAGGTCGATGCCCAGTATGCGCATGAAGAGGAATGTCACGGCCAGCACCAGCGGAATCGTCAGCGCAACCACCAGCCCCGGACGAACATCGAGGCGCAGCGGCTTCGAGTGCAAACCGAGCGCGACAAAGCTGACCGCGAGCACGATCAGCACTGCTTCAAACAGGGTCCGGACGAATTCGTTGACCGACGATGCGACCGCCTTCGGCTGGTCCGTCACCTGTTGCAGTTCGACGCCGACCGGGAGTTTCCCCTTGATTGCGGTGACGGTCTTTTGCAGGCTCTTGCCCAGTTCGATGATATCGCCGCCCTTCTCCATCGAGATGCCGAGGCCGATGACTTCCTTGCCGTTGAAGCGCATCTTGTCTTGCGGCGGATCCTTGAACTCGCGTTTGACGGTCGCGAAGTCGCCGAGGCGGAAGGTTGCGCCGCCGGAACGCAGTTCGAGATTTTCCATGTCGGCGGGGGTCGCCAGCGCCCCGCTCACGCGGACCTGGAGATTGTCGGTCGGCGTGACCAGGATACCGGTCGATTCGAGCGCGTTTTGCGCATTGATCTGGGCCACCACCGCGTCCAGCGTAATGCCCATCTGCGCAAACTTCTTGTGCGAAAACTCTATATTGATTTTTTCATCCTGCACGCCGTACAGGTCTACCTTCGATACCGATGGCACCTTCAGTAATTGCTGGCGCACGAAATCCGCATAGTCCTTCACTTCCGCATAGCTGAATCCATCGCCGGAGAGCGCGAAGATCGAGCCGAAGGTGTCGCCGAATTCATCATTGAAGAACGGCCCCGCCACGCCGGCCGGCAGCGTGCCGCGGATATCGCCGATTTTCTTGCGTACCTGGTACCACGCGCCCGGGACTTCCTTCGGCGGCGTCGACTCGCGCAGTTGCAGGATGATCAGGGTTTCGCCCGGCTTGGAATAGCTGCGGATCTTGTCGATATACGGCGTTTCCTGGAGTTTCTTTTCCAGTTTGTCGGTCACCTGGTCCGCCATTTGCAGCGCGGTGGCGCCCGGCCAGTGCGCCCGCACCACCATTGCGCGGAAGGTAAACGGCGGATCTTCATCCTGCCCTAGCTGGGTATAGGCGAGTATGCCGCCCAGCAGCAGGACGACCATCAAGTAACGCGTAAACGGAATATGCTCCAGTGCCCAGCGCGAAAGATTGAACCCGCGTTTTTCATCCGGCTTGCGGTCCGTCATTTTTCCGCCCTGACGTCATTTTTTTTGGCGGCGTTCGGGTCGGCCGCTGCAGCCGGCTTGACTTCGTTCGTGGCAGCCGGCTTTTTCTCCCCGCCGGTCGCCGGCTCCTGCCCGAGAACCGTCACTTTTTGTCCCGGCTTCAACTGGTTTACGCCGGCGGTCACGATCGTCTGGCCGCTGGCAACGCCGCCGGCCAGCACCAGTTCATTTCCCGAGGCTGCCGCAATCCGGACCGGCGCCAGCCTCACCGCGCCGTTTTCAACGACCCAGACCGCAGTCGCGTCGCCGTCGCGGAATAATGCCGTCAGCGGCACCTTGATCATTGCATCGGGACTCCTGGCGGCGAATCGCACATACGCGGTCATTCCGAGCCTGATTTCAGCTGGCGCATCGGGCACAGCGATTTTCGCGGTGTAGGTACGCGTCGCCGTGTCGGCGATCGGCGAAAGTTCGCGCAACTTTCCGGGAATGACATTATTCGGATTGGCCCAGATGCGCACCTGTACATCGGTGATGTCACGCAAGGCGTCGACCTTATCTTCCGGGATGCTGATGACGATTTCTTTTTCCCCGGCTCGGGCCACTCGCACTACCGGGGTGCCGGCGCTTACCACCTGGCCGGCTTCGGCATCCACGCCGGTGACCACGCCATCGATGTCGGCAACCAGGTTGGCATAGCCGGCCTGATTCGATTGGTTGCGATAGGCCGCGACCGCCTGGTCATGGCTGGCCTTGGCCGCCTGGTAAGCTGTTTCCTTTCCGTCCAGCACAGCCTGGCTCACGAAATTCTTTTGCCGCAGCTCCTGGTACCGGCTACGCTCCGCCTGGGCCAGCGAAAGATTGCTTTCCGCCCCGCGCAGTGCCGCGTTGGCCTGCGTCTGCAGCAGGCGCAAATCCTGCGGATCGAGCTGCATCAGCACATGGCCGCGCTTTACCACCGTTCCAACATCAACCTTGCGTGCAACGATTTTGCCCCCGACCCGGAAGCCAAGCCGCGATTCGACCCGCGCCCTCACCTCGCCAGGGTATTCGTTGACGACATCGGTGTTGCCGGCGGCCAGGACAATCGCCCGAACCGGACGAATCTCTTCCACTTTTTCGACAGGTTTGGAGCAACCGGCGAACAGCATCAATGCGGCGGCCAACCAGGCGGTCAGCGCCGCCGGCCGCGCTTCCCGCCACAATGCCTGCCTGCTATCAAGCCTTTTTTTCGTGTTAGGCACAATATTTCCTTTACTATTCGGGCTGCAAAAAGAACGCGTGTATGGCGTGTATGTAATCCCATTGCCGGCAAGTCCTTGCCATTTCCGCGTACTTTTATTAATGACTCATAAGTTATTTATTATAAGCAGCGCTGCTCCGGTTTGCCTATGACTATTTGGGTGAAATTAAATAATGTCGGTTGAACACTACGAGAATTTTCCTGTTGCGTCGATATTGCTGCCGGCCCGGCTGAGGCCGGCGGTCGAAGCGGTGTATGCTTTTGCCCGCAGCGCCGACGATCTGGCGGACGAAGGCGACGCCACGCCCCCGCAAAGATTAGCCGCCTTAAGCCGTTACGAAGACGAATTGACGCGGATCGAAGCGGGGCTCCGGCCGGAATTGCCGCTCTTCATACCGTTGGCAAGCCTGATCAGCAAAAAAGCGTTCCCGATCCAGCCATTGCGCGATCTCTTGTCGGCCTTCAAGCAAGACGTGATGACCACCCGGTACCATACGTTCGACGATTTGCTGGACTATTGCCGCCGCTCCGCGAATCCGGTGGGAAACCTGATGTTGCACCTTTATGAGCGTTGCACACCATGCAATCTGGTGGAATCGGATGCAATATGTTCTTCATTGCAGCTAATTAATTTCTGGCAGGACGTGGCGATCGACTGGGAAAAATCGCGCATTTATGTTCCATTGGAAGACCTTGAGCGCTTCGGGGTTGCGGAAGCGCAGCTGGCGCAGGGGCTGGTGACGCCGGCCTGGCGCGCGCTGATGCGGTTTCAGATTGACCGTGCTCGGACCATGATGCTGGCCGGGGCGCCGCTGGCGTTGCGCCTTCCGGGGCGAATAGGATGGGAATTGCGGCTGGTAATACAGGGTGGCTTGCGTATTCTGGAATGTATCGAGGCGGTAGACTACGATGTATTCCGCCGCCGCCCGAAATTGGGCAGGCGCGACTGGCTGGTGCTGGCCTGGCGCGCGATCCGGATGCACAAAAACTTGTGATTGTGCGCATTTTTCCATAGTTTAATCACCCGTAGTCGGCTAGCATAGCGGCTTTCCAAAAGGCTCAGAGCGCGTTTTATGTCTCCTGACGACTATTGCCAGCAAAAAGCCGCGCAAAGCGGATCGAGTTTTTATTACAGTTTCCTGTTCTTGCCGCCTGAAAGGCGCCGTGCAATTACAGCGCTGTATGCGTTTTGCCGCGAAGTGGATGACACCGTAGATGAATGCAGCGACGTGGCCGTTGCGCGCACCAAGCTGGTCTGGTGGCGCAAGGAAATTGGCGCAATGCTGGCCGGCGCGCCTACCCATCCGGTCACACGTGCCCTGCAACCGCATCTCTCCACTTACGCGCTGGACGGCAAACATTTGCAAGCTATCATCGATGGCATGGAAATGGACCTTGATCAGACCCGCTATCTCGACTACCCTGGTTTGCGGCGCTATTGCTGGCACGTCGCCGGCGTAGTCGGCATTTTGTCGGCAAGCATATTCGGCGCCACCCGTCCCGCCACGCTCGAGTATGCGGAAAAGCTTGGCCTGGCGTTCCAGCTGACCAATATCATTCGCGATGTCGGTGACGATGCGCGCAAGGGCCGGATCTATCTGCCGGTAAATGAATTGCAGCAGTTCGGCGTGACTGCCGCCGATATTCTCAATGCGCGCCACACCGAAAATTTTGAAAAGCTGATGCGCTTCCAGGCCGAGCGCGCGCAACAGGCTTATGAGGAAGCCTTCGCGCTGTTGCCGCCGGAAGACCGGCGCGCGCAACGGCCCGGTCTCATCATGGCGGCAATCTATCGCGCGCTGTTGAATGAAATCGAGCGCGACGGTTTTCACGTGCTGAATCAGCGCATATCGCTGACGCCAATCCGCAAACTGTGGCTGGCCTGGAAAACCTATGTTCGAGGGTGAAGGCTAGTGCGGCCCTCGCGCCGGATTGCGATCGTCGGCGGCGGCTGGGCCGGATGCGCGGCGGCGGTGGAGCTGACGCGCCAGGGCCATGCCGTCACGCTATACGAAGCCTCGCGTGCGCTTGGCGGACGGGCCCGCCATATTGAAGCAAATGGCAAGACGCTGGACAATGGCCAGCATATCCTGCTGGGCGCTTATCGCGATACCCTGCGGCTAATGCGCCTGGTGGGGATCGACCTTGATCGCGCGATGCTGCGCCTGCCGCTGCAGATGCGTTATCCGCCGCACAGCGGCGGCATGGATTTTGTGGCGCCGCGCCTGCCGGCGCCACTGCATTTGCTGGGCGCATTGTGGCGAGCGAGCGGACTTGAAAAAGACGACAAACTCGCGTTGGCGCGGTTTTCCAGCACGGCGCGCTGGATGGGCTGGCGCCTCCATACCGATTGCACGGTGTCCGAATTGCTCGATCGTTTTAACCAGACCGATCGCGTGATCAGGCTGATGTGGCGACCGCTCTGCATCGCCGCTCTCAATACCGTGCCGGAGCATGCTTCGGCCCAGGTATTCCTCAATGTATTGCGCGACAGCCTGGGCGCGCGCCGCAGCGCATCCGACATGCTGATTCCACGGGTTGATCTGAGCGCCCTGTTCCCGATCCGGGCGGCGGCATTCATCGAGCAGCGCAACGGCAGCGTACGCTACGGCGCCAAGGTCGAGAAGATTCTGGCGCAGCGCGGCGGCTGGCGCATTGCGCATGATCCCCAGTCCGAACCGGAATCGTTCGATGCGGTCGTGATTGCGACCTCGCCCTGGCAAGCCGCCCGCCTGCTCGAAGGCTTGCAACACACGGTTCAGTTTCCTGCGTTCACGTACGAGCCGATTACCACCTGCTACCTTCAATACGGCAGCGAGCTCACCCTGGCCCAGCCGTTGTTTGCCTTGGCCGACGATGCCGATGCAAACGAGTGGGGGCAATTCGTGTTTGATCGCGGCCAGCTCAACGCCGGCGACGCCGGAATGCTTGCGGTAGTGGTCAGCGCCTCGCACGCCGCGATTAGCCTTGGCAATGAAACACTGACGCAAGCGATCATCGCACAACTGGTTCGCGTGTTTCAAATGCCGGCGCTGGCGTCGCCGCAATGGACCAGGGTGATCTCGGAAAAACGCGCAACGTTTTCCTGCACGCCGTCCCTGCTTCGTCCGGACAATGAGACCGGAATAGACGGGCTAGCCATCGCGGGCGATTACACCAGCGGCGATTACCCGGCAACGTTGGAAGGCGCAGTGCGCAGCGGACTTAATGCGGCGCGCTTGTTAAGGTAAGGGCCTGTGCCGAGTTGGCAGGAGAGTACGCAAAGAGCGAATTTCCGGAATGAGCATCCCCGCACCAAACAGCAGCAGCGTGGCAGGCTCAGGGACCGAAGCCGATGAAGGCACCAGCTCCGCAACGAACCATGCGTCCCATGACATGCTGATAGCAAAGCCGCGTTTTTTCTCTACCCGAGTTCCCGCACCTTGTTCAGCGCCTCATCAATCCGTTCCACCGCAACAATCGTCAGCCCCTCCACCTTCTGTTTCGGCACATTCGATTTCGGAATCAGCGCAATCGAAAACCCGAGCTTGGCCGCTTCACGCAAGCGTTCCTGCCCCCGCGGCGCCGGCCGGATTTCACCGGCCAGCCCGACCTCGCCAAACACCACCAGCCCGCGCGGCAAGGGCTTGCTGCGCATTGACGACTGGATCGCAAGCAGCACCGCGAGGTCGGCCGCCGGTTCGGTGATTTTGACGCCGCCGACCGCGTTGATGAATACATCCTGGTCGAACGCGGCGATGCCGGCATGCCGGTGCAATACCGCCAGCAGCATTGCAAGCCGGTTTTGTTCGAGTCCGACCGACAGCCGCCGGGCATTCGGCAAATGCGTAGTGTCGACCAATGCCTGAATCTCGACCAGCAAGGGGCGCGTGCCCTCCTGCGTTACCATGACGCACGATCCCGGAACCTGATTATCATGCTGCGACAGGAACAGGGCCGAAGGATTGGACACACCCTTCAAACCTTTCTCGGTCATCGCGAACACGCCAAGTTCATTCACCGCGCCGAACCGGTTCTTGAACGCCCGCACCAGCCGGAAACTGGAGTGCGTATCGCCTTCGAAATACAGCACCGTATCGACGATATGTTCGAGCACGCGCGGACCGGCCAGCGCGCCCTCTTTCGTGACATGGCCGACCAGGATGATGGTGATGCCCGATTGCTTGGCGACGCGGGTCAGCTGCGCGGCGCATTCGCGCACTTGTGCGACCGAGCCCGGCGCGGAGGTCAGCGCATCCGAATAAATCGTCTGTATCGAATCGATGACGGCGACCTGGGGCTTGTGCTCGGCAAGCGTATTGAGAATTTTCTCCAGCTGGATTTCAGCCTGCAGCAACAAGTCCCTGGCGTCGACCGCCAGCCGCTTGGCGCGCAAGGCGATCTGGGCGCCCGATTCCTCGCCGCTGACATACAGCACCTTCTTCTCACGCGACAGGCTGGCCAGCGCCTGCAGCAGCAAGGTCGACTTGCCGATGCCAGGGTCGCCGCCGATCAGCACGACGCCGCCGGCCACCAGGCCGCCGCCCAGCACCCGGTCGAATTCTTCAATGCCGGTGCTGAAACGCGGCACATCGATCGCCTCGATATCGGCCAGGGTCAGCACCGGGGCAGTCTGCGCCAGTCCCTGGTGCTGCTGGGTCGAGTAGCGGTTGCCGCCGGTCTCCACGATCGTTTCGACCAGGGTGTTCCACTGTCCGCAATTCGGACACTGGCCCGTCCACTTATTGGCGACGCCACCGCATTCGGTGCAGGTGTAATTGGTTTTCGATTTAGCCATATGTGCTCAAGGTCCTTCGGAATTCGCCGCCGCCGGCGGCGCCAGCGCGATCACCGGCACGCGCGGCGCCAGCGCGCACATCAATTCATAACCGATCGTGCCGGCGGCCTGCGCCACATCGTCGATCGGCAACGCGCCTCCCCACAGGGTCACCACGCTGCCGACATGCGCCGATGGCAGCGGCGTCAGGTCGACCGTAATCATGTCCATCGATACCCGTCCGACGATACGGGTCCGGTTGCCGTCCACCAGGATCGGCGTGCCGTCCGGCGCATGGCGCGGATAGCCGTCGGCATAGCCGCAGGCGACCACGCCGATTTTCATCGGACGGTCCGCCACAAAGCGGCTGCCATACCCGACCGCTTCGCCGGCCGGCACATCCTGCATGCCGATAATCCTGCTCTCCAATGTCATGCCAGGCAACAGGCCGAACGACGCCGCGCTGGCTGCGCCCGGCGTTCCGCCATACAGCATGATACCCGGCCGGACCCAATCGTCCGCCAGTTCCGGATGCATCAGGTTGGCGGCGGAGTTGGCCACGCTGCGCGAGCCCGGCAAGCCGGTGGTTGCCAATTGAAACCGCCGCACCTGTTCGATTAACGGAAGCGCTGCATTGCCCGCATCATCGGCATTCGCAAAATGCGTCACGAATGAAATATTGCGCACCGCATCAATGCCGGCCAGCCTCTCATAGGCCGCACGAAATGATTCCGGTTTGAAGCCAAGCCGGTTCATGCCGCTGTTGGCTTTCAAATAAATATCAATTGAACCTGGCAACCTTGCGTGTTCAAGCATGTCTATTTGTTCAGAGCAATGCACGACGGTTTCAAATTGATGGTCGAACACTGTACGCAAATCCGCAGGCTCAAAAAATCCTTCCAGCAAAAGAATCGGTTTTTGCCAACCCATCTCGCGCAAACGGACCGCACCATCGAGCTCGATCAAGCTCAAGCCATCGGCCGCGGCAAAGCCGCGCATGCCATTGGCCAGCCCATGGCCATAGGCGTTGGCCTTCACCACGGCCCAGGTTTTTGCACCAGGAGCATGCGCTTTCGCGATGCGCAAATTAGATTGCAGTGCGGCGATATCAATGGCAGCGACGAGGGGTCTTGGCATGAGAACAATGGACAGGAATGGTTACGCGTGATGCATCAACTTGCGCTCACTTCGTATTTTACCGGAGGTAGCCGCCAGGAACCTGTCCAAAACGGTGGAATACTCAGATTTTCATGGTATAAAGCAAGCCGGTGACATCTTCTTACAAGCAAAAATGCGAATGAATCGCGGGTTTTACACAATCATGGCGGCGCAGTTTTTTTCGTCGCTTGCAGACAATGCGTTACTCATCGCGGCAATCGCCCTTTTAACAACCATGCAGTCACCGGCGTGGATGACGCCGCTGCTTAAATTGTTCTTCGTATTGTCCTATGTTTTATTGGCGGCATTTGTCGGCGCATTCGCGGATGCGCTGCCGAAAGGCCGGGTCATGTTCATTACCAATCTGATCAAGGTGTTTGGCTGCGGCATGATGTTCTTTAATGTGCATCCTTTGCTTGCCTACGCCGTGGTCGGCTTCGGCGCGGCTGCCTATTCGCCGGCGAAATACGGCATCCTGACCGAATTACTCCCGCCTGAAAAACTGGTCGCGGCCAATGGCTGGATCGAGGGACTAACAGTGTCTTCCATCATCCTCGGCACGGTATTGGGCGGCGCGCTGGTGAATGTCAAGATTGCGTCCTCCCTGCTGGCGCTGGAGTTGCCGATGTTCGAGTCCGGGATCGATACGCCGATTGAAGCGGCGCTATGCGTTATTGTCGGCGCTTACATGGTGGCTGCGCTATTCAATCTGAGAATCCCCGATACCGGCGCGCGTTACGCGCATCAGCAACGCAATCCAGTGAAACTGGTGGTGGAATTCGCCGGTTGTTTCACGAAATTATGGCAAGACAAGCTTGGGCAGATTTCCCTTTCCGTCACTACATTGTTCTGGGGTGCCGGCGCAACGCTGCAATTCATTGTGCTGAAATGGGCTGAAAAATCGTTGCAGATGCCGCTCGATCGGGCCGCCATTCTGCAAGGCGTGGTGGCTCTCGGAATTGCGATCGGAGCGATCGCCGCGGCCCGCTTTGTGCCGCTGAAGAGATCCCTCTCTGTCATCCCGCTCGGCATTATCATGGGCTTTGTGGTAATCCTGATGACGCTTGTCACGAGCACCTGGATTGCCTACCCCCTGCTGATCATCATCGGCGCGCTGGCCGGTTATTTCGTGGTGCCGATGAATGCGCTGTTGCAGCACCGCGGCCATGTGCTGATGAGTGCTGGCCACTCGATTGCGGTTCAAAATTTCAATGAGAACCTTTCGGTGCTGACCATGCTTGTCCTATATGCGGTGATGGTGAAATTGAATTTGAATGTGAATGTCATTATTGTGATATTCGGGCTATTTGTAGCCTGCATCATGTATCTCATATTACGCAAGCATCACGCCAATCAGCGGGAGTTCGATACGGTGGCGCTGATCGGTGAGCATAAGCATTAACGCGCCTGCGAATCAGTCGTGCAAATCAGGGCTGCGTATTCAGCCAGCGTATTGAGCCAGCGTATCAAGCCGGCGAATCAACCGGCCTGATCCGGTCACGGGCGCGGCTGCCCCAGTCATCCGGCACAATGAAGCCACGGTCGGTTTCTTCGGCATACTCTCCGCATTCTTCAAGCAGCGCCACCATGACCGGCATCGTGTCCTGCATGAAGTGTGCGACAAGCAGTTCGCGCAGCGCCTCCCCCGTTATCGCCGCTTCGATTTTTATTTTCGCGGGGGCGAGCCAACGCAGCCTCGGCAACACCGTATAAAGCCGGCCGGGTGGCGCCTCCAGTTCCCCCAGTGCGCACCAGAATCCGCGGCAATGCAGTTCCGATACACCGAGCGTGCGCGGCGGCGCGTCGTCCCTGTGATAAAACAGCCAGCCCTTGACCAGCGCCTGCGCAGCGGACAGCGGCAGCGGTAAATGGACCTGGGCCGCCGGATGTCGGCCGAGCGACAATTGGCGGTGCAGGATCTTGGTCATCTTGGCTCCGAGCGTATCCGCCAGGTTGGGGCCGACAAAATAATCGGCTTTCGGCCCTGCGGGACCGCGGCCGCGCGGTGACTGCAGCAGATAGAATTTTGTCGCGAATTCCCAGTGCGCCAGTCCGGCGCCGCTGTGCAACAGGAAGTCGAACTCACCCACCGTTTCATTTTTCCCGGCTCTGACCTGCACCCCGTGCGCGAACAGCATTCCCTGGTGTGTGAAATAAAATGCCATCAGCTTTTCCGCATAGCGGCCAAGCCGCGCGAACGGCTGGACATTGAGCCAGGCATGCAGTTCTGCCGGTTCACGGTCGAGCGCAGCCAGCCATTCCCGCGCATCGTGCCCCGCATCCGAAGGCAGGCCGGCAATTTGTCCGCGCCATTGCGGCGCCTGCGGGTCGAGCAGATCGGGCGCATCGATCAACCATGCCAGCGCGCGCACGTGCGGATCGGTCAGATGCCGCCAGCGCTGGTGAAATTGCGATTGAAACGATGCGCCGGCTTGGTTCAATGCATGCAATGAATTATCCGCACTATCAGGCATCGGCATAGGCCTTCATCGCAAGACACAGGTCGGTCCAGGTCTTACCTTTGTCGGTCAGTTTGCGCAGTAGATACGCCGGATGATACGTCACCACCAGCGGCAAGCCTGAATAGTTGTGCACTGTGCCGCGCAACTTTGCAAGCGCGGTATCCTTCTCGAGGCCGAGCAGCGACATTGCCGCCGTCTTGCCGAGCGCGACAATAATAGTCGGATTGATCAGCGCGATCTGGCGCTGAAGATAAGGCATGCAAGCCGCCGCTTCATCCGGCGCCGGCGGCCGGTCGCGGCCGTCTTCGCCGATCGGCCTGCATTTAACGATGTTGGCGATATACGCATTTTCGCCGCGCCTTAATCCCATCGCGAGCAGCATATTATCCAGTAGCTTGCCGGCCGGCCCGACAAACGGTTCCCCCTGCAAATCCTCATTGCGCCCCGGACCTTCGCCGACAAACAGCCATCTGGCTTTTTCATCGCCGACGCCGAATACAGTCCTGGTGCGGCTGCGGCACAAGCCGCATTTGACGCAACCGGCCACCGCCGCTTTCAGTTGGGTCCAGTCCATGCGCTCGATCTCGGCAGCCGATGGCGCGGTGGCGCCGGGAGCGGTGATCGCAGCGGCGTCGGCACCGATATTTCCGGACAGCCCCACCGTCTCGGACGCACGCGCGACGCCAGGCAGATCGACGGCCATGACAGGCAAGGCAGGCTTGCCCGATGTAGCCGGCATATCCTGCGCGGCAGCGGCAGGCGGAACCGCGAGCTGATCGGCAACCGGCGCGACAGCGGCGAGCGGCGCGGCGAGCGGCACCCACAACGGCGCCAAGCCCATCTCTTCCAGGAAAATCGCGCGGCGATCCGCGTCGGATGTCATATCGGAAACCTCATCACGATCGCGTCTTCGCGTTTGCCGTGGGCAGCAGGATAGTAATTCTTGCGCACGCCGATCTGGAAAAACCCATAGTGTTCATACAACGACAAGGCCCTCAGGTTGGACGGCCTGACCTCAAGCAAAATCGATTGCATTTTTCTTTCCCGCGCCACCGCCACGGCCTTGTCCAGCATCAGGCGGCCGGTGCCTTTTCCCTGTGCGTCCAATGCAACGGTTATATTAAGCAAATGCGCTTCATCGACCGCGACCATCATCAGAAAATAGCCGAGCAGCTGTCGTGATCCATCGCGCACTATCCATGCTTCATAACCGCTGAGCAGAGAATCGAGAAAGTTTTCACGGACCCATGGGAACGGATACACCGCATATTCAATCCGCAGCACCTCGTCGATATCCTGCGCTTGCATGCGCGAAAATTCCAGCGGCACAATCTCCGGCCTGAGTTTTCCGGTTTCCTGCACTGAACTCACGAGTTCCCCTTCGCCATTCGTTCCGCTGTCGTCAAGGCGACCCGATTGCGCAGGTAAAGCGGTTGCGCATCGCGCGCCGCAAGCGTATCGCCGCCAGCATAAGCGACGCGCGCCAATCTCGCAATCTGCGCCGCGTGGGGCATTACCTCCGGATAGCGATCCGCGGCGGGAATGCGGTCTTCAAACGCAGCCGGATACGCCGACAATCCATTGCCGCAAGCGATGACGGCGCCGACCGGCATGATCGCGCCGGCAGTGGACAGGGTAGGCTCCACGATGGTATCCCAGCCTCCCGCATACCGGTACTGGGCCCAGTAAACCTCGCCCATCCGCGCATCCAGCACTGCCAGCACGTCGGTCGCGCCGCTGGCTTCGTGGCAAGCCTGCGCCATTGCGTGCAAGGTGACGATTGGTATTACGGGAAGCGCTGCACCGAATGCCAGGCCTTGCACAATGCCGCAGGCGGTACGAACGCCGGTAAATGAGCCGGGGCCGACGCCGAACGCGAGCGCATCGCATTGCGCCAGCGTGATGCCGGCCTCGGCGAGCACGCTTTGCACCATCGGCAGCATGGTTTGGGAATGGGTTTGCACGGTGGAGGATTCCCGTGTGCGGATTTGTTCGTCCTGCAATAATGCGACAGAAGCAAGTTCGCTGGAAGTTTCGATGGCAAGAATGATAGGCATGACGCTATTTTACCGCGCCTGTTCGCATGGGCGGCGGGGCTGGTCGTTCTTCATGCTTCAATTGACATGTTCTGCCGCTCGCTGCAGGTTTAAGCTAGTGCCATTGAGCGGACGACCAGGAAAGGAACCCCCAAAAGCTCACTCTAGTGATGTGATAAAAAGTACCCTGCGGTAAAATACCTGCCATGACCAGTGTGACTCTCGAACTCGATAACCGTACGCGCTTACTTGAAACCCTTACCGGCGACGCCTGGATGGTCGCTTGCCTGTGCGCAGCATGGTGCGATGTTTGTCGCCAATACCGGGCCGGCTTCGATGCGTTCGCCGCGCGCCATCCCGACAAGCATTTCGTCTGGATCGATATAGAAGACCAGGCCGATGTGGTCGGCGACCTTGATGTCGAAAATTTTCCATGTTTGCTGATCCAGCGCGGTGATACCGTTGCATTCTTCGGCACCGTCCTGCCCGATTGGCGCCAGGCCAACCGGCTGCTGGAAGCACAGGTGGAAAAAAGCGAGGTTGAACTCAAGGCCGAAGCAACCGGTAGTAAAGAACGTATGACATGGCAGGAAAACTGCAATCTGCGCGACCGCATCCGGCAAGCCTTGTAAGCCAGGCCGGTCCGGCGGAATGGCGGGCCTGCGCCGGATTTTTTCCCGTTAAAGACAACAATCAGAAGCCGGACTTCGATAACCAGGCTCGCAGCCGACCAGGCATCCGATGGATCAATTCAAGCAGATTTCAACCTTCGTCGAAGTGATTGCCAAAGGCAGTTTATCCGCCGCCGCCCGCGCCGAAGGCATTGCGCCCGCGGTAATCGGCCGCCGTCTCGATGCCTTGGAACAACGCCTCGGCGTCAAACTGCTACAGCGCACCACGCGTAAGCTTGCGCTGACGAATGAAGGGGCGGCTTTTCTGGAGGACTGCCAGCGCATCCTGCACGATCTCGAAACCGCGGAATCCTCGGTATCCGAACGCAGCGCAAGAGCGAGCGGCCATTTGATCATGTCGGCGCCGGCCGGATTCGGCCGTCAGCATGTCGCGCCGCTAGTGCCGTCTTTCCTCGTGCAGCACCCCGCAGTCACACTGACGCTCAACCTCAATGACCGCGTGGTCGACCTGATCGGCGAAGGCGTAGATCTTGCAATCCGTATCGCCACCCTGACCGATTCGAACCTGGTCGGAGTCAAGCTGGCCGATAACAAACGCGTCGTGGTCGCGGCACCGTCCTATATCGCGCGCCACGGCAAACCGGCTGCTCTGGACGATCTGGCGCGGCATAATTGCCTGCCCATAAGCAATGAAGGTAGTCAGCCCGGGTGGACATTTCGGCAAAATGGAAAAAACATAACGCTCAAGGTAGCCGGCAACATGGGATGCAATGATGGTGAAGTACTGCATGACTGGGCGCTCGCGGGCGAAGGGCTCGCATGGCGTTCGATGTGGGAGGTCGGCGCCGAAATCGAGTCGGGCAAATTGGTAACGGTCCTGGACCAGTATGCTGCGCCAGGCAACGATATTTATGCAGTATATTCCCAAAGGCAACATATGCCATTGCGCATACGTGTGCTGGTCGATTTCCTGCGCCGTGCTTTTGCCGCGCCGGATTACTGGCGCATGACGTAAGTGCTGATTCAAAAATAAACCGGATTTTTGGGCCTGCGGGCGCAGTGCATGAATACCCTGGCGGATCCGCCAGACAAAAAAAATCCCCGGCATGCCTGGGATTTTCGATTGACTTATTCAGTAGTCAGCTTAGATTGGCTGAATATTCGAAGCTTGCTTGCCCTTAGGACCAGACGTGACTTCAAACGAAACACGCTGATTTTCCTGGAGCGACTTGAAGCCGCTGGACTGAATTGCCGAGAAGTGCGCGAACAGATCTTCGCCGCCTTCGTCAGGGGTAATAAAGCCGAAGCCCTTCGAATCATTAAACCATTTTACGATACCAGTTGCCATTGCAATTCCTATTTCAGTTAAGTTGGGCATGTGCCCGATAGATCGTTTCAACCAAGTAAGGAATGACAGACTGATACTGCACCACTACTAGCTCGAATCTCAACGATGCCGCATTATACTTCATATCTTTCGAATCATGTGACAAGAAAAGCTGTCCCTCTCGACGATTTTGTGCCAAATCAAATCGCCTATACGCTTGCCACAGACAAATCATGCATGAATTACATAAAATGCGGTGAGGCGCCTTGCCGGCCGCCCTACTGGCATGACTGATGCATCCACAAAAGGAGCACTCCAGAAAACCGAACGGCTCCCATGGTACCGCACCCTCTTCCGACCAAGCTGCATTATCGCGTAATCCATACTACCAGCGATGAGGAAAAAAATACGCAATTAATAAAGTTGCTACAGGAAACCAGGGGAGCGGGCATTGTGTATGCGGCCAGCATCAAGACTGTGGAGCGCCTGCATCAGCAATTGGCGCATGCCGGCGAACAAGCGACACTCCTTCACGCACAACTGGCGAGCCGGCAGCGCAAGCTCCACCAGGACCGCTTTACGCACGGCGCCAGCCGCATCATGGTTGCCACAAACGATTTCGGCACCGGTATCGACAAGCCGGATGTCCGCTTCGTGATTCATTACCAGATACCCGCGAACCTGGAAACATATTACCGGGAGTCGGGCCGCGCTGGGCGTGACCAGGAAACGGCGTACTGTACCCTGCTCTATCATCTCCAGGACAAACGGGTTCAGCAAGGCTTTCTGGCGCGTCGCTACCCGGACAGCAATGAAGTAAGAATAATTTATACATCGATGCAAATGCTGAGCGCTGATCAAGCGCCGCTCACCTTGATCCGCCTGCAAAAAGAATTGCCGCAACTCTCCGCCAGCAAACTGCAAGTTGCACTAAGGCTTTTATGCGAAAGCGGTTTTGCCGCCCAGGCTACACATCTTGACTACCGTCTCGTCAAGGCGCATGCGAAGGTAAAGGAATTAAGCGGACTGACCGAAATATATCAACATAAGATTTCGCACGACCGGGAAGCGCTCGATCGGATGGTGTTTTACGCTCAGACCGGTTTTTGCCGTGTGAAGGTAATGCTGGAGTATTTCGGGCAGCGGGTCGGATGGGACCATTGCGGCCAGTGCGATAACTGTCTCAAGCAGTCCGCGCAAAGTCTTGCGAAAACAACGCCACGCTATCGGCAATCAGGCCAGTTGCATGCCGCACGCCGGAGTTCCCGACCACAGCCTCATGCGGTGGGTGCGGCCGTCAGGGTGCCACGCTTCGGAGAAGGAAGAATCGTGGCAGTCAGCGGCGACAAGGTCACCATTGTTTTTCCGAATAGCGAAACCAGGATTTTTCTGAGTACTTATGTTCAACCGGCGTGAATGTTTCCACGGTATGGCGCATGCAAAACACGCGGCGGGACGGCGGACTTAAAGCGGTTTGCGCATTGCTGCAGGGTGTCGCGGGCCGCTTTGGGGCGCATGGCTGCGTGGTTCCTCGTTTATGTGGCTCGCCACACGGCACTCCTCACTCCTTGCCCTGCACCCGAATCAGCCCGCGCTTTCCGCACTACAATACGCAAACCGCTCTAGTCCTGCTCTGTCAGCAGCCCGTTGCCGACAACGACCCCGCCGCCGTATCCGACACCGTCAAGGCGGGAATAAGCCTTGGCCTTTTGTTTGAGGCAATAGCCGCGTTTATAGACGCTTGCCAGGGTAAACTGGCCCTTGGTCAACATCTCGAGCTTGAGCCGTAACTGGAATATGGTCACACGGATATTGCTGCCTTCGGTAGACTTGCCGGTCGACTTGAAGAGCAGTACCAGGTCGGAAAGTGGAATAACGCTGCCCATTTGGCTCAGGAACATTTCAGCCAGCGCGAATTCGGAGCGGGTCAAATGCATGGTCCGCCCAAAGAATGCAATCACGCGCGTTTCCGGCAGCAGTGTCAATGATCCGAAGCGCAACTTCGCCTTCAGGATATTCTTCCTCTTGAGCGACGTCAGGATTCTGCGTGCCAGTTCCGGCAGATTGACGGGCATGAACATCCAATCCGACACAAGGTCGGGAAGCTCCCTGATATCAGCCAGCGGTTCGGGTGATGGAAAAACCGTGATAAGCGGTGAGAGAACGATGGGAACGCACTGCGGATCTTTCATGAACAGCAGTTCTTTCTTTTCCATCGCATGAATTTTTTCAATTAATGTCAGGTCTTGCGCATCGACCAGTAGCACCGACGGGCTATCCGCATTGTGTAATAAATCTTCCGGCGCCGGACTGTCGGTCAACAACATGATTTGCACCTCGACTGTTTCACTTTGCCTGGACAACTTGAAAAAGGCGGTATTGAGGGCTTTGATATCTTTCGATAGCGAAAGGTGCAAGCCCTCGCCGATAATTTTCAAATTAATATTCATGTGAATCCCTGAGAATGCGCCCGCACTTCAAACTTGCCATTCTGTATGTAACATCGGGCAGGGATTTTGTTCCCGGGACAAGCTGCTGCCAATAGGACACCTGACGGACAAGTCGTGTCAGACGCACTGGATCGCATCGGTAAATACATAGCCTATTGAATGTACTACCTTGATCGGCTGTGATAATGGATAGGAACGGTGCACTTTCTTGCGTAAACGGCTCACGATTGCTTCCAGTCTACGGTTGTCATAACACAGCGGGTCCTTTCCGAACGCAACCGAAATGATGTCTCTTCGTTTGACAGCCTTGCCGGCGTTGCGCGCAATGATATCGACAAATGCCGCTTCGAGATGACTGAGTTCTATGTCCGCACCCGAGGGGGAAATAAGCTTCCATTCGTTCTGATGAAAACGCCATAAGACCGGGTTCCATGGCCGATGATCTGCGCGCAAGCGCCGAAGCAAGCTATGGATATACGCATTCAGCTCTTCCGGATCGACCGGGCGCAGCAATACGACATCCGCGCCGTTTTCCAATCCTTCGATGCGCCGGCTGCATTCCGTACTAGTGGTAATAACGATTATGCCAAGCGGACCGGGTATCGATCTGAGCTGGCGGGCCACGTTAAAATTATTCCTTCCCTCGGCGCCGATGTCGAGGATGACGATATCCGCAGAATGTTGCAATAGCTCAAGAAATAATGCTGCGCTATCGGCAACACCTTTCGCATCCAGCCCGGCTGAGGCAATCCCCGACACGATCTCGCCTCGCAGCTGATCTTCGCCCGTTACAACTACAACACGCATGCTTTTATCGATCATGGTGTAAAGGCTTCTTCTTGTCAGCTTGCGTTGATGAACTATCAGCTTCCCAAACCGCTACAACCTCTCGGTAACTTCCAGTACCCAAGAATACGAGCAATGGAACCAACACAAAGCGAAATTAATATTCATGGAGGGGTCACTAACACTTCTTGCACGCTTATTAATGCATTAAATATTAGCTTGACTTTTGGTAAGCATCTGCGCAATCATGAATTGCTTTTCATACTTTTAGTTTCTGTTATACTGAAACTAGTAATCATAAGAATGCTCAAGATAAATGCTTACATCACCTTCTGCCCCAGCCGTATTGGGAGAATCAAGTGAAAATCACGCTTAAAGTTGTCGGAGTGGAATTATTTTCCTTACTCGCCAAGGAAGTCGAGGCACTGAACCTGGCTTTCCCGAAAATGTCACAGCAAAATGACAGCATAGAATGGCAGGTCACGCATCTGTCCAGCAATCTCAAGCCTGAAAACTTGCTCAGCTATCCCGAGTGTGCGTCAGTACTGTTGATCGATGCGCAGGACCCGGGCTTTCTCGAAAAGATACAGCTGATGGAAAAGCGCGAGCTGACCTTCATTAAGGATCCGCCTTTTCTTCCTATCGTGCTGTCGCCTGTGCTGCTTGTGTTCCGTTCACAGGCCTTGCTTGCGGACACGCCCGATTTTCCCGACTTTGTCGCCGATTGGTTATGCATGCCGCTTGCAGTGCCGGACCTGGTACGCCGGATAGTCTCTTCACTCAAGAGAAAAAACATATTGAAGACAAAGCTGCGTTTCGGTTCGCTGACGCTGTTGCCGGAATCACGTGTAATTTCTTACCAGGGCAAGACCATCCATTTAACGCCTTCGGAATTTGCGCTGGCGGAATTATTCCTGAATCAGATGGGGACGGTTATTCCAATCAAGGACCTGGTGCTCCTGTTTAAGTCGACCGGCAAGTCTACCGAGGGCAGCAATATCCGTGTGACCATATTCCAGTTACGGCTCAAGCTGGAGATGCTGACCAAGTCGCACTTCACGTTGGCCAGTGTTTACAAACAGGGTTATTGTCTGAAGCAGAAAGTTAAGCCGGCATCTGAGCCAGACTTGCAGAAGGAGGAACTCATTCGGCGTTCACGTATGCCGACTCCGATCGAACAGGATTAAGGGGATGGCACGGCCGTAACCAATGGCGCGGCCTTAAGCCTGCAGCGATTATCGATACATAAGCGTATGGCACCGGGCCGCTAGTTCCGTAATCGAGTGAACCACGGAACCGCACGAACTCACCCACGACCGATGAAGGGCATCTTGGTGGCCATCACTGTCATGAACTGTACGTTCGCATCAAGCGGCAAGCTATCCATATACAGCACCGCGCGCGCCACATGGTCCGCATCCATCACCGGTTCAACCGCGATCGACCCATTGGCCTGCATGATACCTTTTTCCATTTTCTCGGTCATATCGGTCGCGGCATTACCGATATCGATCTGGCCGCAGGCAATGTCATATTTGCGGCCATCGAGCGAAGTCGCCTTGGTCAGGCCGGTCATTCCATGCTTGGTGGCTGTATAGGAAACCGAATTGGGCCGCGGCGCATGCGCTGAAATCGAACCGTTATTGATAATGCGGCCACCGCGTGGCGACTGGTTCTTCATCAGCAGGAATGCCTGCTGGGTGCACAGGAAAGCGCCGGTCAGATTGATATCGACTGCGGATTTCCAGCGCTCGAACTCGAGCTCCTCGAGCGATACCGCCGGCGCAAAAATACCGGCATTATTAAACAGCAGGTCGAGCCGGCCAAACACTTCACCTGTCTTTTCAAACAGGGCCCGAACCGAAGCCGGATCGGCAATATCGGCCGGCACCACGAGCGCGCGTGCGCCGGCGCCGCCGGCCTCGCGCGCAGTCGCTTCCAGCGGTTCCCTGCGGCGGCCGGCGAGGACGACCGTATAACCTTCACGCAACAACGCGCTTGCAACGCGCTTGCCGATGCCCGAGCCTGCGCCGGTAACCAGCGCTATCCGTCCTTGTGGTTTCATCGCTGCCATCCTTTAAAAATGCGACGCGAAAAATGCCAGGCGATCAACCGTCGATCAGGGCCGGGTCCCAGGCGTGCGCAGTCTGGGTTTGCTCGCCCAGGCCGGAAATGCCGAGCCGCATGGTATCGCCCGGCTTCAGGAAAACCGGGTCCGGCTTGTGGCCCATGCCGACGCCGGGCGGCGTTCCAGTGCTGATGATGTCGCCGGGATAGAGCGTCATGAAGCGGCTGATGTAGCTCACCAGGTGCGCAACCCCGAATATCATGGTCCTGGTATTGCCACTCTGCGCGCGACGGCCGTTGACGTCCAGCCACATGTCGAGATTTTGAGGATCGGGCACTTCATCGGCCGTGACCAGCCATGGGCCGATCGGACCGAAGGTGTCGCAGCCCTTGCCCTTGTCCCAGGTGCCGCCGCGCTCGATTTGATATTCGCGCTCGGAGATGTCGTTGACCACGCAATAACCTGCCACATGCTGCAGTGCATCGGCTTCGGACACATAGCGCGCCTTGGTGCCGATGACGACGCCGAGCTCAACTTCCCAGTCGCCCTTGACCGACCCTTTCGGCAAGACCACCGGATCGTTGCAGCCAATCACGGCGCTGTTGACCTTCATGAACAGGATCGGCTCGGCCGGGATCGGCAGATTCGATTCGGCGGCATGGTCGGCATAGTTCAGGCCGACGCAAACGAACTTGCCAAGACCACTGTACGGCGGTGCAATCCGTCCCGGATTGGCCACCACCGGCAGGCGATCGAGATCGATTTCAGCGAGTCTGTTCAAACTTGCGACGCACAGAACATCCGCCGTGATATCCGGCACGATGCCAGACAAGTCGCGCACTTGCCCGGCCTGGTCCACGATTGCAGGCTTTTCAGCCCCCTTGGCGCCATAACGCATCAACTTCATTCCGTTTCTCCTAATTTGATTTTATGTGTAACTATGCAGGCCGAACCGCGCGAACACCGATTGTAAGCCGGGAATGTTCAATTCGACCATCCACCGTCGATTATCTGCGCCGTGCCGGTCGTGAAGTTCGATTCATCCGAAGCGAGATAAACCGCGAGCGCGGCGATTTCCGCCGGCCTGCCCAGCCGCCCGATCGGCTGGCGCGCGATGAAAGCCGCTTCCACGGCGTCGGCCTCCTGCCCGCTCGCCGCAGCCTGCGCTGCAATCCGCATGCGCAGCGAGGGCGACTCGACCGTGCCAGGGCAAATTGCATTGCACCGGATATTCTTCGATACGAAGTCTGCTGCGACCGCCTTGGTCATGCCGATTACCGCAGCCTTGGTGGCGCCATAAATGAATCGGTTCGGTGCGCCCTTGATGCTCGATGCGACCGAGGCCATGTTGATGATCGAGCCGCCGCCCGCTTCCACCATGCCGGGCAGGAAAGCGCGCATCATTCGGTACATTGCGCGGACGTTCAGATCGAATGAAAAATCATATGCCTTGTCGTCGCAGTCGAGGATGGTCCCGCTGTCGACAAAACCGGCGCAGTTGAAAAGGATATCGACCCGCCCGGTTTCCGCAGCCAGCGCTGTGATCGCCGCCGCATCGGTGACGTCCAGCTGCCGTGTCGCGCAACCGGCCAGATCGTTCAGCAGCGCCAGGTTGATATCGGTCGCAATGACGCGCGCGCCTTCGCGCATGAAGGCTTCCGCCGTCGCCCTGCCGATTCCCTGCCCGGCGGCGGTGAGCAATGCCGTCTTGCCTTTCAAACGTTGCGACATGGGAGCCCCATCAAGGTCAGCCGATCACATTACCGCGCCGATCTGCCATGGCACGAATTCATTCTGGCCATAACCGTGACGCTCGCTTTTTGTCTTGCGCCCGGAGGCGGTCTCAAGCATCAGCCTGAACATGCGCTCTCCCATTTCTTCTATGGTCGCGCTGCCGTCGACGATCCCGCCGCAATTGATATCCATGTCGTCTTCCTGCCGTTGCCACAACGCGCTGTTGGTGGAAATCTTGAGCGACGGCGATGGCGCGCAGCCGTAGGCGGACCCGCGGCCGGTCGTGAAACAGATCAGGTTCGCGCCGCCTGCCACCTGGCCGGTCGCAGACACCGGGTCATATCCCGGCGTATCCATGTAAACAAAGCCGCGCGACGTCACCGGCTGGGCATACTCAAACACATCGACCAGCGCCGTGGTGCCGCCCTTGGCGACCGCACCCAGCGATTTTTCAAGGATGGTAGTGAGGCCGCCGGCCTTGTTGCCCGCGGATGGATTATTGTTCATGTCACCGCGATTGCGGCTGCAGTAATCTTCCCACCAGCGCACGCGCGCCAGCAGCTTTTCGCCGACCTCGCGCGACACGGCACGCCGTGTCAGCAAATGCTCGGCGCCGTAGATTTCAGGAGTCTCGGAAAGGATTGCGCTGCCGCCGTGACGCACCACCAGGTCGACCGCAGCGCCCAGCGCCGGATTCGCGGTTATCCCGGAATAGCCATCCGAGCCGCCGCACTGGAGGCCGACCAGCAAATGCTCGGCGCCCACCGGCTGGCGCGTGACGGCGTTCGCATGCGGCAGCATCTCCCTGATCCGCGCGATTCCTTTCTCGACCGCCTTGGCGGTGCCCCCCACATCCTGAATATAGTAGGTGCCGATCCGCTCCGACTCGCTCACGCCTTCGCTTAACATCATGCCGTTGATCTGATTGGTTTCGCAGCCGAGCCCGACAATCAGCAGCCCGGCAAAATTCGGATGCCGCGCATAGCCGGACAGGGTGCGGCGCAGCACCTGCATGCCCTCGCCTTCGCTATCCATTCCACAGCCGGCGCCGTGGGTCAATGCAATCACGCCGTCGACATTCGGAAAATCGGCGAGCGCCTCGGGCCGCGTATCACGCCGAAAATAATCGGCGATGGCGCGCGCGGCCGTCGCCGAACAATTTACCGAGGTCAGTACGCCGATATAGTTGCGAGTCGCCACAACGCCATTCGCGCGCACGATGCCGTCGAAGGTAAACGGGGACTCCACATAGCTGGTGGCCTTCGCATCGACGCCGAATGCATAGTCGCGCTCAAAACTTCCCATCTCCAGGTTTTGCAAATGGACATGCTGTCCCGGCGCGATATCCTTGCTGGCGAAACCGATGATCTGGTTGTAGCGCCGGACCGGCTGGCCGGCGTTTATCCTGCGCGTTGCGACCTTGTGGCCGGGCGGGATCAGGCCGGCAACCACAACATCGCCTTCGATGCGCGCGCCGGACACCAGCTGCTGGCGCGCGATGACCACATCGTCATTCGGATGCAGGCGAATGACAGGAGAGACGGCGGAAGACAAGGGTGCATTCATAATGGAAATCGAGAAAATTTATCGGGATGAAGCGATGGCACCGCTGTCAGCGGTACCGGCGGAATGCCTGCCGGTTGGCTGCCGGCTGCCCACTGTCTGCCTGCTGTTTGCCATTCCCTGGCGACTGAAGCGATTAAATTGATTAAACCGGTTAAAGAGAACGGCGTGCATTCGTTTTGCCTGCTTGGGATGAAACTGGTCTTACCACTATACCAAATAATTCCAGTTTACCCAGGAAATGTCAAGCCGCACCAACGACGATGGTCACGTGCGGCCGGCGCTTGATTTGCCTTTCCCCGTTCCCGTGCGCGCCGCGCGTTTCGGCGCCGCCAGCACGCTCGAAGTCAGGCGCTTGTAGGAAATATCCATATGACGCTGCATCGCGGCCTTCGCCTGCGCGGGCTTCTTCGCGCGCAATGCCTTCAGCACGTCGCGATGTTCAACGATCGCCTGCGCCCATACTTCCGGCGTATCGAAATGGCTGTGCAGCTGATCAAACAACGGTCCCAGCCGCAGCTCGAACAGCCGCTTGACCATCCCGACCAATACGCTGTTGCCGGTCGCTTCGGCCACGCGCACATGAAACAGGCAGTCCGCCTCGATCGGCGTAACGCCGGCCCTGGCATCGGTTTCCATTTGTTCGATCGCCTGTTCGACCGCATCGAACTGCGGCTTGCGGCCATGTTTCGCCGCAGCCGCGGCAACCTCGCCTTCCAGCATGGCGCGCGCGCGTATCAGCTCGAGCGGCCCCTCTTCGGACGACAGGTCGAAACCGCGTTCGTTTGGCGAGGGCGGTTCGCATACATAGATACCCGAACCCATGCGCACTTCAATATAGCCCTCGACTTCAAGCGCGATCAGCGCCTCGCGCAATGACGGACGGCTGACGCCCAGCTGTAACGACAGGTCGCGTTCGGACGGCAGGCGCGAACCGGACGGAAATTCTCCAGCGCTAATCAGCGATCGCAACTGGTCGCTGATCTGGCGGTAAAGGCGTTTTGTTTCGATGAGCTGGATAGGCATTGATATATTCCGTTCGGACGTCAGCCAGTCGCCTGACGCCTATGCGATTCTGATCCGGATTATACGCGCCCGGGCGGTGAACAACCTGGCATGGCGTGCCGGCGCACGACGCCGCACGCGCAGCATTCCGGCGGCGGCCTTCCGTGTCATCATTGTTTCAATATTGGTTTGACCAGTTGACCACATAATATTATTGTAATAAGCTCGCTTCCTGATGTCCACTGCGATGCAATTCAGAAATCAGTTTGCGGTCGCGCTTCGATGGACATGGTGAAGACAAAAAATATATCCGCCATCTGATACGGAAGGGAGACGTCGTGAGCGAGACCCCGCATCGAGTACGCCGCAGTCAGGCCTGGTTCGGCCGCCAGGACCGCGATGGATTCATCTACCGCTCATGGCTAAAGAATCGCGGCATCCCGCATGATCAGTTCGACGGTCGTCCCGTCATCGGTATCTGCAATACCTATTCCGAACTCACTCCCTGCAATTCCCATTTTCGTACGCTTGCCGAGCAAGTCAAGATCGGCGTCTGGGAAGCGGGCGGCTTTCCACTCGAGTTCCCGGTGATGTCGCTCGGAGAAACCCTGCTGCGTCCGACCGCGATGCTGTTTCGAAACCTTGCCAGCATGGATGTCGAGGAATCCATACGCGGCAACCCGCTCGACGGCATTGTGCTGTTAATGGGATGCGACAAGACCACGCCGGCCCTGCTGATGGGCGCCTCCTCCTGTGATTTGCCGGCCATTGGCGTGTCCGGCGGCCCAATGCTGAATGGGAAATTCCGCGGCGCGGATACCGGCTCCGGCACCGGGGTCTGGCAAATGTCGGAAGAAGTCCGCGCCGGCCGCATGGCCCAGGAAGATTTTTTCGAAGCCGAAAGCTGCATGCATCGCTCGCATGGCCACTGCATGACCATGGGCACCGCATCAACCATGGCAAGCATGGTGGAAGCGCTCGGCATGAGCCTGCCCGGCAACGCCGCGATACCGGCGGTCGACGGGCGCCGCAATGTGCTTGCGCGCGCCTCCGGCCGGCGCATCGTCGAGATGGTCAATGAAGACATGGTCATGTCAAAAATTCTGACGCGTGCCGCGTTTGAAAACGCGATCCGGACCAACGCCGCCATCGGCGGTTCGACCAACGCCGTGATTCACCTGCTTGCGATCGCGGGCCGTATCGGCATCGATCTCAGCCTGGCAGACTGGGATACCCTCGGCCGCGACCTGCCCTGCCTGGTCAATCTGCAGCCGTCGGGCAAATAC
Source organism: Herminiimonas sp. (assembly GCA_028292315.1). GTDB lineage: Bacteria > Pseudomonadota > Gammaproteobacteria > Burkholderiales > Burkholderiaceae_D > JAQGMO01. Next base: position 1,983 of record JAQGMO010000066.1, on the reverse strand, counting down.
CTGATGGAAGACTTTTATTATGCCGGCGGCCTGCCGGCGGTGATCCGCGAACTCGACAGCGTGATCGACCGCAATGCTCTGACCGCTAACGGCAAATCGCTATGGGACAATTGCAAGGATGCCCCGAACTGGAATCGCGACGTGATTCATTCCTTTGCCGAGCCGTTCAAGGCCGATGCCGGGATCGCCGTCTTGCGCGGGAACCTGTGTCCGGACGGCGCGGTGATCAAGCCGTCGGCCGCGACGCCGGCCCTGCTCCAGCACACCGGCCGCGCCGTCGTCTTCGAGAATAGCGAACATATGCATCAGCGCCTGGATGACGAGAACCTCGACGTCGATGAACACTGTGTGCTGGTGCTGAAAAATTGCGGCCCGAAGGGCTATCCCGGCATGGCGGAAGCGGGCAACATGCCGCTGCCGCCGAAAGTGCTGCGCAAAGGCATCACTGACATGGTACGCGTGTCGGATGCGCGAATGAGCGGCACCGCGTACGGCACCGTGATATTGCATGTCGCACCTGAAGCCGCCGCCGGCGGTCCGTTGGCGCTGGTGCGCGACGGCGATATGGTCGAACTCGACGTGGCCGGCAGGCGCCTGCATCTGCATGTATCCGAACAGGAACTGGCACGCCGCCGGGCTGACTGGATAGCGCCCGAGGCGCCGGCGCCGCGTGGCTGGGTCAAGCTGTATTTCGATCACGTGCAGCAGGCGAATCTCGGCGCTGACCTCGATTTCCTGGTCGGCAAGAGCGGCGCCGCCGTCCCTAAAGATAACCACTAGGCGCGGCGCAATGAAAATACTGATCACCGATTTCGACTATCCCGATCTCGATCTGGAAAAAGAGCTGTATGGCGCTGCCGGCATCGAAGTCGTGGCGGCCCAGTGCCGCACTGAAGAAGACGTGATTGCCGCAGCCTCCGGTTGCGAAGGCTTGCTGGTGCAGTATGCCCCGGTCGGCGCGAAGGTATTCGCGGCGCATCCGCAAATACGCATCGTAAGCCGTTATGGCGCAGGCTTCGACACGGTCAACACGCGCGATGCCCGGGCGGCCGGCGTGTGGGTTGCCAACTCGCCCGACTACGGCGTCGGTGAAGTGGCGACCCATGCGCTCGCCATGACGCTGGCGTTGTTGCGCCACGTCGTGTTCTATGACCGCGACGTCAGGAACGGACAATGGCATTTCAGCAGCGCCGGCGAATTACGCCGCGTATCGGATATGACGATCGGCATTCTCGGATTGGGACGTATCGGAAAGCGCATGGCGCACGTCAGCCGCAACAGCTTCCGGCGCGTCATCGCGGCCGACCCCTATATCATCGACGGCGACTTTCCAGCGTATGTCGAGCGCGTCTCGACCGAAGAATTGTTTGCGCAGGCCGACGCGGTATCGCTGCATGTGCCGTTGAATGATGAAACCCGCAGTATGGTTAACGCTGAGCTGCTGAACCGGATGAGGCCGGGCGGCGTCCTGGTGAACACCGCGCGCGGCGGATTAATCGATATGGAAGGCTTGCTGGCCGCGCTCGATGCCGGACGGCTCGACGGCGCCGCGCTCGACGTGCTGCCGGAAGAGCCGCCGCAACCGGACGCCCGGATCTTGCGCCATCCGCGCGTGATACTGTCGCCGCACGCGGCATTTTATTCGGTGCCGGCGGAAAAGGAATTGCGCCGCAAAGCTGCGCAAAATCTGATCGACTGGAAGGAAAAGGGGCGTCCCTCCTATGTAGTAATCGAAGGACATTGAAAGCCGCTAAGCAGGTTTACCTGACAAGGGGAAGTACATGGCGTCGGTGCAGATTCGGGGAATACAAAAGTATTTTGGCGGCACGCATGTGATTCGCGGCGTCGATATCGATATAGAAGACGGCCAGTTCGCGGTGCTGGTCGGTCCTTCCGGCTGCGGCAAGTCGACGCTGCTGCGCATGCTCGCCGGGCTGGAGGAAATCAGCGAAGGGACGATATCGATCGGCGGCAAGGTCGTGA
>JAQGMO010000176.1 GCA_028292315.1 Herminiimonas sp. | reverse complement strand
CCGACAGCACGACACCGACCCATTGCCCGAAGGTCGGCGAGGTCTTGCGGATGTCGACGCACACGTCGTACACCTCGCCCGCCACCACGCGCACCAGCTTGCCTTGCGGCTGTTGAATCTGATAATGCAGGCCGCGCAACACATTCCTGGCGGACCTGGAGTGATTATCCTGCACGAAGCGCGCCGATATGCCGGTCAGTTCGGCAAAGCGGCGTTCGTTGAAACTCTCGTAAAAAAAGCCGCGGTCGTCGCCGAACACTTTCGGCTCGATGATGACAACGTCGGGGATGGCAGTGGGTTCGATTTGCATAGGGGTGATATTTTAACGGGCTGCCGCGCTTGCGGCTGCGGCCCGTGCGAATCAATAAATCTTGTCGGTTAACAGGCGCAATAAATATTGACCATAGCCATTCTTCTTGAGCGGTTGCGCCAGCTGTTCGAGTTGCGCCGCATCGATATAGCCTTTGCGATAGGCAATCTCTTCCGGACAGGAGATTTTGAGGCCCTGCCGTCTTTCAATAGTGGAAATGAACTGCGCCGCATCCAGCAGCGATTCATGGGTGCCGGTATCGAGCCACGCCATGCCGCGCCCGAGCAATTCAACGGTCAGCGCATTGCGCTCCAGGTAAATCCGGTTGACATCGGTGATTTCAAGCTCGCCACGCGCCGAAGGCTTGATCGAAGCCGCGATGTCGCATACCTGCTGATCGTAAAAATACAGCCCGGTCACCGCATAACGGGACTTCGGCTGGAGCGGCTTTTCTTCAATGCTGACCGCGCGCCGCGCGGCATCGAACTCGACGACGCCGTAACGTTCCGGATCGTGCACGTGATAGGCGAACACGGTGGACCCGTCGGTGCTGGCGGAAGCGGCGCGTAACTGGGATTCGAAGTCGTGGCCATAATAAATATTGTCGCCAAGGATCAAGGCCGATGGCGCGTCGCCGACAAATTCACGGCCGATGATGAATGCCTGCGCCAGCCCGTCAGGCGACGGCTGCACCGCGTATTCAAGGTTGATGCCCCATTGGCTGCCGTCACCGAGCAGTTCGGCAAAACGCGGCGTATCCTGCGGCGTCGAGATGATCAGGATATCGCGTATGCCTGCCAGCATCAGCGTGGCAAGCGGATAATAAATCATCGGTTTGTCATATACCGGCAGCAATTGCTTCGACACCGACATGGTGACCGGATAAAGCCGCGTGCCTGACCCGCCGGCAAGAATAATGCCCTTGCGGGCCTGCTGCTGCGTACTCGCTGTCATGTCGTCTCCCCTGCCATGTCGCGCTGGTCGTAATTTTGTTCTACCCACTTGAGGTAATCGCCGGATTGCACGTTGGCGACCCATTCCTGGTGATCCAGGTACCATTGCACGGTTTTCCTGATCCCGCTCTCGAAAGTCTCCGCCGGTTTCCAGCCGAGTTCGCGCTGCACCTTGCGGGCGTCGATCGCATAGCGCCGGTCATGGCCGGGCCTGTCCTTGACGAAGGTAATCTGCTCGCGATAGCTGCCGCTTCCGCCGTTCGCCGATTTCGGATCGAGATCGTCAAGAATATCGCACAGGATGTGCACCACATCCAGGTTGGCCATTTCATTCCAGCCGCCGATATTGTAGGTTTCGCCCGGTTTGCCATCGGCCAGCACGCGCCTGATCGCGGCGCAGTGGTCCCCGACATACAGCCAGTCGCGAATCTGCTGGCCATCGCCGTACACCGGCAACGGTTTGCCGGCACGGGCATTGGTAATGATGAGGGGGATGAGCTTTTCAGGAAAATGGAAAGGGCCGTAATTATTCGAGCAATTCGTGGTCAGCGTCGGGAAACCATAGGTGTGATGGTAAGCGCGCACGAGATGGTCGGATGCGGCCTTGGATGCCGAATAGGGACTGTTGGGCGCGTAGGCCGTGGTTTCCGTAAATGGCGCATCATCAGGGCCAAGGGTGCCGTACACTTCATCGGTAGACACATGCAGGAACCGGAATTCCGCGCGCTCGGCCTCCGGCAAGCCGGACCAATAAGCGCGGGCCGCCTCGAGCAGGCTGAAGGTGCCGTTCACATTCGTGGTAACGAAGGCGCCCGGCCCGCTTATCGAGCGGTCGACATGGCTTTCCGCCGCAAAATGCACGATCGCGCGCGGCTTGTGGTCAGCCAGCAATTGCGCCACCTGCGCTGTGTCGCAAATATCGCCCTGGACAAAGCGATGGCGGGCATCCTGCTTCAATCCGGCCAGGTTATTCAGGTTTCCCGCGTAAGTAAGCTTGTCGAAATTGACGACCGCTTCCCCGACTGTTTCAATCCAGTCCAGAACAAAATTCGAGCCGATGAAACCGGCGCCGCCCGTTACGAATATCATCCAGGTATCCTATTCACGATTTAGAAATTGCTGCTGCCCGCCATTTTACGGCAGCAACTTGAAAAATCTCTGAAAAGACTTAATTACCAAAGGAAAAAGTGTGTACTGAACTACACTAATCCTATCCACCTTGTTTTTTATGTAATAATTTTTCGCCGCCACCGGATACCTATGAAAACTTACGCTATCGGCGACGTCCAGGGATGCCATGCACGGATGACGGAATTGGTCGCGAGCATACGCGCTGCCTGTCCTGAACCGGAACTGATCTTTGTGGGCGACCTGGTCAACCGCGGCCCCGCATCACTCGACACTTTGAGACAAATACGCGCTTTTGGCGATATGGCAAATGTAGTGCTGGGCAACCATGACCTGCATCTTTTGGCAATCGCCAATGGTATACGCAAACCGCATCGATCGGATACCCTGCAAGAGATTCTGGATGCGCCGGACCGCGAAGAATTGCTGGATTGGTTAAGGCACCGGCCGCTGGCGTTGTTCAAACGCGGCCATTTGCTGGTGCATGCCGGGGTGCTGCCGCAGTGGACTGCGCAACAGACTGTGGCGCTGGCGCATGAAGTCGAGAGCGTATTGCGCGGCCCGGACTGGGTCGACTTCCTGGCTGAAATGTATGGCAATACGCCGGCGCGCTGGGATGATGGTTTACAAGGCGCCGACCGCTTGCGCTGCATTGTCAACGGCCTGACGCGGACCCGTTTTTGCAGCCCGGACGGCACCATGGATTTCACCAGCGTCGAAAGCGCCGACGCGGCATCGGAAGGCCACCTGCCCTGGTTCGACGTGCCCGGGCGCAGGACCGGGGACGTGGTTGTCGTGTTCGGACATTGGTCGACGATGGGGCTGACCCTGCGGCCGAACCTGATCGGGCTCGATACCGGCTGCGTCTGGGGCGGCAAACTGACCGCGGTCAGGCTGGAAGACCGGGCCGTCCTGCAGGTGGCGTGTCCGCAGTATCGACGGCCGGGTCACGCCTGAGCGCCGCGACGATCGCTTCCCGTGTGGCGGCGGCCAGTTCGCGCCGGTGCGCGCCTTCGGTGCCGATTGGCGAAAGCAGGATCAGCTCCGCGGTAAACCTGCGCACGCGTAAAACCCTGAGCATGCTTTCCGCAAACGTCATATCGCCGTCGAAGTTGATCGCTTCATGCGGTTCGCCATCGCTGCCGAGATAGCGCAAGGCATAGGGCTGGATCGGCACCCGGGCATCGATTGCCGCTTCGAACAGGTTGGAATGAAAAGGCAGGACCGTGCCCTGCGCGGCGGTGGTCCCTTCCGGAAAAAAAGCGACGCGCTCACCCGCGTGGATGCTTTCCACCAGTCCCTTGAAGATCCGGCGCACATCGCGCTGCCGTCCGCGGGCGATGAAGATCGTGCCGGATTTCTCGCATAGCCACCCGACCAGGGGCCAGTCGCGAATATCCGATTTCGCTACGAAGCGACAAGGTTGCAATGAATTGATAACGAAAATATCGAGCCAGGAGATGTGATTGGCGACGATCAGCGCGCGCGCCGCGGGCGGGACCCCGGCCGCCATCCTTACCTTCACCCTGACCCCGCAAATCGCCAGCAATTGCGCCGACCAGCGCCTGACGCGTGCCTCGCGTCCGGCCGCGCCGACCAGCGGGAATACGAAGGCGGCGGTCCATAATCCCACCAGCAAGTGCAGCAACACGCGAAACAGCGGGTATTTTGGCATGGGACGCGCGCGTCGCTATCAGCGTTTGAACACAACCTTGCCGGCGACGATCGTTTGCCTGACCTGGCCGGTCATCTCGTAACCGAGAAACGGCGTGTGCTTGCCCTGGCTGGCGAGCGCCTTCGCTTCCACGGTCCAGCGCGCCGCCGGGTCGAACAGGCAGAGATCGGCGGCGCTGCCGGGAGCCAGCTGGCCCGATGGCAGGCCGACGATCCGGGCGGCATCGGAAGTCACCTTCGCAACTGCCCGCGCAATCCGCTCGCCCGGGGCAGCGACGCATTCATCGGCCCACTTCAGCGCCAGCGACAGCAGCAGTTCCAGGCCGGTGGCGCCGGGCGAGGCTTCACCGAACGGCAGCAGCTTTTCATCATCGTCGACCGGCGTATGGTCGGAACAGATCGCATCGATGGTGCCGTCCAGCAGCGCCTGCCGGATTGCATCGCGGTCGCGCTGCGAGCGCAGCGGCGGCGTCAGGCGCGCATTGGAATCGAAGAATCCGATATCGTTATCAGTCAGGTGGATATGGTGGGCGCCAACGTCGCAGGTGACCGGCAAGCCTTCTTTTTTTGCAGCCCGCACCAGTTCAATCCCGGCAGCCGACGAAATGCGGCATAGATGGATCCGGGCGCCGGTTGCGCGCATCAATTCAAAAATCGTGTGCAGCGCGATGGTCTCCGCCATCACCGGGACGCCAGACAATCCAAGGCGTGACGCAATCGGCCCGCTGTGCGCGATGCCGCCGCGTCCGAGATGCGGATCCTGCGCCCGCAGCCACACCGTAAAACCGAAAGTCTGCGCATATTGCATCGCGCGCATCAGCACGTTGGTGTCGAACACCGGCTGGTCGGCCTGGGAAAAGCCGACGCATCCGGCCTCGGTCAGTTCCGCCATCTCGGTCAATGCTTCCCCCTTGAGGCCGACAGTCAGCGCGCCGAGCGGATAGACATGCGCCTGGTTCAGTGTCCTGGCGCGGTGGGTCAGCATTTCGACCAGTCCCGGCTCGTCGAGCACCGGCTCGGTATCGGGGGGGCACACCAGGCTGGTGACGCCGCCCTGGATTGCCGCCTGCAATTCGGATTCGAGTGTGGCCTTGTATTCATAGCCCGGCTCGCGCAAGCGCGCACTGAGGTCGACCAGCCCGGGTATGACGACCAGGCCGGTTGCGTCGATGGTTTGATCGGCTTTGAAGCCGGCGGGCGCCTGGCCGGCGCCGGCGATTTTGCCATCGGCGATATACAGGTCTGACTGTGCGTCGATCTGATTGGCCGGGTCGATCAGGCGGCCGTTTTTAATATGGAGATTCATGTTTCCCTTGCTAATTCCCAGCCAGAATACTCATCACCGCCATCCGCACCGCAATACCGAAGGTCACTTGCGGCAGGATCACCGCCTGCGCGCCGTCGGCCACCGCCGAATCGATCTCCACGCCGCGATTCATCGGGCCCGGGTGCATGACGATCGCATCCGGCCTGGCCAGCGCGAGGCGCTCGGGCGTCAGGCCGTAGCTCTTGAAAAACTCCTGCGCCGACGGCAGCAGCGCGCCGCTCATCCGCTCATTCTGCAGGCGCAGCATGATAATGACATCGACGCCTTTCAATCCTTCGTTCATGTCGGTGAAAACGCGCACCCCCATCTGCTCGAGTCCGCTCGGCAGCAGCGTGCGCGGACCGATTGCGCGCACTTCCGGCACGCCCAGTGTGGTCAGCGCATGGATATCGGACCGTGCGACCCGGCTATGCATGATATCGCCGACCACGGCTACCGTCAGGTTGCTGAAGTCTTTCTTGTAATGGCGGATCGTGTACATGTCCAGCAATCCCTGGGTCGGATGCGCATGGCGGCCGTCGCCGGCATTTACCACGTGCACATGCGACTGCCGCGTCTCGATCAGGTGTTTGGCGATCAGGTACGGGGCGCCAGACTGCGAATGACGCACCACGAACATGTCGGCATGCATGGCCGCGAGATTGTCGATCGTATCGAGCAGCGATTCGCCCTTGCTGGCGCTGGATGCCGAAATGTTCAGGTTGATCACGTCGGCCGACAGCCGCTTGGAAGCGATTTCGAAGGTGGTACGGGTGCGCGTCGAGTTTTCGAAAAACAGGTTGAACACGCTTTTGCCGCGCATCAGCGGCACTTTCTTGACTTCGCGATCGCTGATGCTGACGAACGATGAGGCGGTGTCCAGGATTCGCGTGACGACCGCTTTCGGCAAGCCTTCAATCGTGAGGAGGTGTTGCAGCTCGCCGTCCTTATTGAGTTGCGGGTTATGCATGGTCTACCGTCAAGGAAAATCGGCCGTCTGCGGCCCGTTGCAATACAAGCTGCCGGTTATCCGAAAGCTCAATGGTATCGGCGACGAAATCGGCCGCGATCGGCAACTCGCGCCCGCCGCGGTCGATCAGCGCCGCCAGCATGATCTTGGCCGGCCGGCCGTAATCGAACAGCTCGTTGATCGCGGCGCGCGTGGTGCGTCCGGTGTAAAGGACATCGTCCACCAGCAGGATGGTCGCGCCATTCACGTCGAACGGTATCTGGGTCGGCTTGACTTCGGCGCGCAAACCCTTTTCGGCATAATCGTCACGGTAAAACGAGACATCGATCGTGCCAAGGCGGTGTGCGAGTTGCAGTTCGCCAGCCAACCGTTCGGCCAGCCAGGCGCCGCCGGAATGAATGCCGACAATGGCGAGCTGGTCAGCATTCGCCAAGCCGGCTTTGACTTGTTGCGCCAGCACGCTATAAAGCGCCTCGGCGTCGAGTTCAGGATTGGGCATGTTCATCGAAGTATTGTTGCAGAATAATTGCGGCAGCCTGTGCATCAATCAATTCGCCGCGTTTGCGGGGGATGACCGCCGAGGAATAGCGTTCATCAACCAGCGCCGTGACGACACCGAAACGTCCGTGCAGCTGATTCGCAAAGCGCCGGCAACGCAGGGTCATTTCATGTTCGACCCCGTCGGGATGACGCGGCAGGCCGACTACGCACAGCGCCGGTTGCCATTGCCCGACCAGTTCCGCGATCGCGGCAAACTTCGCATCGTTGGTCGCCGCCGCGATGATGGTCAGCGGCTGCGCCTGGCGGATCGTGGTATTGCCGACGGCAACCCCGATGCGCTTGAGGCCGAAATCAAAGCCCAGCACCGTCTTCACCTGCGCCGACGTCCTGTCCAGACCTTATGCATGGCCGGCTTCGCCCGATAGCATCATGGGATCGACGCCGAGCAGTTTCAGCGCGGCTGCAAAGCGCTCCGCAATCGGCAGGTCGAATATGATGGCGGGGTCGGCGGCAACCGTCAGCCAGCCGTTTTTCACGATCTCCTGCTCCAGCTGCCCGGCGCTCCAGCCGGCGCATCCGAGCGTGACCAGCAGCCGCTGCGGGCCGGCGCCGGAGGCGACTGCCTCGAGCACGTCCTTGGAAGTGGTCAGCATGACCTGATCGGTCACTTTCATCATCGAGGCAAATTCGCCGGCCGGAGCATGCAGGACAAACCCGCGCTCCACCTGCACCGGACCGCCGAACATGACCGGCCGGGCCTCAACCGGCAGGCGCGCCGGATCAGCCGGATCAGTTTCGGGCTGCAAGTCGATCCGCTCGAGCAGGACGTCGATCGTCATGTCGGTCGGCTTGTTAATGATCACACCCAATGCGCCTTCCGGATTGTGCTCGCATAGATATACGACCGTGCCGCCGAAAATCGGATCGAGCATCGTTGGCATTGCAATCAGAAAATGATTGGCCAGATTCAATTCGGAAGGGCCCACAGTGTCAGGAATTCGCGAAAAAACAGATGCCCGCCGGGAACCTCCGGGCTCGATTATCGCTTTAACAGGCTTGCTTTGCTTCGGCATGGGGCCATTTTATCAGTTTTAAACTGGGCCATTGCTCATTCTCCACCGTCATCGATCCCTGTACCCTCCCGCCCTCCAGGCAGCCTGGCATTTTTGCGCCATCGCATGGAAGGACAAGTCATGCACGATCGGACACGGTACGGTAAAGTAAGCCTCGCTCTCACCTGGAATGCAATCCATGCGGCAATTCAACCCGCAATTCGACCGATCGCTGGTGTGGTTCCGCCGCGATTTGCGCACATTCGACCATGCCGCTCTGCATGAAGCATTGCGATGCAGCCGGCGGGTATTTTGCGTATTCATTTTTGACAGTGAAATCCTTGACCCGCTGCGGGACGAGGCGCCCGGCGCGGTGGCGGACCGCAGGGTAGCGTTCATTCATGCGTGCGTGATGGAACTGGATGCCGAATTGCGCGCCCTGGGAGGGGCCTTGATGGTGCGCCATGCGCGCGCGTCGGACGAGATCGCGAAGCTGGCGGAGGAACTGGACGCCGGAGCGGTATTCGCGAACCATGATTACGAACCGGCCGCGATCGAACGCGACCGCGTCGTCGCCGCCGCGCTCGCCGCGAGCGGGCGCAAGCTGCTGAGTTTCAAGGACCAGGTTATTTTCGAAAAGGATGAAGTGCTCAGCCTGTCCGGGCGGCCGTTTTCGGTATTTACGCCCTATAAGAATGCCTGGCTGAAAACCCTGGCATCGACAGACGCGCCGCCGGATGCCAATCCGCACTTGGCGGCCTATCTTTCGGAGCCCGGGTATGCGCGCCTGGCGCGGCCGGATGGGCCGCTTGCGTGCGGCATCCCCGGCCTGGCCGAACTGGGTTTCGCCGCGACGGACCTGGCGCAGCTGGGCATCCCGACCGGCATGTCCGGCGGCCAGCGCCTGATCGACGACTTCATGCATCGCGTCGCGCAGTATGGCGTGGCACGCGACTACCCGGCAATCAAGGGGCCCTCGTATCTTTCGGTGCACCTGCGTTTCGGCGCGGTCTCGGTCCGGTCGCTGGTGCGCCGGGTGCTCGAGGCCATGCAGTCCGGTGAAGGCGGCGACGGCGCCCGGGTCTGGCTTTCCGAACTGATCTGGCGCGATTTTTATTTCATGATCCTGCATCACCATCCACGGGTGGCCGCGGGACAGGCATTCAAGGCCGTGTACGATGAAATCGAGTGGGAGGAAGGCCCGGAAGCGGAACAGGCGTTCCAGGCCTGGTGCGACGGACGCACCGGCTACCCGCTGGTCGACGCCGCGATGACGCAGCTGAACCAGACCGGCTACATGCATAATCGCCTGCGCATGGTGACGGCATGTTTCCTGATCAAGGATCTGGGTATCGACTGGCGCCGTGGCGAGCGCTACTTTGCAAGGCAGTTGAACGACTTCGATTTTTCCGCCAACAATGGCGGCTGGCAGTGGGCCGCTTCGTCGGGCTGCGATGCGCAGCCGTATTTCAGGATATTCAATCCGGTCACGCAGTCGGAAAGATTTGATCCGGAAGGGAAATTCATTCGCCGCTACCTGCCGCAATTAAAGAAGCTCGGCAATCGCGATATTCATGCGCCCTGGCTGCTGTCGCAAGACGACTTGCGCACGGCCGGCGTCGAGCTCGGCGCCGATTATCCGCATCCGATCGTGCAGCATGACGAGGCGCGGCAGCGTACGCTTGCGCGTTATTCCGTCGTAAAGAAAGCGGAATAGCCGTTCCGTCTGGTCGCCCTGCCCGCTTTTGTCGAGCTCATGGCTGGCTCATGGCTGCGAGTCGCCCTTGATATCGCCGGCCTTTGGTTCCCTGCCTGCGCGCTCCACGGTATCCACGGTATCCGAGCGCCGGACCGCGGCCAGGTAAAACCCCAGCGAGACGACCGAAAGCAGCAACAGCGCCGTCAGCAACGCATGCGGCATAAAACCAAGTTCAATCAGCACGGCGATCGCCAGTGGACCTGCTGCCTTGGCAATCAGCGTGGGACCAGCAAGGGCCCCCGCGATGGCGCCATAATTTTCCCGTCCGAACATGGCTTGCGGCACAGTGCCGCGCACGATGGTCAGGATGCCGTTGCTCAAGCCATAAAGCATGCAATAGATTGCAATCGCCCACAGGTGCATGCTCATCAGCAGCAAGATCAGCAGCGCGGCCGGCAGGAAGGCAAAGGTCAGCTTGCCCGAGGTCTGCGGACGCATATGCCTCGCAAACAGCATCTCTCCTATCCGTCCGGCGACTTGCATCGGTCCGATGAACGCCGCGAACAGAACGACCGTGGCAATCGGATGCCCGAGTTTGTGAAACAAGGGAATCATATGCACGGCAAGCGCGGAAAAGATAAAGCTGTTGGTCGCGAACGCGCAGGCGAGCATCCAGAAACTGGGATGGCGGACGGCTTCCTTCAGGCTGTAACTCCGACCCGGGCGCAAGCTGTCGGCGATTGGCCCGGCGGCATTTATGCGCCGCGCGGAAAGCGTCATGTGCAGCGGCAGGCACAGAGCGAATTGAGCCATGCCGTACCAGAAATAGGTTTCACGCCAGCCGATCGCCTCATTCAGTTTCAGGGTAAGCGGCCAGAACACGGTGCTCGCGAATCCGCCGAACAAAGTAAGGGTTGTGATTCCGGCCCGGGCGCCTTCGATAAACTCGCGATTGATCGTGGCGAACGCCGCCTCATATAGCACCAGCGCCATGGCGATTCCCAGCAAAGTCCATGCCGCATAATATTCCAGCGGCGATTGCACACTGCTTAACAGGACGAAGCCGGCGCCGCACGCCGCGGACCCGGCGCTCATCATGATGCGCCCGCCCAGGCGGTCGATCAGTATGCCGGCCGGGGCAGCGGCGAGGCCCGCCACCAGAAGGCACCAGGAAAACCCGCCGAACGTGAGGTCGGCGCGCCATCCGAGTTCAGCTTGCAGATCGGGAGCGAGGATGGCGAAAGCATAGAACAGGGAACCCCATGAAGTTATCTGGGTGAACCCGAGACAGCCGATGATTCTCCACCGCTTATTATTGTTATCCATTGATACGCCGGGCCGTTAGAACCGATCGCGCATTGGTGCGCGGTGTCGCACACCTTCCGCAACCAATGCGTAAATCGCTCTAATGAAGCCCGCGCTGACCGTCAATCGGCAATGCCCGCCATCTTACCGGACAATCAGCAAGCGCTTATGCGATCGGCGCTTCCTTCTTCAGGAATCCCGCGATCAATTTGAGCAATTCGGTTTCCTGGTACGGCTTGCCGAGATATTCGTTCACACCCAGTTCCAATGCATAGTTGCGATGCTTGGTCGCCGTGCGCGAAGTAATCATCACAATCGGAATCTGGCTGGTCCGCTCATCGCCGCGCACATTGCGGGTCAGATCGAAACCATCCATCCTCGGCATTTCGATATCGACCAGCATCACATCGGGCGTGAACGCCTGCAACTGCTCGAGCGCATCCACGCCGTCTTTCGCAAGCACCACCTGGTACCCTTCGCGTGCCAGCAAGCGCTGCGTAACCCGGCGCACCGTCAGCGAATCGTCCACCACCATCACGATATTCTGCGTGCGCAAGCCCTGTACCGGCTCGGTCGCGGGGTCCATCGGCAATGGCATGGTGATTTCAGCCACCGCACCCATGCCGTCAGGCGCATCGGATGGCGACAGCCGCGGCGCACGCGCGGTTTCCTGCAGCAGCCGCTGCGCAAGCGGAACCGGATCCAGTATCAATACAATATCGCCCGCGCCCAGCACAGTCGCCCCCGCGATGCCGATCATGCGCGACAGCTGCGGCCCGATGTTCTTGACGACGACTTCCCGGTTGCCCATCACGGCATCGACATGGATTGCAACGCGGTCATTCCCGCTCTTCAGGATCACGATCGGCGAATATTGTTGCGTCAGCGGCGCGGTGATGCGGTCGCCCAGCAATGCCGACAGATAGTAGAGCGGCACCCGGTTGTCCTGCCACATCACGGCGCCATCGTTATAAGCGGACGCGAGGGCATTGGATTTCAATTGCTGAACCTGTTCCACCAGCACCGAGGGCACCGCGTAAGTCTTGCCGCCGGTCGCCAGCACAACCACCTGGGTCACGGCCAGCGTCAATGGCAGATGGATCGTGAACTGCGCGCCTTTTCCAGACTCGCTGGCAATCGCGATGCGTCCGCCCAGCGAAGCCGCTTCGGCCCGCACCACGTCCATCCCGACGCCGCGTCCAGCCAGCTCGGTGATTTCCTGCGCAGTCGAAAAACCCGGGTGAAAAATCAGGTCCGTCAGTTCGGATTCCGACAGGAGCGCGTCGTGCGACAACAGGCCGGTCTGCATGGCATGCAACCGAATCCGGTCCAGGTCCAGGCCCTGGCCGTCATCCGAGAAACGGATCACGACTTCATTGCCCTCCTGGCGGATTTCAACCAGCAATTCGCCGATCTCGCTCTTGCCCGCGGCTAGCCGTCGTTCGCGCGATTCGATGCCATGCACGATCGCATTGCGCAACAGATGTTCGAACGGCCCGGCCATTTTCTCCAGCACGCTGCGATCAATCTCGACCGAGCCGCCGCGTATGTCCAGATTGACCCGCTTGTCGAGTTCCTTGGAAGCCTGCCGCGTAATCCGGTACAGACGTTCGGAAATACTGGCGAACTGCACCATCCGCACCCGCATCAGGTCCTGTTGCAAATCGCGCGTCAGGCGTGCCTGCGACACCAGGTCGCTGGTCGCTTCATCGACGGTCCGGCTCAGGTTTTGCTGGACCGAGGCGACGTCATTCACGCTTTCCGCCATCATGCGGGTCAGTTCCTGCAGGCGCGTGAAGCGGTCGAATTCGAGCGGATCGAATTCACGGTCGGCCGATTGCTGCATCTGGGAAGCGATCTGCGTTTCAGCCTGCATTTCGATTTCACGCAACTGGCCGCGCAAACGCATGACGTTTTCACTTAATTCGGTCAGGGTTTGCTTCAGCGCCGCCACTTCGGTTTCCACCCGCGAACGCGAGATCGACACTTCGCCTGCCTGGTTGACCAGCCGGTCCAGGATATCGGCGCGAACCCGCACCAGCGGCACCGGAATCGCGGGCGCCGAGGTTGCCGCGGCAAGCCCGGGCGTCAGCACCAGCGGCGTCACCGACGGCAGCAACAGCATGTCATCGCCGGCGCCGTTGCCGGTCGCGCCGGCCACCGGCGCCGCCGGGGCCAGCCGAGCATCGATCCCGGACGCGGCGGCCGCCATGGCCGCCTCGGGATTTTGCAGCAGCTCGAATAAATACAGCGCAACATCGAGGCGGGCCAGCAGTTCTTCGACTACCGCCGCGGAAGGAGTGCCGAGGCGCGTGATCTGTTCGATCCGGGATTCCATCTCGTGCATATGCTGCCCGAGCCCCATTGCGCCGGCCATCCTCGCGCTACCCTTGATCGTGTGCAGCAAGCGCAGCAATGATTGCACGCTGTCCCGATCGGCGGGCGCCGCGTGCCATGCGCGCAGCAGCTTGCCCATCTGCGGCAGGATATCGCGACCCTCCTCCAGGAACACCGGCAACAGGTCCGGATCGAGCTCGTCATGCAGAACGCGTAGCTGGCCGGCGTCGGATTCCTGCGCAGCCTCGAACCCGGTATCGGCGCCGGCATCCACCGTCGCAGCCTGTTCGGCTTCGGCATCCTCCTCGTAAAATGCGGGAACAGCGGACTGCACGTCCATCGCCGGCGTTCCAGAACGCGCGATGATCTGCCGCTTGAGCTCTTGCAGGATATGCACCTGTTGCGGCTCGTGATCCGGCATTTCGCCAAGCGCAAACTTTTGCAGCATGAGTTTCATGCAGGCGACGGCGCCCTCGAGCGCATCGAATTCAGCGGGAAGGAGCGGCTCCGGTTTGCGTGCCAGCGATTGCAGGATCATTTCAAGCGCATAAGCCACTTCCTGCAATGCGGTGAAACCCACGGTTGCGGAACTGCCGGACAGTGAATGCGCCGCATGCACCGCAAGGATATTGACCGAGCGCTCCCGCTCATGGCGCCACTCCGCCAGGTCGTGCGTCAGCAGGCGGACCAGATCGTCGGTCTCCGCCAGATAAATATTATGCAAGGGAACGCTGATTTCGAGCGACCCGATGCGCTTGATATTATCGTCCGGCTTTTGCTCCGGCTGGTGCACGTCAGGGAATTCAATCACTTTCGCGACCGGCGCCGGCTCGGGCGCCGCGATCGTTACGACAGGCAAGGCCGGCGCAGGGTCATGCGCATGCTCAGGATCAGGCTCATCCTCAAGATCGAACCGAGGCGCTCCTGCATCGGCCAGCGTGATCTCTTCGATCTCGATCGGTGGTTCCGGAGCAGGCGCCGGCGGCTCTGAAGCGGGCGGCGCTGGTTCGGCGGCGTCCACGCCGGCGGCCGCCGCCGGCTGCAATTCGCCCTGCGTTGCCACAGTTTCGGCAGCCGCCGTCCCGTCCGGCTGCGCGGCGCTGATTTCAGATAGCGGCGGCAACACCGGCGCAGGCGTGCTGTCTTCTTTCCGCACGAAAGGCTCGCCTCTCATGACGCGCTCTGCGGCACTGATCAGAGCGCTTGCGTTGCGGTCGGACATGCCGCGGGTCTGGAGATCGGACACCCATGCGCCCAGCACCTCGTCCGCCTGGTCCAGCAAGCCATACAGATCAGCCGAGCCTTCCTGCCCTTCGGAAAGCCTGAGGTTCAGCACCCGTTCGATACGCCATGCGGCTTCGCCAAAGGCCATCAGCCCGACCATCCGCCCGCTGCCCTTGAGTGTATGGAAGGAGCGGCGCAGGGACGTCATATGATCGAGATTGCGCGGATCCTTGCGCAGCTGAGGCAGGGTTTGCCGCACATATGCCAGGACCTCGACTGCCTCGGTCAGGAATATTTCGAGCAACTCCGCATCGACCGCTTCGTCGGTCTCGGGCACGACGCTGGCCGGCAACGGTTCGACCGGCGCTACCGGACGCGCGGCAGCCATCGATTCGCCGGCCACCGGGTCGAGTTCCATGATCTCCGGGAGCGCAGGGATTTCCGGCACAGGGTCCGCAGCCGCACTGGCATGCGCCACAGGTTG
>JAQGMO010000169.1 GCA_028292315.1 Herminiimonas sp. | reverse complement strand
TCGCCGCGCCACTCTTTTTCATTTGCGGTCGGCGCGTTCGGATTACGCGGAATAACGCGATCGCTGCTGTCGATGCCGCCGGGCGCCACGCAATTCACGCGTATGCCGTGCTCCGCCAGCTCCATCGCCATGCAAGTTGTCATCGCATGCACGCCGCCCTTCGCGGCGGAATACGGAACGCGATAGATGCCACGGGTCGCCACCGACCCGATGTTGACAATGGTGCCGCGCTTCTGCCGCAGCATGACCGGTATGATGGCGCGGCAGCAGCGCAGCGTCGGCCACAGCGAGCGCGTGATTTCCTGCTGGATTTCATCGTCCGAATATTCCCAGAACGGCTTGGTCCAGATCGTCCCGCCGACATTATGCACGGCGATGTCGATTTCGCCGTACGCCTCCAGTGCGCGCGCCACCATGTGGTCGACGCCATCCTTGCTTTCAAGATCGGCGCCGATGACGAGCGCCTCGCCGCCATCGGAAACGATGCGCTCGCGGACCTGTTCGCACACGCCTACGGCGCGGTCCACCAGGACGACTTGCGCCCCTTCCGAAGCCAACCGCATTGCGGTGGCGCGGCCGATCCC
The DNA here is from genome assembly GCA_028292315.1 of Herminiimonas sp. Taxonomy (GTDB): domain Bacteria; phylum Pseudomonadota; class Gammaproteobacteria; order Burkholderiales; family Burkholderiaceae_D; genus JAQGMO01. The sequence continues at coordinate 19,884 of JAQGMO010000169.1, read as the reverse complement.
CTGTGCCGCGCCGGTTACGACGGCGGTCTTGCCTTTGAATCGCATCAGGCTATTTCCTATCAATTGATTAAGGGCGCTCAGTCAGTGGTGATATTCGAGGAGCGGATGATCTGCGTGTACATGCGCGTCTGGTCGGTGATGTACTTCTTGAAGTCTTGCGGACCTTGCGGCGACACGATCAGGCCGAGACCCGCCAGACGGCTCTTGACATCATCCTGCTCCAGGACCGCGCGGAGCGCTTCGCTGATCTGGGTCACCACTTCCGGCGGCGTGCCGGCCGGCGCCATCATGCCCCACCATCCATAAAACTCGTAACCGGGGTAGCCGCTTTCAGCGATGGTCTTAACGTCCGGCATGAAATCAAGCCGGTTCGGCGTCGCCACGGCAATCGCCTTCAGCCGCCCGGTACGGAGGTAGGGCAGCGCGCCGGCGGTACTGCTGAGCATGACCTTGACTTGTCCGCCAAGAACGTCGACCAGCGCCGGCGCCTCGCCCTTATAGGGCACGTGGGTCATGTCGATGCCGGATTTCGACTTGAAGTACTCGCCTGCGATATGCGGCCCGCTCGAATTGCCAGCCGTTGCGTAGTTGATGCCGCCTGGCTGGCGCTTGGCGTATTCGACGAGTTCGTTGATGTTATTCACCGGCAGGGACGGATGAACCACCGCGATGATCGGCACGATAACCGTGCGCATCAGCGGGATGAAATCGCGTTCCATGTTATACGGCAGTTGCTTGAACAGCCCCGGATGCGCCGCGAATGTCGATGTCAGGCTGATCAATGTATAACCGTCGGCCGGCGCTTTCAGCACCTGCTGGATTGCGATCAACCCCGCACCGCCGGGGCGGGCTTCGATAATGATCGGTTGCCCGAGGCGATTTTTCAGGTTTTCGGCGATCAGGCGGTTGACGACGTCGGTAGGCCCGCCGGCCGCATACGGCAATACGATCCTGATCGGGCGATCGGGGTAGGCCGCATGCGCAATGCCCGCGACAGCGAGCGTCGCCACCATACACACCTTGGCAAGAATTTTTGTAAACATAGTTGTCTCCATCCGGTTTATTACTGATTGCGGCACGCGGCCGCCCTTTTGCAACTTAGGACCTCGCAAGAAATCGCCCTTAGCGCTGCCTTCCTTCCATTACGCCGAATCCCGCAATCCACTCGGGAACCGCCTGGTAAAAGCTGGTTTTAATGTCATAGGCGCTGTCGGTCGCCGCCGCCATCGCCGCGCTGGCGGCAACCCAGGTCTTGACCTCGTGCGCCGAACTGCCGGCCGCGTTGGTGATGTCGTCATTGACGAAGCCGTCGAGCACCGGGAAAGCGCGTATTTCGAGCAGCCTCATGAAGTTCCGGTCCCACTCGGGATTCAGCGGATGCAACGGCGAAGTCCCGCCGGCAAAAGCGCGCGCCGCGTCGATCACCCGCTGCTCCCGCACTGCGCGCTGCTCCGGGGTCATATTGCGGCCGGCGATAAGACGCTCGGCCACCTCGGGCGGCGCGTTTTCAATATCCGGGATCGGTGGATTATGCGATAGTCCGCCGGAACCGACAAATAGCACGCGCCAGCCGGCCAGCGTCCTGGCGTATCGCCCGACCGCTTCGCCGAGGAGGCGCGCCCGGCGCATCGTCGGCAATGGCGACGCGACCGAGTTGATGAAAATTGGCACCACCGGTATGCGGTCGATTGCGCCAGTCAGGAGGTTCAGCGGCTGGGTGAAGCCGTGATCGACTTTCATGCGATATGAAACGGCGACATCCACGTCGGCGCCGGTTACGGCATGCGCGCAAGCGCGCGCGATATCGCGTGGCACCAGCAAGTCATCGAAGCCCGAATCAAAATCACCGACCGACGCGGCTTGAACGCCGATGCAGAACTGCGGCATGCAATCATAGAAAAAGCCGTTGTAATGATCGGGGGCGAACAAGAATATGAGGTCAGGCGCGAACTCGTCGACGCTGTCGCGCAGCTTGCCTAGCGCATCATGCACCGGCTTGATGACAGCCGCGTCCGGATCGAAACGCGACATGATCGGCGTATGCGAAAGGCACTGCAGGCGCGCCGTGATCGAAGCCGTCATGATGCTGCCGCCTGCGCCGGACCGACCAGCTCCGCTTCCGGCACTGCCTGGCCGAGCAGAAATGCGAGATGGATCCGGTCAAATGTCGGGGTATCTTCGAATTGCGGCCAGTGCCCGCAATCTTCCATGACGGTGAACAGGGCGCCCGGGATCTGCGATGCGATCCAGCGTCCCTGCTTGACCGTCGCCGTAGGATCGTGCGATGTCCACAACACCAGGGTCGGCGCCTTGATGCGCGCGTAATCGGCTGCGGTCATCACATTGCGTTCGCGGCACGCCGGATCCTGCAAGGCAACGATATGGCGCATCGTGTCGACATAGCCCGGCTGACTATAAATCGCCTGACGCGTGGCGACCAGGTCATCGAATACCCTGGCCTTGTCGGCCATCAGCCATTCAAGCCGGGCCTTGACGAAATCCCAGTTCGGATCGGTGGCGGCGCGCATCGAAATGGTCTTGATCCGCTCCATGACGACCGGGTCCGACTGCGATCCCCCGGCTGTATTGAGGACGATCCGGTCAACCCGTTCCGGATGATCGATGGCGAGACGCGAGGCAATCCATCCTCCCATCGATTCGCCGCTGATATGCGCCGTCTTTGCGCCGATCGCATCCATGAACGCCACCACGTGCGCCACATAATCCTTGATTTCCAGGTCGCTTTCCGGCTTGTCGCTCCAGCCGTGTCCAACCAGGTCGATCGCGTAGGTGGAGAAATGTTCGCCGTGCGCCTTCAGATTGCGTGCGTAGGCTTCGGCATGGCCGCCGGTGCCGTGCAGCAGAATCAGCGTCGGACCATCTTTCGGGCCCGAGTGCAGGTAGCGCGTGTTGATGCCGCCGGCATTGATCCAGCCTTGCGAAAAAGATACGCCGCGCAAATCTGCCCAGATACTTTGGAACGGTTGTTGTTTATCTTGTACGTTTGATGTCATTTTCAGTCTCTTTGAAGGTGCCTCGAACGCGTTCGGCCGTTCACTGTCGGCGGCCACTTATTCCACGCCAAATCATTGTTTCAGCTTGCGCAAATCGGTTGCGGTGTCGGCCAGGATTTCAGCGGGCCCGCCCCAGCGCTGGCTGATCAGGCGCTTGCCTCCCGAAATATCACGTGGACGGTTGATTGCGACGATGCCCTCGAGCACCCCGGCGCGCTGGTAAAGCACGCTGAAGCCGCCACTGGCCGGATCGCCGCGCACAGTCATGTCCGCGTCCTGCCGGGTGCGGCCCGCTATCTGGATGTTCACGTCGAACTGGTCGGACCACGCATACGGCACGCCGCTATAGCCGGCCGGCTCCCCGACCATCGTCGCGGCCGCCGCAACCGCCTGTTCATAGGCATTGGTATAGGTTTCCATCCGGACCTGCTCGCCGAAGAAGTTGCACTGGCTGGCGACATCGCCGGCCGCCAGAATTTCCGGACAGGAGCTGCGGCCCGCCGCATCAATGACGATTCCGTTCTCGACGCGCAGGCCAGCGTCGCGCGCCAATTCATCCGCCGGCACGACTCCCACGCCGATCACTGCCACATCCGCTTCAATTCGTTCACCGCGGCTGGTTTCAACCGCCAGAAGCCGGCCGGCGTGGCCGATGAAACGCCCAACGCCGGTCTGCAGCCTGAGCGACGTGCCGCGCCGGATATGTTCCTGCGCCAGCCACGCGCCCGCGAAGCGGCCGACCGCGCGTTCCATCAACACATCGGCCGGCTCGATCGCAGTTACGCTGCAACCGAGGCCGACCGCGCTGGCGGCGACTTCGGCTCCGATCACTCCCATCCCGATGATCACGACCCGGGCCGAAGGCGAAAGCCGTTTCGCCAGTTGCAGCGCATCGTCATGAGTACGCAGGTAATGGATTCCATCAAGATCGGCACCCGGCACGGAGAGCTTGCGCGCCCTGGTTCCGGTGCAAAGCAGGACCTGCGATGCCGCGACTTCATCGCCGTCATTCATGACAAGAACGCCGCGCGAGCGGTCAATCTTCTCGACCCGGCTGCCGAGCCGCAGTTCAATCTTCTGCTGATCGTAAAAGGTTTCGTCGTGCAGATAGCGCGGCGCGGCGGCCTCCCCGCTCCGCAGCGCATCCTTTGACAGGGGCGGCCGCTCATACGGCCGCCAGCTTTCATCGCCGATCAGCACAATGCGGCCGTCGAACCCGCGATTGCGCAAGCCCTCGGCGGCGCTGGCGCCGGCAATGTTGGCTCCTACAATTGCAATTACCTGGCTCATCGCAACGGGATCCTCTGCATGATATTCACTGTGTTACGGCTTCGGGTTGCGCCACAAATAATTCATCGCCGTCCTGTTTTACCACATAGGTGTTCAACGCAACGCGGCAAGGAAGCGACGTCGGCGCGCCGCTTGCTATATCAAATGCGCCGCCATGCAACGGACACTCGATGGTAAGGCCTTCCTGCACGCCATCGGTAAGAAACGCCCTGCCGTGGGTACATAAATTATCAGTGGCGTAATAGGCATCGCCGACCTGGTACACCGCGAGCGGCTGGAGGCCGCTCACGTTTACAGGCAAGGGCGACCCCTCTTCCACCTCTTCGGCGCGACAAATCCGGATGAGCCTGGTCGTCATGCCATCTCCTTAAAGCGGGAATACCAGGTAGCGCTCGAGCACCGCGGTATCCGTGATCACTTTTTTCGACAGGAACGATGCCTCGTCGCCGTCAACCTTGATGCGGTCGAGATAAACCCCGGTCGTGAAGACTTCCGCGCGCCCGGTATCGGCAGGCGTGTACGTCAACGAAAAATTGGTCTCGACTTCGAACTGGCCGTTGTCCACCTCGCGGCAGCTGGTGCGCTGGATAAAATGCCGGGTCCGATAATCCGTATACGTGCCGACCCATACCTTGGTGACAAAGCTGACCCGGTCCTTGAGCCGCGCGTGGCAATCATCCATGATCAGGGCCAGCGGACGATTCGCGTCATGATTTTCAGCCGTGGTGCAAATATAGGAAGCGTTCCGGTCGGTGCTGAAGGTGTTCAGCCAGCCATCCATATTCTTTGCATCGAGGGCCGCGATGTAACGGACTTGCAGCTCGTCGATCTTCGACAGCGCTTCACTTGAAATTCTGGTCATGCCTCTTCCTTTCCCTGGCCCATGATCCGGCGATAATATTCCCAGCCCGGCAGATTTGCCGCCTCGTCGTTCTGACTAAATTCAGTCGGCATGACGAATTCGTCCTTCACGCCTTTCTGGAAGATGGCCGGACCCGGTGTGTGGCTGCCGATATGCAGGCGATGGAACACCGAAGCGTCTTCCATGCTGACCAAGCCACACGGCCCGAGCAGGTTGGATGACTGCCGCACGCGATGACGGACCATTTCCTCATCGTCGTCGACGTGCGCGAAATACGCGTAATGCACCTCGGTTTCATTCACCGACAAGGGATTGCCGAATCGGATGCTGATCGAGTCGAGATGCTTGACGGCGATCGTGATCGGGAAGAAGTGAATCGAGACCGACCCTTTTTTCAGATCATTGCCGTGGTATTCGATCAGTGACGGATCGTTCAGCAGCGTCTGCGCCTTGGGCAGGGACAATTCACCGACGAATCCGCGGTGACCGCGCGCGTCCGCTTTCTGCGTTCCTTTTCCGCCTTGCCAGTTCATCATCCGGAACGCCGCATGCAACAGGGGCGCGTGATAGGTGTCGTTGTCCGAATAGGCTTTCCAGTTCGCCTTGAATATGACTTTCTGGTAGCCGAGCAGGCGCAGCCGGCCGTCGCCGCCGAGCACCTCGGCCAGCTGGTCATGCCAGCCGGCGATGTATTCATCGATCGGCGGGGTGTCCGCGCTGAATGTCACCATGATCAAGCCATGGACGATGGCGATCCTCGGCTTCGCCATCGGGTAATCTTCGCGCTTGAAACTGTCGGGGAAATCGCCCGTCTTGGCGGGGCATCCCACCAACTCGCCTTTCGAATCGAACAGCCAGCGATGATACGGGCACTCGAACTCGAACTTGTTTCCCGAAGCCGCGGTCTCGACCTGAGTGCCGCGATGCGAGCAGGCGTTGAACATGACATTTACCTTGCCCTCTTCGTCGCGCGTGATGAGCAGAGGAACGCGGCCGAGGTTGAAGGTTTTGAAGTCGCCTTTTTCCGGAATTTCGCCTTCATGGGCAACCGCATGCCATTCATTGCCGTAGAAGATGCGCTTCAGTTCTTCTTCGAAAATGTCAGGACGGACAAAAACTTCCTTGGGTACGTGACTGATTTTCGCCGGCCAGATGACTGGCTGCCAGCCTGATTCGGCCGACGCGCTATCGCATGGTTTCATAATGTCTCCTTGAACTGCCCGCATTGCTTAGCGGGAACTGAATGGTGGACAATTTATCAGGCGTAGTTTAATTTGTCGAATTGATTCCATGCATTCACACTATTTGAATTATGAATATTACGTCGCTCGATCTGAATCTTTTGCTGGTGCTCGATGCTCTGATGGTGGAGCGCAGTGTGACGCGCGCCGGAGTGCGGCTGCACATGTCCCAACCCACCGTCAGCAATGCGCTGACGCGGCTGCGCTCCATCATTGGCGACCCGCTGTTCGTGCGCACGCGCGCCGGAATGGAACCGACCAGCCGCGCGCTTGAATTGCACCTTCATATCGGGCAGGGATTACGCCTGATCGAGCGCGGACTGGAACAGGGGTCGGTGTTTGACCCTTTAGCCAGCCGCAATGAATTCCGGATCGTGCTCAGCGATATCGGCGAAGTCATTTATTTGCCGAAGCTGATGCGCGAACTGAAAACCGTCGCTCCCAATGTGACGGTGGCGGCGTCGCAGTTACCGCGCGACCGCTATGGCGCCGCCCTGGAGAGCGGCGAAGTGGACCTGGCGATCGGAACCGTGATCGACGAAAGTTTTTACCAGCAGCGGCTGTTCGACGATGTGCATATCTGCCTGGTGCGCGAAGGCCATCCCCGGGTTGGCAGAAAACTGACGATGGCGCGCTTCAGCGAAGAGTCGCATGTAACGGTAGCGGCGATCTGGAACCAGGCCAATCCATTCGAAGTCGCGCTGCGCACACGCGGAATCGAGCGCCGCAGCGCCTTGCGGGTCGGACATTACCTGGCGCTGCCGACGATTATCCGCGAAACCGATCTGCTGGCCTGCCTGCCGAGCCGCGCCGCCACCGCCATGCTGCCGATGAAGGGCATCAGAATCATGCCCTTGCCGTTCGAGCTGCCGCTGCTGACGGTGAAACTGTTCTGGCATCGGCGCAACCATCATGATCGCGCCGCCCGCTGGTTTCGCAGCGTGGTGGCAAAGGTACTTTCGGAACCGTCGGCGCCGGCGCCGGGAAACTAGGTTAATGCAGCCGCCACTACCGCCCGCCCGAAACGTCGACGATCGCGCCATGCACATAGGAAGCCGCGTCGGACGCCAGCCATAATATGACTTCGGCGACTTCATCGGGCTGGCCGGCGCGCCGAAGCGGAACGGTACTGGCGCGCCGGGCGATCCCGTCGGGCCCCGCATCCTGATGGAAGTTATGGATGTCGGTGACGATCAGGCCGGGACGCACGCCGTTGACCCGGATTCCTTCGGCGCCGACTTCCTTGGAAAGCGCATTGGTGAATGAATCGATCGCGCCCTTGGAGGCCGCATATTGCGCGCCGCCGCTCTGGCCGCCGAGGCGTGCCGCAACCGACGATACATTGATGATAGCGCCGCCGCGCCCGCCGTGCATCGTGGACATCCGCCTGATCGCTTCATGCGAGCAAAAGAATGCGCTGAACACATTTGTGCGAAACACGTCCAGCAATTGCGGCTCTTCGGTCCGGTCTACCCGGCAGCTCGTGAGCACGCCGGCGTTATTGACCAGCACGTCAACGGCGCCGAATGCGCTGTCGACCTGTTCGAACAGCCGTCCGACCTGATCCTGCCGGCCCACGTCAGCCTGAAAGGCCTGCGCCTCGCCGCCGGCTGCGACGATTTCCTCTGCGAGCCCCAATGCGGCACCAACGCTGTTCATATAATTGATTGCGACCCGATATCCTGCGCGGGCCGCCATCCGGGCCGTGGCTGCGCCTATGCCGCGGCTGCCGCCCGTGATCAGCATGCATTTGTTCGCGCCCGCCGGCGCCGATACGTTTGTCATGATTGGCGGTCAGCGGTCCCAGACTTCGTCCGGCACCGGCAAGCCGGCGAGATCATCCTTGGTCAGCGGCTGGTCCGGCGTGATGCCGTAGCTTTCCAGGATGAGCATCAGCTGGCGCGTATGCTGGGCAGCATGCCAGGCGGTACGCTCGAGCACGTCGTGCATTGTCCGCTGTCCGTAATAAGTGGCGACCGCATAGGATAACGAGTGGTCGGTTTCGCCTTCCCACCAGGCGCGGACCCGTTCCCTGACCTGTTCCCCCCAGCGCACGATATCGTCGCCGCTCCAGTGCTCGGGCGGAAGATCATTGAAGCTTTCAAATCGCAGCGGAATTTTCTGCGCCGCTTCCAGGCCCATTTCGGCGACCCGGAAAATATGAAAGGCAATGCCGCCGGCAGTGCGGTTGCGATTACGGAAAACCGCGCGCAGCTGGTCTTCGGGAAACTGGCGTGTGAAGCGGGCCGCGCTGCGGAGCACCAGGTCCAGCTTCGCTATCAGCTGTTCCGGCGGCAGGGCATCCATGAGCCTGGTTTTAAGGTCGAGAAATTTAACTACGTCGACGATCGATTGCGAGTACACGAAGTTCCCGCCGAGCGCGACGATCGGCACGCTGCGCGCGCCGAGCGCGCGCAACTGCGCAAGGGAATCGGGATTATTATGGACATCATGGGATTCGAAATCGATCCCCTGCGAAGTAAGGAATTCCTTGGTCCTCAGACAGGATGTGCATCCTGGCTGCCAAAAAACCTTGATCCGTGCCGGCGATGATGATTCCATTTTTTGCTCCTTCCACGAAGTGCGTCTCCGCACGGTATTGATAGGGTTAATCGACCGTGGTGCCGGTGTCCCGGACCAGCTTTCCAAGGACGCGCGCCTGGCCATCGACAAATTCACCAAACTCCGCCGGCGACCGGGAAGTGGACGCTACCAGACCCGAGCGCCCAAGCTTTTCCTGGATGCCGGGCCGCTGCATGATTTCGCTGACTTTTTCAAACAGCTTGTCGATCACGGCCTGCGGCGTGCCGGCGGGCGCCCACATGCCCCACCACCCATTGATATTCAGCGAAGGCAAACCGGCCTCGGCAGTGCCGGGCGCGCCGGGCACTACCGGCGACGAATCCCGGGTAGTCACAGCTAATATGCGCAGTTTCCCCGCCTTGGCTTGCGGGATTGTGCTCGGTCCGGTCCCCATCAGCAGCGCGGTCTGCCCCGCGACCGTCGAGGTCACTGCCGGGCCGCCGCCCTTGAACGGGATATGCAGAATGTCGAGCCCCGCCTCCTGATTGAACAAGACGCCGGCCAGGTGCGGCGGGGTACCGTTGCCGGACGACGCGAACTCGAATTTCCCGGGCGACGCCTTTGCCAGCGTAATAAATTCGCGCAGCGAATTCGCCGGCACCGAAGGATGCACGGCAATGATCATCGGGTAGTTCGCCAGGCGCGTGACCGGCGCGAAATCTTTTTTCGTATCGAAGGCCAGCTTCTTGTACAGGGCTGGATTGATCGCATGGCTGAAGTCACCGCCGATCAGCAGCGTGTAACCGTCGGCCGCCGAGCGCGCCACTGCTTCCGAGGCAATGTTCGCACCGGCGCCGGGCCGGTTGTCGACGATGACCGGCTGCTTCCATGCCTCGTTCAGCTCAACCGCCAGCAAGCGACCCAGGACATCGCCTCCGCCGCCGGGCGGGAACCCTACGATCAACTTGATCGGCCTCTCGGGATAGGTCTGTGCCATGGCCGGCAGACTTGCCGCACCAACGGCGATGGCAATGCCGATACCGGTAAATAGGCGCGCTACCATGCGTTTCATGATTGATGTCCCCTCTGTTTCATGATTGATGTCCCCTTTATTAGAATGCGTTCGAGCCGGGTTGCCAGCTTAATTTATTTGATGAGTTTGCCGATCCGGAATGGCAAACGGAAGCAACGGTTGATGTTGCCCCCATCGCCAAATACGATGGCAGGTCATTGCCGCTATAATTTACCGGAAGCATTTTCATGATAACCATCTAGCCTGAGAGACCTGCGCCATGTCGCGGCTTGATCCCGTGTCACTCCAACTGTTTATCAGCGTCGTCGAGGAAGGTTCGATTGCCGCCGCTGCGGAGCGCGAGCACATTGCTGCGGCGGCGATTAGCAAGCGTATCAGCGAAATCGAATCCACGCTGCGGACACCGCTGCTCATCCGCACCAACAAGGGAGTCGAGCCGACACCCGCCGGCATGTCGCTGCTGGTCCTGGCGCGGCGCGCGTTGCATGAACTTGACGACATTTCGATCCAGATGCGCGACCATTCTAGCGGCGTTCGCGGCCTGGTGCGGGTGTTCGCCAGTATGTCGGCGATTACCCGGTCCTTGCCGCTGGAGATCAAGGCATACCACTCGCGGTATCCGCAGGTGCAGGTGCGGCTGGAAGAAAAAATCAGCAGCGCGGTCACCAGGGGCGTTGCGGAAAATTCAGCCGATATCGGTATTTTCGCGATGCCGCTGCTGAACCGCGAACTGGAAGTGTTTCCCTATATTTCAGACCGGCTGATGCTGATCACGCCGGCCGGTCATCCGCTTTCCGATCGCAAAGCCCTGTCATTTTCCGAAACGCTGGATTACGAGCACGTGGGCTTGTCTGCCGGCAGTGCAATCGACCTGCAGCTTTTCAAGGCGGCAAGCGAGCAACAACGCACATTGAACATGACGATCCGCGTGACCAGCTGTTATGCCTTGTGCCTGATGGTGAATGCCGATCTCGGCATCGGCGTTCTGCCGGAAACGGTGGTGACGCAGTACACGGGAGCGTTGAATATCAGGATGATTCCCCTGACCGATGCGTGGAGCTATCGCGACCTGAAGATTTGTGTCCGTTCGTTCGAGGCGTTGCCAGTCGCTGCCAGGCTGCTGGTCCGGCATCTTCAGAAAAACGCCGGGCTCACCGCGCACGGCGGCCTGGAAGCGCCGCCAGTGCCACTTTCGCCTTGAAACTGCCTGAGTGGTTCCGTCTTGTTCTCTTGGTCATGCTTTTGCTCCTGTATTCGGCCTTCCGGCTGAGATTGTGAAGCCAAGCGCCCACTTATCCTACTGTCCGAATTTCCGGGACCACCTCTGATCGCTGCGGTCAAAGTGATTGGCCGACTGCTGCTATTTTCATTCATTCTTGGCTTTCAGCGAATAATTGCTTCTGGCAGTACCGCCGCACCCAAGATCGCTTTTACTATCCGACGAGCGTCCGACTTGTCTCCTCTCCCGCCGTAAAGCTGTGACAAGTAAGTAGGGACGGACGCCAACAAGGATCGTACAATGTACTCACTTACGTAACCACATAATGGAAACCGTCATGGCATCCACCACTCGTTCAAATTCAGAACAATACAACGGCAAGGTAACCCCTGTTGGCAACTCCAAAGGTATTCGGCTCGATGCTGCATTCTTCAAGGCGCATCCCGAATTCAACGGCGACGTGCGCGCTACGGTGCTTGCGGACGGTCAAGTACTGCTGTCCGCAAAAGGCACGGTTCGGCGTCCGCGCGAAGATGAAGACGCTGATCCGATTATGCTCGGGTTCCTGCAATTTCTCGAAAAGCAGATGGCAGACCATCCCGACCTGATTGAGCCTGTAGATCGCGCCCAGCTTGCTCGTATCGGCAAACTGGTCGAGGGTGTCAGTACCGACGACTCGACGCACTGAGGCGGATCCACCGTGCCGTCAAACACGCCTCCAACTACATGGCAGCTTTTCTACTTCAAACTGTTCAAAGCAGCGCTGGACGAACTTGAGCAAGTCGTCACCAAACTCGCCGAACAAAACCCTACCGAATACAAGTCGCATCCCAAAACTCGGCTGTTGGCATCCGTGTACAAATGCATCACGCAGCTTGTACCGGCCAACCCCGATCACCCCGATTTCCGATTAGGCAAGACGCTCGGCAAGGAATACGCCAACCGGAGACGCATCAAGAAGGGCATGCCCGATCGTTACCGCATGTTCTTTCGCTATGCTTCAAGCCCGGTTCAGCTAATCGTTTACGTCTGGTTCAATGACGAAGACACGTTGCGCAAAGCCGGTTCCAAAACTGATGTGTACGAGGCGTTCAAGCGCATGCTCATGCGTGGGGAAGTTCCGTCTTCGATCAATGTTCTTTTAGCCGAAAGCCAACAACCACAATAAGATGCCAACACCTTTCCATTCTCAATATCATGCGCACGTGCCGACGCTTCACCCAGCGGGAAATTCCCTAGAACGAATTTCCCGCTCAATAGCTAATGCGCGTGTAGATTTGAATCCTCATCAGATCGATGCGGCGTTGTTCGCTGTCAGGTCACCATTGTCGAATGGCGCAATTCTGGCTGATGAAGTCGGGCTTGGTAAGACCATTGAAGCTGCACCGGCGAATTGGAGCGGCCAACTTACGGCCCAACGGTTCATCAGAAAGCTTCCTTGCTGCTCAGACCCAAGAGATGCTCCATCGGCTTTTGGCCAAAACTCCAGAACATTGCCGGTGTCAGGAAGGTATCCAGAATGGTCGAGCTGATCAATCCGGAAAATATGACGACAGCCACCGGATGTAAAACTTCGGTGCCAGGCATCTCGGCTTCAAACAATAGCGGCGCCAGCGCAAATGCGGCAACGAGCGCAGTCATCAATACTGGTGTCAGCCGCTCCAGTGACCCGCGAACAATCATTTTCTGGTCGAACCTCTCCCCTTCAAATGCACACAGATTAATGTAGTGGCTCACTTTGAGAATGCCGTTGCGCGTTGAGATGCCGGCTAACGTAATAAAGCCGATCAACGCCGCAATCGAGAGCGGCTGGCCGGACAGCCAAAGCCCGATAACCGAGCCGACCAGCGCCAACGGAATATTGGCCATGATCATCAGCGCCAGCCTGGTCGAACGGTATCGGCTGTACAGTACCAAGAAAACCATCGCCGCCGACACGAGCGAAAGCAAGCCAATCAATCGGCTGGCATGCTCTTGCGCTTCAAACTGGCCGTCCATCGTGACGAAATACCCTTCAGGCAGTTTTGTGGCCGCTATAACTCGGCGAATATCGGCAACCACTTCCGACAATGGCCGCTCTTGCGCATTGGCCGAGAGCACAATTCGTCGTCGTCCATCGTCTCTGGAGACTTGGTTTGGGCCGTCCGATTCTTCGATTGTTGCCAGCCTCCCCAATGGTACGCGTCCGTTTGGCGTATTAATTAATAGCTGGCGCAATCCATCCAATGAGCGCGCCGGTTCCGGCAAGCGCAGCACCAGATTGAATCGCCGGTTGCCTTCGATGACTTGCGTGACGCGCTCGCCGTCAATCAGCGTTTGCAGTTCTTTGGTCAAGACCGATGGCGCAATGCCATATTGCTCGGCACGGTCATAGTCCACCAATACTTTTATTTCCGGCGTTAATACTTGCTTTTCAACTTCAAGATCGGCAATGCCAGGGATGTTGGCCAGCGCAGCGCGCAACGCTTCGGCTTGACCGCGCAATGTATCCAAGTCGTCCCCGAAGACTTTGATGGCGATCTGCGCGCGTACGCCAGAGAGCATATGGTCGATGCGGTGCGAGATCGGCTGGCCAATATTGACGGCGGCCGGCAGCGTCATCAGCCGGCTTCTAATGTCTGCGTAAATCTCGTCTTTGCTGCGATCGGATGGTTTGAGATTCAAGTCCAGCTCCGACACATGCACCCCCTCGGCGTGTTCATCCAGCTCGGCGCGGCCGGAGCGGCGGCCGACGTATTGCACTTCCGGCACTTGCTTGACCAGCAGCTCCGCTTGGCTGGCGAGCCGAACGGTCTCGGAAAGCGTGGTTCCGGGATTAAGCCGCAAGCCAATCAGCACAGAACCCTCATTGAATGGTGGCAAGAACGTGGTGGGAAAAAACGGAATGCTCGCTATCGCCAATGCGACCGCTATTCCGGCTGCAATGAGTAATGCGCGCGCATGCGAAAACGTCCATTCCAAGCCACTGGAATAGCGGTCTTTCAGCCAGCGCACCACGGCCGGATCGCCATGCTGCAACTGCTTCATGCCGGGTAACAGGTAGTACGCCATCACCGGCGTCAATGTCATAGAGACCAGCATGGAAGCCAGTATCGAGACGATATACGCGATGCCCAACGGCACGAATAGCCGCCCTTCCATTCCCGGCAGGAAGAAGAGCGGCACGAATACCAGCACGATGATGACGGTGGCCACCACAATGGCCGAGCGCACTTCCAGCGTGGCGCGCACGATCAGCTCCATTGCATTGATGCCGGTAGCGTGCTGTCGTTCTTGCTTGAGTCGCCGCAGCACATTTTCTACACCAACCACGGCGTCATCAACCAGCTCGCCAATGGCAATTGCCAAGCCGCCAAGCGTCATGGTGTTGATCGACAAGCCGAAATACTTAAAGACCAGCACCGTGATCAAGATGGAAACTGGTATGGCGGTGAGTGAAATCAGCGTGGTACGGAAATTCCCCAGGAAAAAATACAAAATCACCGCCACCAGTACGGCTGCCGTCATCAGTTTGCTTTGCAGATTGCCGATTGACGCCTCAATGAAATTCGCTTGCCGGAACGTCACTTGCGGCGTTTCCATGCCGGGCGGCAGGCTCTTTTTCATTTCAGCCAGTGCATTCTCGATCTGGAGGGTGAGCTTGACCGTATCGGCGTCCGGCTGCTTCTGCACACCCAAAATGACGGCCGGTTTTCCGTTATAGCCGGCGTCACCGCGTTTAATGGCTGGCGCAAACGTCACATTGGCTACTTGTTTCAACAAAATGGATTGCCCGTCCCGCGCCGTCAATGGCAGACGCTGAAGATCGTCCAGACGCGCAGTGCGACCAATGTTACGGATTAAATATTCACGTGAATTCAGTTCAAGAAAGCCGCCGCTGGTATTGGCGGAAAAGCCGCGCAACGCGTTCTCGATTTGTTCCAACGTGATGCCAAGACTGGCCATTTTTGGCGTGTCCGGCTGGACTTGATACTGGCGCACTTCTCCGCCGATCGGAATCACTTGCGCCACTCCGGGAATGGTGAGCAACCGCGGCCGCAGCACGAAATCGGCGTATTCACGCGTCGCCATCGGACTGATCCTATGCGGATCAATCGGAATCGCAATCAGCATAACCTCCCCCATGATGGATGAGATTGGCCCCATGGATGGCGTAATATTCTGCGGCATTTGCTCGCGCACCAGATTCAGCCGCTCGGAAACCATCTGACGAGCGCGATATATATCAACGCCCCAGTCAAACTGCACATACACAAACGACAAGCCAACTGATGAGACGGAGCGCACGGCAGTCACGCCCGGCATGCCGTTCATGGTGGTTTCCAATGGAAACGTAATGAGCTGCTCAACTTCCTCCGGCGCCATGCCGCCAGCTTCCGTCATCAATGTAACGGTCGGCCGGTTCAAGTCCGGAAAAACGTCCACCGGCATGCGATTCAACGTCAGAGCGCCAACGATCATCAAGACGATTGCCAGCGCCAAGACAAATAGCCGGTTTTTCAGACTTGCATGAATAAGGTAATTGAACATCGTCTATCTCACCTGGTTCACGAGTGGCGCACCCTGGACGACGACACGCTCGCCCCCTTTCAGTCCGTCAATTACAGTGACGGTGGATGCGTTTAGGGAGACATAGCGAATCGGCCGTTGCACGAATTGTTCGGCACTTGCATGTACCCAGACAATGTCTTGATTACTTGCGCTTTTGACGATCGAGCTTGCCGGCACCGCGACACCGGCTATTGTCGATTTTGACTGTGCAACGACTTTCACCGACTGGCCAACCGTCAACGGTGGCAACATGCCCTCCTTCGAGCCGGTAATCCGAAAGTGTACCGGCACCATTTGTTCACGCAGCGTACGGCCAGCGCCGATGAATTCAAGCGGTAATGGCTTGCTTGAACCGATTTGGACGGAAGCCGCTGAAATATTAGTCGCTGTCTCGGCGTCGTGCGCAGTTGCCTCAATTCGCAGCCGATTCGGATCGACTATCTCAAACAGCACTTCGCGCGCATCCACCACTTGGCCGGCCACGGCATTGGCTGACGCAATGACGCCGGATGCCGGAGCCACTAACGCTTCTCTGGATGAAAGACTGGCACCGACCACAGCCAAGCGTTCTTTTGCACTCGCCAATTCAATCTGGGCAGCCTCGATTTCCTTTTGCGGAACACTGCCTTCGAGCTGCGTTACACGCGCCAACCGTTTTTCAGCAAGTGCTTGTACCGAACGTAATTCCGCTGCTTGAGCAGCTTGATTGGCTCGCTCGACCGTAGCAATCGCCGGCCGCACGTATCCCAATACCTCGCCACGCCGGACTGGCTGGCCGAGAGACGGAAAACCACGAGGACCGGGCTCAATTCGTCCGGCAACCATCGGCTGCACTTTGCCGCCCGCATTGGGGTCCATCACAACGCGTCCAACGAGCTCAAAAGCTTTTGGCAGCTCTTTGCGTTCAGTGATGACGGTGCGAACCGCAAGCTGGCGCTGGGAGAGCTTGGGAAGGAAAACGCTGCCGTCTGGCAAACGCTTTGGCGCATTGGCGCCGCCTAACGGAGCGGCTTCGTTTCCATGGGCATGTTCTGGACTGGCGATCACCGCACTGGGAAGCGACGCAGATAAGACAATGGCCAATACTGTTTGATAAAGTGAAATAGACATTACTTCAGTCCTCCTGCATTGCGGCGCTTGAAGCGCCGTCTTGCTATCCATGCCAGCGCAACTGATACGGTCAAGCCGAGCATCCATAGTCCGGCCTGTTTGAAGTGAGAGGATCCTGCGTGCCCGCCGCCAGCGTGCTCGACTGGAATGACCAAATTGCCAGCCAAAATATCGACTTCGTCGCCCGCCGTAATAGTCAAAGTAATCGGATGGCTTCCAGGCTTTTTAAAAGAAGCCGCGGCAAAGCTGTAGTCGCCGTGGTCTTCATGGAACTGGCCTATCGCCTCTGTGGCTCCGCTTTTCAGCTCGACCTTCGCTTGCAAGACCGGCGTGTTATCGCCATAGCGGTCAACAAAAATGGACAATTCGCTGTTACCGAGAACGCCGACCACTTCAAACATACCGGAATGCGCTTCAAACCGCGGCAGGGCAGGCCCGGTGATGGCTTGTGGCGCTTCATCGTGGCTATGGTCATGGTCCGGACTCGCTGCTGCAATGCCGGATGCAACCGCCAACGTCATGCTCAGCGCGGTAAACAATGATGAGAGCCGGTTCATGGCAAAACTCCTAGTGCTTGGTTAACACGAGAGATAGCGCGTCCGACTTCCAGACGTGCGCGTGAAAGCGCCAGTTCCGCTTCAAAATGCTCGTTTTCGCTGCGCAGCCGAGCCGGCAAATCGAGTTCGCCAAGACGAAATGCTTTGTCGTGCAGCGCATGCGTGTCTTCGGCAAACTGGTGGCGCTCAGTCGCCAGCGATTCGATTCGTCGAGCTTGAGCAAGCTCGACTTTTGCCGCTTCGATGTCAGCTTGTACGCGGTCGCGTTCAATTGCCAATGCCGCTTCGGCTTCAATTAATTCGGCATTTGCCGCTGTAATGCGAGGGGCATTGCGCGATTCGGTCGCTAGCGGGATATGAAGGGAAACTCGTACCGAATTTTCATAGTCACTAGCGTATGCTGATCGTTCACGGACAATGCCGACACCTAATCGCGGCGGCTCTCTTCGATCGGCGCTTGCATGCGCGAGACGTGCTCGATGGACCTGCACCGCTGCACTCAGTGCTGCAATCTGAGATGGTTCGATGTTTTGGTCGCCGGTTGTCAATGTCTCGATGGTTTCCGGCAGTTGGACGAGTCCAGTCAGTGCCGCGAAGACTTTGACCGCTCGAATTTCCTGCGCTTCAGCTTCGGCCATCTTTGCACGTGCAAGTCGTTCCGCAATCCGCGCCCGGTTAAAGTCCGTTCTGGCCAGTTCTCCAGCGTTGAAGCGGCGCTCCACATCTCGCATGAGTGTAGCCGCTTCGCTTGCTTGATGCTCGGTCAAGTGATGCTCATTTGCGGCCAGACGCGCTTGCCAATAAGCTTCGCGCACTTCTTTGGCGACTCTTAACTTATTGGCGCTGCTTCTCATGTCAAGCAAGCTCGATTCCGCTTCGGCCACGCGCCGCGCCGCAGATCTTGTGCCGGGCATCCATAAAGGCATTGCAATCTCGGCCTCGGCCTCCCGGTCTCCCCGGTTACCGTTATAACGGTCGGTACGCTGACCGACCGAAATCACCGGCGGCGCTGGAAACAATGCGGACGCCGCCCCTCGCTTGGCGGCCATTTCTTCTCGGCGAGCAAAAAGCGATCTGGCTTCCGGTTGTTTGGCCCAAGCAGCATCGACTGCATCTTTTAGCGTTGGCGGTGCCGCATAGCTTGGACTGATATGACTCAATATGGCCGCCACGACCATTTTGGACAGCAAAATGGCGAGCGAACGAAAACGTCGCATTAGATTCTCCCAGGTTAAATATCAAGAAAATCCGGCGAATCAACTATCGGCAAACGATGATGAAGATATTTTGAGAAGCGGCTCGCCGGATTAGACGGCGAGCACCCATTGCGGCTTTTCTGGCCGGGAGGAAGGCACTGACTTCAGATGCGACTCACATGACGCATACGACTGGGATGCTGGTTTAACCGAAAATGCTTCGGTGACCGGCATGACAAGTGCAGCCACAAGACCATGACAATTCAGACAATCACTATGAAATTTATTGGAACTGTCTTTCTGCTCTTTTCCCGTTTGAGCATGTTGTTCATGCTCATGCTCATGCTGATGATGACCGAAGTGAGATGACTGGACTATCTGCTCATGCTGACAATACGTGGCAACCGCCGCCCACGTAACCTGGAACGGTAAAATTGCCAACGTCAGAATAAGAAACAGCTTTTTCATTGTGTTGAATATTATCACTTTTTGATCGACGGGCTACGAGGCTTGAACTCGAAGTGAATGACATAAGCGCGACAGCTATATATTGCAGCGGTACATCGTTCAGTACCGTCTTCAGAATGAGAAGTATCCGACAGCAAATAATCTGGCATTCCAGCTGGCAGTCTTTTGTAGACGCTGAAGTGATCTCGTCTCTGCATGGACGGCATGATCCAATAGCAAGCAGGATTTGAATCATGGTCAGAAAACGGAATGAACGGCGCTTTCGGAAATATTCCCGACATGATGCTTATCTCTCTTAGAGTGGTTTCAAGCTATTTGGTAGCCGGCTTTGATTGAAATTTGCCAAGACCCGCTTGCTCCGTCAACTCGCTCGAAGCTTGCGTGATTACGCTACGCGCAGCTGCCAGTCCCAGAACGCCCACTACTCCAGCGACCAGAATGTCCGGCCATCCGGCTCCTGTCCTAAAGACACCTAATGCAGCCAGTATCACGGCAGCATTGCCGATTGCGTCACTTCGAGTATATAGCCAGACCGAACGCATGTTTGAATCGCCGTTATGGTATGCGGCTAATAAAATAGGAACGGAGACGTTATTGGGACAAAGAAAGCATCCGCTCGAGATAACGCGCGATTACGTCCACGATAACGTCCACGATACCGCAACCAGAGCAGCTTGATGACGTCGCCACGACGGCCGCGAAAGACAAAGACATGGCCACTAAAGGGGTCTTCGGCCAACGCGGTTTCCACCTTGGCAGCGAGTCCCTGGAAGCCGCAGCGCATATCAGTGATGCCGGCGGCAATCCAGATCCGGGTACC
>JAQGMO010000148.1 GCA_028292315.1 Herminiimonas sp. | reverse complement strand
AGTTAAAGCAGGATATGGCTGCGAACGACATAAGTATCACCGCCGCGCAAAAAGACGCCGCCAAGATTGACTATTCGGTCAAGCTTGCGTCAGCTGTAAGTGAACTTGGCGGCGCGCTCAGTTCGATATCGCAAGGCATCGGCCGATTGATTAGCGCGCATTTAAACTTAATGGCGTCAATGAGCGATGTGGAAGCGAAGCGCTCGGCAAATACGAAAGAGATCGCCGATATCGACCAGCAAACGGCTAACGAATATATGGGTCAGTGGCGCGATCTTCTCAACCAGATTAGTTCAAATTTCAAGGAAATGATGATGTCGTCTATTCAGACAGAAACAAGCGCGGCCAAAAACATGTCTTGAAAATACCCTTACTTTGACCAGGAGAACATCATGTCATCCCAAGCCCACCGCGCTGTGGAATCCGATTTAGTGGCGGCGGTGCGCAGCCGTTTCGCGGAGCTTCCGAACGCATCCCGCTTCAACGATCAGGAATGCGAAATGATTTATGGTCAGGGCTGTAATTTTTTCAGGCAGAACGCTTATGAGAAAGCCGCCGATGTGTTTTCTCTGCTGGCGCTTTATCGCCCGCTCGAAGCGCGCTATGTCACCGCCCACGCAATGTGTCAAAAACTGCTCAGGCGCTTCGACATTGCGGTGCAGCTTTTCGCAACGGTCATGATACTCGAGCCCGGAAACCCGAAACCGGTGATGCATGCCGCGGAGTGCTTTTTTGCGATGGGGCAGGAAGAAACCGCGATCTCCGTGCTGAAATCGGTGCTCGTAATCGCGGGCGAGGGCAGCGAGCATGCGGAGATGCGCGAGCGCGCGGAGGGATGGCTGGCTTTGGCGGAGCGGACATGACGCTCGATTCGCCACACAAAGTATCAAGCGAAGTGTTAGCGGCGGACGACATCCGGCTGCTCGCCGAAATCGGTTTCATGGCATGCGGCGCCGGCCATGCCAAGGCCGCGAAGAGCCTCTTCGAGGGGCTGCGCGTATTGCGGCCGGATCACGCATTCCCGTATATCGGCCTTGCGCTTGCAAGACTGGGAGCCGGCGCGAATGATGAAGCGGTTCGTATATTGCGCGATGAAGGATTGGCGGCAAATCCGGAGAACAATGAAATAAAGGTATTCCTCGGCCTTGCCCTGAACATGGCGAGGCGCCCATCCGAAAGTGCTCGCGTACTGCAGGAAGTTTTGGTGCATACCGGCGACGATTCACCGGAGTTGAACCTTGCGCGACGTTTGCTGGGCCGGGACGGCAAAGATCTGGAAGATATGGCAATCAACGCAGGACGTCCGTATGGCAAGGGACAGAAATCTTCCGCGCCGGACTGATGAACAAAGGATAAATCATGGCTATTGAAACTACTGTTATCGCACTAGCTGATCAGGTGACGACGAATTCGCCGGCCGACATGGCGCCGCCGATGATGAGCGACGATACGACACGCGGGGCCGCGCGGCTTTCAGAGCTGATGGCGGTGGAAGACAAGGTGCCGGAAGGCGGTGTCGACGGCGTCGGAAACAGTGCCGGGGCCGGGACCGGCACGCTCGGCGATGCAATTCTCGGCAAGCTGAACGCGGTCAGCGAACGCTATCAGGTTGCCGTCAATGATGCGCATAAAACACTCGACGTTGCCGCACCCGCGCCAAGCTTGCCTGAACTGATGCGCCTGCAACTGAAGCTGGCAACCGTATCGCTGGAAATCGAAGTGATCAGCAAGGGCGTATCCAAAGCCGTGCAGCATGTCGACCAGCTAACCAAACTGCAATGAACACCCACACCATGGCCAAGCACTGGAACTACACCGCACGGCGCATTATGCTGCTGCTGCTGATCTGCCTCACCGCCGCCTGTGCTTCCTCGGTCGAACTGCTTACCGACATACCCGAGGCCGAAGCCAATGAAGTGTTGTCGGCGCTGCTGGATGCCGGAGTCCGGGCGAAAAAATTGCCTGGCAAGGAAGGCATGGTCAGCCTGACTGTCGAACAGGGTCAGGTCGCCAGGGCTATTACAACACTGCGCGCAGAGGGATTGCCACGTGAGCGCTATGCGAAGATGGGCGACGTGTTTCGCAAGGAGGGCCTGATATCGTCCCCGCTTGAAGAGCGTGCGCGTTACCTGTGGGCCTTGTCCCAGGAACTTTCGGCGACCATCGCATTCATCGATGGCGTCGTGAAGGCGCGTGTCCACGTGGTCCTCCCTGAACGCAGCAGCGGCAGCGACCCGGCGCTGCCCTCCTCGGCTGCTGTATTTATCAAATATCGGCAAGGCTACAATATTGACGACTCGATCCCTCAGATTAAGCGCCTGGTCGCCAATAGTATTCCCGGACTCGTCAGTGAAAAGGTATCGGTGGTGCTTGTGCAATCAATGCCGAAGGCCTCGGCCGACGGCATGAAGCCTGCTGGCGCATTCAGCAGTCACGGCGGACTATCGCCCGGCCCGGACTCGGCCGCCGAATCGCAGCCGCTCCTGCTCGGACTGCTCGCGGCGGGATTCATTGCGCTGGCGGCGCTGGCGTTCCTGGGGTGGCGCACTTGGGGCGGCAAGCTATCGGCGCGCCTGAGCCAGGCGCGGCAAAAGAAAAGTCTTGCCGGAGCGGAGGTGACATGACGCCTTCCGCAGCCATGGAACCGCTATCGGGCACGCTGCGCGACATGATCGCCACGCATCCGCGCAGGTTCGGACTGCTGTATGCATTCAATTACAGGCCCGCCGATTATCTCCATCCATCTCAGCGTGCCCGGTTTGCCGGTGCGGGCGTCAGCGAGGCTATCTGGGAAGAGCCGCGCGCGCGTCGCACATTGTCCGAATTTATTTTGCAAACATTGG
Source organism: Herminiimonas sp. (assembly GCA_028292315.1). Lineage (GTDB taxonomy): Bacteria > Pseudomonadota > Gammaproteobacteria > Burkholderiales > Burkholderiaceae_D > JAQGMO01. The sequence continues at coordinate 3,718 of JAQGMO010000148.1, read as the reverse complement.
CGTTGACCGAGCGTCCGTGCTTTGACCTGGCGGAGCCGGCATGGCCGACAATTCTGCTTGACGAAAAAAGGCTGTTGCGCCTTGCGCGTCATATCGGCGCCGTGATACTTGGTCAGCACGTGCGGCGCAGTGTGGCGCGAGACGATGTATTGACATGGAAAGAAAGAATGACTCCTGAGGCGTATAAATTCGTGATGACGACCGCCAGCCTGCTACCGCATGTCAATGCCGGACCTGCGATTGACGACTCGATGGCGGTCGATGCCCTCGGTTTCAGCTGGATCAATGCCAGCATTGCCGGCGCGCCCGACGAACTGCTGGTTCGTGCGCGGCTCAAACTGCCGCCCGGCCCACTGTCGCTAGACGTCCCACGAGCAACCGCATGCCAGGTTGTAAATACTGTTTTTTCTGTGCTGGAGCCGAGATGGTTTTCATCATTCGCAACACTGAAGAACTAAGCCGCCCCGACACCTCGGCCAAAGTCGTCAAGGCCAGGGATTTCTGGGCCTACAAGCAGGCGGAAGACGCGGTCGCCGAAGGCATGCGGCGCCATGAAGAAATCATCGACTCGGCACAGGCGGCCTATGTCGCCGAACAGCAGCGCGGCTATCGAGAAGGGACTGAAACCGCGAAGCTTGAGCAGACCGGCAACATGATCGAGATCGTCGGTCACACCGTCGAGTACTTCTCGAAAATCGAAAACAAGATGGTCGACCTGGTGCTCGATGCGGTGCGCCGTATCGTCAGCGACTTTGACGATCGAGAACGCATTATTACAGTCGTGCGCAATTCGCTTGTGCTTGTGCGTAGCCAGAAGCACCTGATATTGCGCGTGCATCCAAGCCAGGTCGAGGCGGTTCGCTCCCAGCTGGGTAGCTTACAGGAGAGCTATCCGACGATTGCATTGATAGAAGTGGTTGGCGATAGCAGCCGCAAGATCGACGAGTGCCAGGTAGAATCCGATATCGGGACCGTCGAAGCCAGTATGTCGGGCCAGCTCGATACCCTGCGGGAAACGTTCAGGAATGTGTTTGGAGCCCAGGCAGGAACCCTGGGAGGGTAAAGCCGTGTTAGCGGTCAGGCCCGGTCATGGCAGGCCCTGGTTATTGTAAGACCCGGTTATGGTAATACTGGATATCCTGAGAGTAAGGGCCTGTTTCAGCTGTTTCATCTGTTCAGTGCCTGTGCCGCGTACGGCGGTCTGGACGGCGACAGCCGGGCGCCGTCCGTATCATAGGCCCTTGCCTCGATTAAAATTGCAGTGAAACGCCTACATTCTCGAAATGTTCCCTGAGCACGGCGCGCGCGCGAGAGACCCGGCTGCGCACTGTTCCGAGCGGAATCGAAAGTAGGATTGCCACTTCCTGGTAGGAGATTTCCTCGACGGCAACCATGGTCAGCACTTCGCTCATTTCCTTCGGCAATTCGGCGAGCGCTTCAAGTACCAGCTTGAGTAACTCTTTCTGGCTGGCCTGATCGCTAGGATCGATGGCAGTTGAAAGCAGACCGGTCAGCGTTTCCTCATTTTCAAATTTGTAAAGGCGATGCGGCGCACGGCTGAGATAATTGCGCACCATGTTCATGGCAATCCCGAATAGCCAGGTTGACAGTTTCGAATCGCCTCTGAAGTTTGTAATGGTGCGCGCCGCTTCCGCGAATGCCTGCTGCGCGATATCGGCGGCGTCATCCGGTTGATCGATATATTTGGTCACGAACCGGTAGAGACGGCCCTGATGCTGTGAGACCAGTTGACGAAAAAGCAGCTCGTGGTCACGGCAGTCGAGCGGCTCCCCGGCCGCCTCTGCCTCGGTTTCATACGCCGGCATATAATTCGCCGGGTCGAGTCCCTCTGCCGGCAAGAGGCTGCGCAACGCTAACGCGCCACTCATTTGTTCACTACTTAAAATTGCGCCCATTTCCCTTACCCCCTTGGTATTTCACTGTCACGGTTACCGACCAAAATTAACCTTATGCGTCTCCATCCTTTATGACTTGTTACGGAGAAGGCGCTGGCATTAAGAAGCCTGAAAAATCATTTGAATCTACGGTGCATTTAGCTGACCTTTCAAAGCAATGATTCCGCTTTCCGGAACAGTAAAACGCGAGCGAAAAATTTCATGACGCAAGCAATAACTCCCTAATTAATGGTATTGACTTTCTGAAATCATCGACTAATCGGATTTAGTAAGACAGAAAAATTAGTAACCCCTAACAATAAAGTTGCCGCCTGATAATGCATTCCGGAAGGTGTATTTTTCGACAAGTGGATGTCGTTTTGGCTGACATCCCTGTTGCAAGTAACTCGACATTCGTGGCGGCACCCGTGTCAGATTGGCCAAGAGTAGGTAGTGGAGGAGGCACTGGATGAGCGACGGCGCAACACCAGTCCGGACTTCGAACCGACGCTGTGGTTTTTTTGAGTGGAACAGGCAGGGAGGTTCGTTGGAGCGGCGATACCGGGCCATGCAGGGGCTGCGCTGGGTTGAAGAAAAGCGGGCTCCGCTGCCGGATGCGGTAATGCGCCCGGGATCTTGCGACGTCTAATCAGAGCGCCTGTCGCTTAATTCCCTGGAACGCACTGCGCCGTCGCGCTGGTTTATTTCGTCACCGCTTGCGCGCAACAGTATCCACGGCAGGCGGGGTTTCCCTATGCAGGCTCATTCCGACTTTTCGGGTTCCCCCAGCATTTTGAGTTCGTCCAATAGGGCATTCAATTTCTCCGTGTCGCTGTGGCTGCTCGCGTCGGTTCCCGATGCGCGCTCTTCTTCCGACTGTTCACCCGACGTCTTTCGCGCGGAGACAAACTTAGACCCTGCGTCGCTGGCTTTACGCAATTTCGCATCCACGATCTTGAGGGATTGGTGCAACATTGCGTCCAGATTATTGGCCTCGCCCGGGCTGGAACCGCTGGCGTCGTTTTCCGGGTCCCCTGTTTCTTTCAAGTGGACACTTGACGTCTTTCTTCCCGAAGCAAAAGTCGGCAATGGATCGCGGACGTTCCCTTTCGCCGCATTCACTGAATCGGTGGCAAGGCGTCGCTGGAAGCCGCCGATCGGAAGAAGATTGGGTTGCGGTATGCCTCCCGGCGATATGCGAGGCAAAACAGTTTCAGGTACAGTATCGGTAGCGGTTAGCCGCGTTCGCCGCGGCAGTGCCGGCAATGGCGCCTTATATTGACTGCCTGCGGCTGTCGCGACCGGTGACGCGGCCGGGAGCAGCGGCGCGGCAGGCCGGACCGCTCGCGCTGTGCCCTGATCCGCATTTCGAACAGACTCGATATTGCTGCTGGCGATATCCCGGCGTGATTGGCGATGCGCTAGGATGCGTTGCGCCTGACTATCATTCGGAGAAGGTGACGCGTCCAATTTTATCGGCCGGTATTTCGTTGACAACAACGGTTCGGCGCTCTGGAATCGAGCACCCTTCACCGCCAGTCCACCAATTTTCTTGAAAATCGCAATGGCCAGACTAATTATGTGATTGGATCGTTCCTGGCCATCCATAGTCAGCGGGCTGTATCGAGCGGAAAGAAAATCGCAAGGCTTTTCCATGTCCGCAGCTGCCTTGCGCATTGTGTTGGCGAACTTTGCACAGTAGGGATCATTTAACTTTTTCCCCGCATCACGGATTAGACGCTCCACCTTGGAGATCTGTTTCATCACATTGATATGTTCCTTTGCGGACCTGGGCAGATTACCTATCGAGTCTACCAAGGTTT
>JAQGMO010000058.1 GCA_028292315.1 Herminiimonas sp. | reverse complement strand
CGGCGCATGCGCACGCTCCGCACCCCTAAGTCTGCATTGCAAGGGTATTACATATTACTTGAGCCTTGAGCGCCCGCCGGCGGCGCTCAAGGCTCTTCTGCCTTTTCCGTTGCCTGTGTCGCAGAGCCTTGCATGCGACAAAAAAATTCTTTGAACGATATCCGCTCGGTTGTTACTTACCTTCCGGGCAAGCGACCTGATTTTTTGGTTGCGCTTGCCCATTTCCGCAGGCACAGAGGCAAGCGATCCCATTCTTCGATAAGGCAGTTCATGGACTTCAAACAAAACCTTCCTCTACATACGATATTACGACACATCCATCGCGGACCATCGCCATCAACTTCAACGCAGTCCACGCAATCATCACAGCAGGAAAATGTAAAGCGCGTTACCTTTGCAGAAGGCACGAATAACGAGAGTAGCCGCTCTGGCAAGGTCGACAGCAAATCGCCCACCGTCCATGAGCGGCTCGCGGCGCAAGCGTCGGGCAATTCCCCTTCTGGCAGCGCTACCGCATCCGGCAATACTGTATCCGCATCCCCACCGGAACTTACGGATGTGGGGTCGCCGCCGGATTTGACCGGCACGAAAAAAAATAAAAAAGTGAAAGCGCCTTCCAAACATACTCGATGCATCCCGGACAAGCGCGCATTAACGCGTGAGATCCTGGTGAACGATGACTGGTCCCATGAAACTCATAATGCAGATTCCTCCAACTCGTCTGAGGAACAGCCGGCACGCCGTTCCGGCGCGCGAGCACTGGTTCACGAGATTCCGCGAAGCGGGGGTATAGAACCCGAAATCCTCATTGAAAAAAAACACGCCATCCGCCCCGGACTTACCATCGGGTTTGCTGAAAACATCACGGCCCTGGAAGTCGATGCAATTTTGAATTCCGCTAGCAAGACGCTCCATGCAGGCAGCGCCGCAGGGCGCGCCATCAACGATGCCGGCGGACATGAATTTATACGTAACCTTGATGCTACGAGGCAGGCTTGTGGCGGCAAGGTCAAAACCGGGGCAGCGGTGATCACGGACGGTGGCGCGGCACTCAAGGCGAGATTCGTTATTGACGCGGTCGGTCCGTATTTATCGCCACTGAGGGTGCATGGCGTGACCTCCCGGGAGAAAAAACAATTGCAATCGGCTTACCAGAACGCATATAGGCTGGCAGCGCAGTACAAGGTGAATTCCATGGCAATCGTCCCGCTCGGCGCGGAGGGAAATCTTCATTCAAAGCAGATAGCCGTAAGGATAATGGTCGAGGAAGCGCTTGCCGCGATGCGCAATAGTCCTCAACTTTCGATCCGGATCGTTACTGAGGATGAAACCGTCAGGGTCGGGATGGTATCGATGATCAGGGAAATGATCGCAAATATCACCACCAACCCGATCGACGAAGAGAACGTACGACACGTCCTTGAATCCTGACGAATTAGTCGACCGGCCTTTGTTCCCGGTTCCTTGATTCGGTTCCGGATATGGCTTACATTAGAATAATTCATTGCCCAAAGATCAACGAATGAGTCAGCAAGATATTGTCATCGCAATCCACCTGACCGGCGCAATCATCGCCGGCGGGATCATCGGACTGGAGCGCAGCTACCATGGGCGCCCGGCGGGCTTCCGTACGCATACGCTGGTATGCCTTTCGTCAAGCCTGCTGATGCTGGTGACGCTCTATCAATCCACCTGGTTGCCGGGCTTTCCGGACGATACCATCCGCACCGATCCCACCCGCATGGCGCAGGGGATCATGACCGGCATCGGCTTTCTCGGCGCGGGGGTAATCTACAAGGAAAATTTCAGCGTACGCGGCCTGACCACCGCCGCATCGATTTGGATCACTGCGGCGATCGGCATCTTGATCGGTATCGGTTTTTACTTCCCCGCGATAGTCTCGACCTTGCTCGCCCTCGGCATTCTATCGGCGTTCCGCAAGATTGAAGCGATGATGCCGGCCCAGGCATATGCCCACTACACGATCGGATTCGACCGTCACAATACGATGCCGGAAGAGCAGTTGCGCGCATTGCTGGCGCAGCATGGATTTTCCGTGGCGACGATGGGCTATTGCATCGGCAGCGAACGGCAGCTGTTCGAATATCAAACAGTGATACAGACCACCGATCCCGTCAACCACGCCAGACTGGCCGAAACGCTACGCATGCTGGAACAGGTGCGCGAGTTTCGTATTGCGCCGACCGGCGGCTAAGCCGGTCGGCACTAATAGTTCGCCATGCTTCGATTTGCGGATAGAGAAGCATGACGAACTACTATGGTGAGGAAAACATCCGGGCGAAACCGCGTGCGGCAGCTTCCGGATCGGCCGCCGTATACACGCTGCTGATCGCCGCTACCATGTCGGCGCCCGATTCGACCAGCACCAGCGCATTGTCATGAGTCATGCCGCCGATAACGACCGCAGGCAAGGGCTGTTGTTCTTTCGCCTGCTGAATAATTTCGCGCGGCGTCGTCACCGGATACTTTTTCACGCGGGAAGGATAGAAGCCGCCAAAGGCGACATAACTGGCGCCGGCCTGATACGCATCGCATGCCAGTTGCAGGCTGCCATAACACGAAGCGCCGACGATTTTCGCCGGGCCCAGCGCTTCCCGCACTTGCGCAACCGACGCATCGGTGCCGCCGACATGCACGCCATCCGCACCCAGCTCGTTGCATAATGCAACAAAGTCATTGATGACCAGCGGTCGTCCATAGCGGCGGCACAGCTCGAGCAAGCGCCCCGCCTGTTCGCGCCGCAAGGCTTCGCCGGCAGTCTTGTGGCGATACTGCACCAGCATGGCGCCACCGCGCAAAGCCTGTTCCGTGATATCGACCAGCTGTTGCGTGTCATCCCAGTCGGGCGTGACGATGTAGAGACCTTTCATGTTTGCTCCCTGATGACTGCGTACCGGTTTGGAATGCGCTGGCCCGGCGCGATGACATAGGACGCGGCCAGCGCGCGATGGCAATACCTTTGCGCCTGCTCAAGCGATTCCGCAATCGGCATATCCTGCGCGAGGCAGGCGGCGATGGCGGAGGCCAGCGTGCAGCCGCTGCCATGGAATGCGCCGGGCAAACGCGGCCAGGTCCAGGTCCGGGAATCGTTTGCGCTAAACCACTGGTTAAGCACCGCGGCGTCGGGCGCACCATGCCCGCCCTTGATCAGGACATGCGCGCATCCACGTGCCATCAGGGACGCCGCCTGTCCAGCCGGATTGTCACCCTCGGCATCGGCGCACAGCGCGGCTGCCTCGATCAGGTTCGGCGTGATTAATGTCGCGATTGCCATCAACGGCGCGATATTCCGGACAGCGTTGCCGACCGCGAGCGCGTCGCCGTGGCCGCTCGCCAGCACCGGATCGAAAACAACTGGCAGCTGCGGCTGGCGCGTCCTCAACTCGCGCACTATCGTTACAATCGTTTCCGCATTGGCCAGATCGGCCACGATGCCGATCTTGACCGCGGCAATTGATACCTTGTCCGTCAATGCCGCGGCTTGCTGCCGCACCAGCGACGGCGGCACCGGATGCACTGCGAATACGCGGTCGTTATCCTGTACGGTCAGCGCCGTAATAACCGACAGGGGGTGAGCGCCGAGCGCTGCGATCGCCTGAATGTCGGCCTGAATGCCGGCGCCGCCGCTGGGGTCGGAGCCGGCGAACACCAGCACCGATGGCCGTATCATGCCGCGCGGCCCGCCATCGGAGACGATGGCGATGCGGCGAAGCGCTTCGGAATCCGGCCGGCAAGATATGCATTGCGCCCGGCATCCACCGCCAGCCGCATCGCATGTGCCATGCGCACCGGATCGCGCGCGCCGGCAATCGCGGTATTCATCAGCACGCCGTCGCAGCCGAGCTCCATGGCGATCGCGGCATCCGATGCAGTGCCGACGCCGGCGTCAACCAGCACCGGCACCCTGGCCTGCTCGATGATCAGCGACAAATTCCATGGATTCAGAATACCCATGCCGGACCCGATCAGCGAGGCAAGCGGCATGACGGCGACGCAGCCAATCTCTTCCAGCATCCTCGCCTGGATCGGGTCGTCGCTGCAATACACCATCACATCGAAGCCGTCCCTGACGAGGGTTTCCGCCGCTTTCAGGGTTTCAGGCATATTCGGAAAAAGGGTCTTTTCATCGCCTAATACCTCGAGCTTTACCAATTTATGCCCGTTCAATAACTCCCGCGCCAACTGCAATGTGTACACCGCGTCCTTCGCGTTATAACATCCGGCCGTGTTAGGCAGGATGGTGTATTTTGAAGGTGGCACCACGTCGAGCAGGCTGGGCGCGTTCGGGTCCTGGCCGATATTGACGCGCCTGATCGCGACCGTGATGATTTCGGCGCCGCTGGCTTCGGTGGCGACGCGGGTTTCTTCCAGGTCGCGGTATTTTCCGCTGCCGACCAGCAGACGCGAGCGATATGTTTTTCCGGCGATGGTCAAGCCATCGGGCTGCTGCGATTCTTGCAGACTATCCATACGATTCATCATTACTCCTCTTGTTCCATGTCCCGGCCATGCCGTGATGAGAATTCCCTTAACCGCCGCCGATCGCGCGCACGATATCGACCCGATCCCGTGGCTGCAACATGCGCTGCGCCCAGAGCTGCCGCGGCACGACTTCCCGGTTGACCGCGATCGCCAGTGCCTTGCCGGCCAGTTCAAGCGCCACGACCAGGTCATGGACACTCTGGCTTGCCGCAATCGAATGCGGGGCGCCGTTCAGTTCGATCTCGATCATGGCATCATTGCTTGCGATAGATTTCGGCGCCGTTCTTGACGAATTCGACAGCCTTGACTTCCATCCCCTGCTTCAGCGCCTGGGTTTCGGAAATGCCTTGCTTGGCCGCATAGTCGCGCACTTCCTGCGTAATCTTCATCGAGCAGAAATGCGGTCCGCACATGGAACAGAAATGCGCCACCTTGGCGGAATCCTTGGGCAGCGTTTCATCATGGAATTCACGTGCCTTGTCAGGATCGAGGCCGATATTGAACTGGTCTTCCCAGCGGAATTCAAAACGCGCCTTCGACAAGGCGTTGTCACGGATCTGCGCGCCCGGATGCCCTTTCGCCAGGTCGGCGGCATGGGCTGCAATCTTGTAAGTGATAATGCCATCCTTGACGTCGGCCTTATTCGGCAATCCCAGGTGCTCCTTCGGCGTGACATAGCAAAGCATCGCCGTGCCGTACCAGCCGATCTGGGCGGCGCCGATACCCGAAGTAATATGGTCGTAACCGGGCGCGATATCAGTGGTCAGCGGTCCCAGCGTGTAGAACGGCGCTTCATGGCACTGCTCCAGCTGCAAGTCCATGTTTTCCTTGATCAGGTGCATCGGCACATGGCCGGGGCCTTCGATCATCACTTGCACGTCGTGCTTCCATGCGATCTGCGTCAATTCGCCCAGCGTTTTCAATTCGCTCAATTGGGCTTCGTCGTTGGCGTCGTAAATCGAGCCGGGCCGCAAGCCGTCGCCGAGGCTGAACGACACGTCATAGGCTTTCATGATGTCGCAGATATCTTCGAAGTGCGTGTACAGGAATGATTCCTGATGATGCGCCAGACACCACTTCGCCATGATCGAACCGCCGCGCGAAACAATCCCGGTCATGCGTTTGGCGGTCATCGGCACATAGCGCAGCAGAACGCCGGCATGGATCGTAAAGTAATCGACGCCCTGCTCGGCTTGCTCGATCAGCGTGTCGCGATAGATTTCCCAGGTCAGGTCTTCCGCCTTGCCGTTGACTTTTTCGAGTGCCTGGTAAATCGGCACGGTGCCGATGGGCACAGGTGAATTGCGGATGATCCATTCCCGCGTTTCATGAATATGCTTGCCGGTCGACAAATCCATCACATTGTCAGCGCCCCAGCGCGTGGCCCAGGTCATCTTTTCGACTTCTTCGCCGATTGAGGAAGTCACGGCCGAATTGCCGATGTTGGCATTGATCTTGACGAGGAAGTTGCGGCCGATGATCATCGGCTCGATTTCGGGATGGTTGATATTGGCTGGAATGATAGCGCGGCCGCGCGCCACCTCGCTGCGGACGAACTCCGGCGTGATTTCATCGGGAATACTGGCGCCGAATGACTGGCCGGGATGTTGCCGCCCCATCAGGTCGGCAAGCTTGCCCCCCATCGGGCCGCTGGCCCTGAGGTTTTCCAGATATTCCTTGCGGCACAGGTTTTCGCGGATCGCGATGAATTCCATTTCCGGTGTGATGATGCCCTGGCGCGCATAGTGCATTTGCGTGACATTCCTGCCGGCCAGCGCGCGGCGCGGTTTGCGGTGCAGGTTAAAGCGCAGTTCCGCCAGTTTGGGATCGTTCAGGCGCTCGACGCCATACGCGGACGTCGGCCCGGCCAGTTCTTCGGTATCGTTGCGCCCGGCGATCCATCCTCCACGCACCGATTGCAAGCCGGAACGGATATCGACCTTGACCGCCGGATCAGTATACGGTCCGGAAGTATCGTACACATAAATCGGCGGATTCTGTTCGGCGCCGAACGACGCCGGGGTATCGCTCTGGCTGATCTGGCGCATCGGCACCCGGATGTCGGAACGCGAACCTTCAATGTAAATCTTGCGGGAATTCGGCAATGGCTGAATGGCGGCGTCATCGACCTGCGCGGTGGCGGCCAGGAATTGCTGGGCGTGCTGCGGTGCGTTCATTTCGTTCCTCTGCTTGTGTAAAAGCGAAGGAACGTCGGACCAGGATCTATGCGGTACCGATAGCTTCCCTTCGCTGGCATTATCCAGATCAGGTTCAAGGGTGTTTCTCACCCGGCTGCTCGGTTATTTGAGCAGTCAGGACCCCTAGCTTTGTGTCGTTATTCAGACAACTGGACGAATTATAACGCTGTTATCGGGCGCCTTGCAGACTATCTGTTTAATTCGCCCTGCCGTATTTCAATTATTCTTTCAGGTATTTGCCTGCGGGTTGAAGCAGGTCGCTTACAGCGTACCTTACGTAAGCTTCATGAATTTCAATACCCGGTAAAGTACCACTTGATTTGAATGCATGAACCGGATTTGTTTAGCGCACGCAGATCATCAAGCCATTGTAGATCCACCTTATTGGAAGTCAGTTCGAGCAGCAGCGGCGTCGACCTATTGCGCGCCGCGTAGTGAATCAACGCCTGCGCACCCTTTTCATCTACCGCTGCGTTCTGCAGACCGAGAGTCCTGAGCGTCCCGTTCATCTCCAGACCCTGCAGCAGCGATTCCACGCCGGCGCCACGAATACCGCTATAGTTAAGGTTCAAGCTGGTCAGACTTGAATTACGTGCCAGCATCCCGCCCAATGTGACGCATCCTTCTCGTCCAATCGAGGCCCCCGGAATCAAATTGACAAGCGACGTGTTGTTGGCCAGTCCGCGAACCGGCGCCGCCACGCGGTTCCACAGGTCCCTTATTGCCGGCATGAATAATCAGCATTTTGAAAACCGGCTTACACGGCGCCAGTTTCAGCATGGAATAGTGGAAAACGGGTATCAACTTTTTATGAACCGAACGATACCTGATGTTCCATCGGCCCTGATAAGTTTCTCAAACACCTACGAAATTTTCAAAATCGTTAGTCGCGCGTTTTAAATATCCCTATGGAACCTGATTCGGATGTACGGTTTCCCGTTGCAAAGCGCGTTCAGTTCTGGCAGTTCCGGTAGAGACGGCGAATTTAGATCAATCTCGAGTATCAGCGGCGCCGCCCTGCCGCGCAACGCGATGCACAACGCGTGCTCAAGCCGGGTAGACAGATGCGCATGCTGAAGCCGGATGCTTCCCAGCGTATGGTTTGCACCTAAGCCGCGGACGATTTCCGCCATGCCATCGGCACTGATATGGAAGTACTTGAGACTCAGGCTGGTCAGATTGACGTTGCGCGCCAACATGTCGCCAAGGCTGACGCCTCCAGCAAAAGTTAGCTGGAATCCCTGCAGGCTCAGACTGACGAGGGATGCCTTGTCGCCGAGTTCGCGGACCAGCGCCGTTACGCCGTCATCACCGATTTCAGTGAGCCTGATTTCCAGCTGGGCCAGCGTGGTATTCTCCGCCAGCGCATCGCCAAGCGCCTTCAGGCTAGCCGGGTCGGAACCGGTGCAAGATAGGGCCAGTTTTTGAAGCGTCGTGTTACTCAATAACATCTCGGCGAATGCATTCATGCCGTAAGCCGTGATCGGGTTGTCGTTCAACATCAACTCGTGCAGCGCTGTATTCCCAATCAACGCCCGGGCAATCGCCTCCGCTCCGTCATCGCCGATCTGGTTGTTCGACAGATCGAGAATGCGAAGCGTTGCATTGTGCTTCAGGGATTCAGCCAGTGCTACCGCACAGGTGGAGCTTATAAAATTTTCGCTCAGGAGAAGCGAAAAAATCGACGGGTTTTTCAAGTTCAGTCCCTGGCGCAACGCCGACTCGAGGTTCTTCGCCCCATAGCTTCTCCCCATGTCCAGGCTTACCGACGCGAGGGCGCTGTCCGGCGATCGAACCAGATTCATCTTGATAAGCAAGCTTTCCAGAAATGCTTCGCGCTCCGAGGAATCCCACAGGGTGAAGTGTGCCTTCACGGTAAGCGCTTCCCAATGTTTGCTTTCGAATACACCGCAGAGAGCAGCTCGCCAATGCGCGGGACGCAAACAACTGATTTGCAGCGCGATGGTGCGGCGGCTGTCGCACAATGTCTTGATACGGTCGCTGATTTCCTCCATGCGCAGGCCCGGAGTCATCACAATATGGTCGATCGCGTATTCGGCGGTTCGTCGCGCCAAATTCTCCTGCTCCCGAGTATTCAACACTAAATTGGCGGTTTCATAAAATAATTTACAGCTTGCTCCAAAACGGCTCAGGTTACGCTCTGGTTCAAAGGAAACTATTCCTGCTTGGTCTTTTGAGGTCCCTACCAGTAATTCACCGATATGCAATACGATCTCAGCAGGGAATTTCAGCAATGGGCATGTCGACGAAACACTGCCGGCATTGAAGGGCGTCGTGTCCAGGTTTGCAACACCGGACATGATAGGGGCCAGGTTTGTTGCCACTTCCTTTATCACTGGAACAGGATTGCCTGTTTCACGATTCGGTTCGATTGAATCGTTCAAAACGGCATTTAGCGGTGGGCAAATTACTGATTTCTTTTCAATCGGAACAGATCTCATGGCTTTGCTCCTGAAAGAAACAACATTATTGTTGTTCCGGTGAGCGTTTGTGACCAAACAGGGTATGCGGTTCCACAAGGATTCGGCAGCAAGTTAATGATCGGGTATTTTTAACCCCCTTGCGGGCCCTGGTTTTGGCGATCATGGCGCTGTCCCTTATAATGACCGGTTTCGCCCAAGACATAAGCAAAATCATGGAATTAGCCAAGTCGTTCGAGCCCGCCGAAATTGAAAAAACCTGGCGCACCGAGTGGGAAAAGCGCGGGTATTACACTGCCACCACCGACGCCGGCAAACCTGCATTCAGCATCCAGTTGCCACCGCCAAACGTCACCGGCACCTTGCATATGGGTCACGGGTTCAACCAGACCATCATGGATGGCCTGACCCGCTACCATCGCATGCGCGGTTACAACACCGCCTGGATTCCCGGCACCGACCATGCCGGCATCGCCACCCAGATCGTGGTGGAGCGCCAGCTCGACGCGAAAAAGATTTCGCGCCATGACCTTGGACGCGAAAAATTCGTTGAAAAAGTATGGGAATGGAAGGAAAAGTCTGGCTCGACCATTACCGGCCAGATGCGCCGCATGGGCGCGTCAACCGACTGGAGCCGCGAATATTTCACCATGGATGGCAAGATGTCGAAGGCCGTCACCGAAGTATTTGTGCGGCTGGTCGAACAAGGCCTGATTTATCGCGGCAAGCGGCTGGTCAATTGGGACCCGGTGCTCGGCACCGCCGTGTCCGACCTGGAAGTGGTGTCCGAGGAAGAAGACGGCCAGATCTGGCAGATCCGCTATCCCTTCACCGATGGCAGCGGCCATATCACGGTGGCTACCACGCGGCCCGAAACCATGCTCGGCGACGTGGCGGTGGCGGTTGATCCGACCGACGAACGCTATGCGCACCTGGTCGGCAAGATGCTGGCCCTGCCCCTGACCGGACGTGAAATTCCCTTGATCGCCGATAGCTATGCCGACAAGGAATTCGGCACCGGCTGCGTCAAGATCACCCCGGCGCACGACTTCAATGACTATGCGGTGGGACAGCGTCATGATTTTGCGCCGATCAGCATCATGACGCTCGACGCGAAGATCAATGAAAACGGCGCCGCGCCCTACCAGGGCCTGGACCGCTTCGAAGCGCGCAAGAAGATCGTCGCCGACCTGGATGCCCAGGGCTTCCTGGAATCGGTCAAGCCGCACAAGCTAATGGTGCCGCGCGGCGACCGTACCGGCGTCGTGATCGAGCCCATGCTGACCGACCAGTGGTTCGTCGCGATGAGCAAGCCGGCGCCCGAAGGCACCCACTTCCCCGGTAAGTCGATTGCCGAAGTGGCGTTGGAAAAAGTAGCCAGCGGCGAAGTCAAAATGATTCCGGAAAACTGGACCACGACGTATAACCAGTGGCTGACCAATATCCAGGACTGGTGCATCTCACGCCAATTATGGTGGGGTCACCAGATCCCGGCATGGTATGACGACGAAGGCAATATCTATGTTGCGCGCAGTGAGGAAGAAGCGCGAGCGCAGGCCGGCGGCAAAGCACTGCGGCGCGATCCGGATGTACTGGACACCTGGTTCTCATCGGCGCTGGTGCCGTTCTCTTCCCTGGGCTGGCCGGAAGAAACCCCGGATTACAAGATGTTCCTGCCTTCCACTGTCCTGGTGACGGGCTTCGACATCATCTTTTTCTGGGTGGCGCGGATGGTGATGATGACTACCCATTTCACCGGCAAGGTGCCGTTTGGGACCGTCTATGTACACGGGTTGGTGCGCGACGCGAATGGCCAGAAAATGTCCAAGTCGAAAGGCAACACGCTTGATCCGATCGACCTGATCGATGGCATCGATGTGGAAACCCTGGTTGCCAAGCGTACTGCCGGCCTGATGAATCCGAAGCAGGCGGAAAGCATTGCCAAAGCCACGCGCAAGGAATTCCCGACTGGCATTCCGGCGTTCGGCACCGATGCGTTGCGCTTTACCATGGCAAGCTATGCATCGCTGGGCCGCAACATCAATTTTGATCTCGGTCGCTGCGAAGGCTATCGCAATTTCTGCAATAAGCTCTGGAATGCGACGCGCTTCGTGCTGATGAATACCGAGGGCAAGGATTGCGGTATCGAAGAACATGATGCGCAGGCATGCGCTCCCGGCGGCCACCTCGATTTTTCACAGGCCGATCGCTGGATTGTCTCCACGCTGCAGCGCGCCGAAAGCGAAGTGGAAAAAGGCTTTGCCGACTATCGCTTCGATAATATCGCCTCCACGCTCTACAACTTCATCTGGGATGAATATTGCGACTGGTATCTGGAAGTGGCAAAGGTGCAGATCCAGAATGGCAGCGAAGCGCAGCAGCGCGCGACACGCCGTACTTTGCTGCGGGTCCTGGAATCGGTGCTGCGGCTGGCGCATCCGATTATTCCATTCATTACCGAATCGCTGTGGCAGACGGTTGCCCCGCTGTCCGGGCGCAAGCTCGATCCCGCCGGCGATTCGATCATGCGCCAGCCGTATCCGCGCGCCCAGCCGGAGAAAATCGATGAGCAGGCGGAAGGATGGATGACGCAATTGAAATCGATGACCGACGCCTGCCGCAACCTGCGCGGCGAGATGCAGCTTTCACCGGCGGTGCGGGTGCCGTTGTTGATCGAAGCGGCCTCCGCCGAGGACAAGAGCCGGCTGCAATCGTTCGCGCCTTACCTGCAGGCGCTGGCTAAGCTATCCGAAGTCCAGGTAGTCGATACGCTGCCGGACACCCCGGCGCCGGTATCGGTGGTGGGCGATGCCAAGCTGATGCTGAAGGTCGAGATCGATGTGGCGGCGGAGCGCGAGCGCCTGAGCAAGGAAATCAACCGGCTGGAAGGCGAGGTCGGCAAAGCCAATGCCAAGCTTGGCAATGAAAGCTTTGTCGCACGCGCGCCGCAGCAGGTAGTGGCACAGGAAAAGGATCGTCTCGCCAATTTTCTGGTCACGCTTGAGAAGTTGCGCGAGCAGTTAGGCAAATTGCCGCAGTAAAAAGGTCCGGGGAGCCAGTGGAACCGGCTCCTTTCAATTGCCCTATCTGAAAAAAACCGCCAGGTCCTATACGAATGAAACAGTCAGGCCGGGCAACGAAATACCGGAAAACGCAGTACTTAATGTTTGTCCCGGCTCGATCGGGTATGCATCGGTCCAGGTACCGGTGGTAATGATTTCGCCCGCCGTGAGCGGCGCGAACTGGGGCTGAGTCTGAAGCAACTGGTGCAGATGCCATAACGCATGCACCGGGCTATCGAGCACATAGCTGCCGAAACCGGCGCCGAGCAGACTGAAGCAGGCGCCGCGGCCGCATGATATCGATACGCTGGCCGAGGCCAGCACCGCAGCCAGGCTGCGACGCGATGCAGCCGACAACATTTTCGGCTCGCCGACAATCAGCGCGCCATGCAAACCGAAGGCAGCTACCGCATCGGCAGCATCGAATTTCCATTCCGGAAAAGGGCTGACGACGATTTCAAGCCCATGCGCCATCCATTCTATTGAGTCGGCGATGGCTTCCAGGCTGGCGTCCGGCCCCGGCGTCTTGCCGAGCTTGAACACGATTTCGGGCTCGATGCGCGGCTGCACCGCCCCCAGCAAACTTTGAATTCCGAGGTTATTATTCGCATAGCGCACGGTGGTGTCATACATCGGCCCCCAGATCGGATGGCTGATTGGCTGCGAAGCGCCATACTTGGGCCAGATAGTCCGGTTGGTAAAGCCGATCTTGCGTCCAACTGCGACTTCCCCCTCAGCCGTGCGAATATCCAGGATATTCTTCGCGATATCATACCCATCGGACAACGACAAACTCGCACCGGTCGACAATGGTGGAATTTGCCGCGAATTTGCGCGTATATCCAGCAATTGATGCGCATACCGATTGGCTTGGGCAGACAGAAGCATAAGAGGCTCGCGCAGAGGGCGGTGAATTAAAGAATACCGGTATTGTCTGCGACACAAAATTTTTATACAAGCGGCGTAATGCGTATTTGCGTTGCTTTAAGCCGGCCCGGCCGTATCAATTCAACAATATCGGACTCAGCGAACCCCGAGTTGCGTTAAATACCGGTCCAGCTGTTTTGCAAATAAATGGCGGTCACTCTGGCTGAATGACGCCGGTCCGCCGGTGTCAACGCCGCTGCCGCGCAGGGTTTCCATGAAGGTGCGCATCGTCAGGTGCTGCTGAATATTGTCGCGGGTATAAAATTCGCCGCGCGGATTCAGTGCGTGAGCGCCCTTTTCCAGGACCTCCGCCGCCAAAGGAATATCGGCGGTAATCACCAGGTCTCCCGCCTGCGCCAGCAGCACGATTTCACGGTCGGCCGCGTCGAAGCCGGCCGGCACCTGGATTGCCTTGATAAATTGGGACGGCGGCGTTCGCAGCAGCTTGTTGGCGACCAGCGTGACGGGAATCCGCAGCCGATCGGCTACCCGGAACAGGATTTCCTTGATGACGTTGGGGCAGGCATCGGCATCAACCCAGATTTGCATGGATCAGCCCTTAGAGCGAATTGCCCATGGGTATTCCGCTCTAGGCCGGACTGGCCTGATCCCATAAATCGGCGGTCGGCCCGGTACGCGGCGCGGCGATGCCGAAATGCGCATAAGCGGCCAGCGTTGCGATACGTCCGCGTGGCGTGCGCTGCAGGTAACCCTGCTGGATCAGATAAGGCTCAAGCACGTCTTCGATCGTGTCACGCTCTTCGCCGATGGCCGCGGCCAGATTATCCAGCCCGACCGGGCCACCGCCGAATTTGAATAGCACCGCTTCAAGCAGCTTGCGGTCCATGATGTCAAACCCGACCGGGTCGACATCGAGCATGATCAGCGCGGCATCCGCCATCGCCTTGGTGATTTCGCCGGTGCCTTTCACTTCCGCGTAATCGCGCACCCGGCGCAATAGTCGGTTGGCAATACGCGGCGTGCCGCGGCTGCGCTTGGCGATTTCAAAAGCGCCTTCGTCGACAATGGGTACATTCAGTAATGCAGCGCTGCGGATGACGATTTTGGCCAATTCCTGCGGCGTATAGAATTCCAGCCGCGCAACAATGCCGAAGCGGTCCCGCAAAGGATTGGTCAGCATGCCGGCGCGGGTGGTTGCGCCGACCAGGGTAAACGGCTGCAGGTCGAGACGCACCGAGCGCGCCGCAGGCCCCTCGCCGATCATGATATCGATCTGATAATCCTCGAGCGCCGGGTAAAGGATTTCTTCAACTACCGGCGACAGGCGATGGATCTCGTCGATGAACAATACATCATTGGGTTCGAGATTGGTCAGCAGCGCCGCCAGGTCGCCGGCGCGTTCCAGCACGGGGCCGGAAGTCTGGCGCAGGTTGACGCCCATTTCGCGGGCAATGATATGGGCCAGCGTGGTCTTGCCGAGGCCGGGCGGCCCGAACAGCAGCGTATGGTCGAGCGCCTCGTGGCGATTGCGCGCGGCCGTGATAAAGATTTGCAACTGGTCGCGAATCTTTTCCTGGCCGACATATTCGTCTAGCTGCTTCGGCCGCAGCGCACGCTCAATCGCCTCCTCGTTCGGGGAGGCGGGCGTGGCGGCGACAACGCGTTGTTCCGTGAAATTATCGGTTTGAATGCTCATAAGTGCATTTTAACGCGTTCGGCAAAGTAAATCCTTGACCGCGGCCGGCCGGCTGGCCGGAAACCCTATCCCTTGGACAATGCCTTTAACGCCAGCTTGATCCCGTCCGATACGCCGCTGCCGGCCGGAACCTGCTTCAGGGCCAGCATCGCTTCCTTGTCGGAATAGCCGAGCGCAAGCAGCGCATTGAGTATGTCCGACGTGGCGTCGCTATGTACCGCGCCGGCGCCGCCGCCGAGGTCGGCGCCGAGCTTGCCTTTCAATTCGAGCAGCAGCCGCTCGGCAGTCTTTTTGCCGATGCCGGGGATGCGGGTCAGGCGCCCCACCTCTTGCAAGGTGACCGCCTGCGCCAGGTCGGAAACCGACATGCCGGACAGGATCGAGAGCGCGGTGCGCGCCCCTACCCCGGAAATCTTGATGAGCTGCCTGAACAGGTTCAACTCTTCGGCAGTACCGAAGCCATACAATAACTGCGCATCTTCGCGCACCACGAAATGCGTCAGCAGCACTACTTTGTCGCCAAGGCCGGGCAAATTATAGAAAGTACTCATCGGCACGCCGACCTCGTAGCCGACGCCGTTGCAATCAATTAACAGTTGCGGTGGATTTTTCTCAAGCAGGGTTCCGGAAAGACGGCCTATCATAGTGGTATCGCCATGGTTTAATTGATGAAATCATACAGGACATCCGGACTTGAACATGGGAATCCGATCGCACAAATCGCACCGCGGCAAAGGGCGTAACGGTATCCTGTGGCGCCTGTTGTCCGGCCTCGGCACGGCGCTGGGTATACTTTGGGCGTTGCCGCTGACATTATTCGGTATCCTGATGGCGCTCCCGATCCTGCTATGGCGCGGGCGGATGCGCATGGTCAGGACGCCGACGCCGGCGCTGCTGGTAAGCGGGCCGGTGGCCGATTACATGCTTGAACATCATCCGTTCGGCTCAATGTGCGCAATGGCGATCGGCCATGTCGTGATCGAGGAACGCAACGGCCTGACGCTGCGCATTCTGACCCATGAGCTGGCGCACGTGCGGCAAGCCGCGCAATGGGGCATCTTTTTCCCTTTCGTCTACATCGCCGCCAGCGGGTGGGCGCGCATGCATGGTCAGGATGCGTATTGGCACAATATTTTTGAAGTGGCAGCGCGCAAGGCGGAAAAACATAATTAACCGTTCGCGATGCGCCGGTTTGCGGAGTGGATTGAATGCGCTGGCCCCGCCCGCGCCAACCGGCCTGACCGGCAGCTCGCCGCTCAGCCGCCGATCAGCCTCCCGCCGCGCACGCGTATGCCTTTCTTAGCGAGACCGGGCGCCAGCGCGCCGAGCGCACTAAGCACATCGCCGCTATGCGCATGGCAAATCGCCACGCCGAGCGCATCGGCGGCGTCGGTACTTGGCATGCCCGATAACAGCAACAGCCGCTGGACCATGTCCTGCACCTGCTGTTTTTGCGCCTTGCCATGGCCAACCACTGCCTGCTTGACTTGCAGCGCGGTATATTCAGCCACCGCCAGATCCGCGCCGACCAGCGCGCAAATCGCCGCCCCGCGCGCCTGGCCCAGCAGCAGCGTCGATTGCGGATTGACGTTGACGAACACTTTTTCAATCGCTGCGCAGTCCGGCCCATAGGTGCGGACTACTTCAGAGACGCCCGCCAGGATCGTCTTCAGGCGTTGCGGCAAGTCGCCATCCGGCGTCCGGATGGTGCCGGAGGCGATATAAGTCAGCTTGTTGCCCTGCTTGTGAATCACGCCAAAGCCGGTGACGCGCAGGCCAGGGTCGATGCCAAGGATTTTCATTCGCTCAGCATCCGTCAATGCCGGAAATGCCGTGTTCCCGTCAACATCATCACTATCCCATGCTCATCCGCGGCATCAATCACTTCCTGGTCGCGCATCGAGCCGCCGGGCTGGATCACTGAAGTCGCGCCGGCCTGCACCACGACATCGAGTCCGTCACGGAATGGGAAAAATGCATCCGACGCCACCGCCGAACCGGCCAGCGGCAAACCGGCGTTCTGCGCCTTGATCGACGCAATACGGGCCGAATCGACACGGCTCATTTGGCCGGCGCCGACGCCCAGCGTCATGCCATTGCCGCAAAATACGATCGCATTGGATTTGACGAACTTCGCCACTCGCCAGGCAAACATCAGGTCCTGCAATTGCTGCGGCGTCGGCTGTTTCTTGCTGACGATTTTCAGCTCGGCCAGGGCCACGTTCCTGGAATCGGGCGATTGCACCAGCAGTCCGCCGCCCACCCGCTTGAAGTCGTTCGGATTGACTGCCTTGCCATACGGAATTTCCAGCAAGCGGACATTTTGCTTGGAGGCAAATACCTGGCGGGCGGCGTCACTGAACGAAGGCGCAATCACCACTTCAACAAACTGTTTGGCTACCGCCGCCGCAGCATTGCCGTCGAGTTCGCAGTTGAACGCTATGATGCCGCCGAACGCCGAGGTCGGGTCGGTCTGCAAAGCCTTGCTGTACGCCTCCATCGGATTGGCGCCGACCGCCACGCCACAGGGATTGGCATGCTTGATAATGACACAAGCGGTTTCATCGAAGGTCTTGACACATTCCCATGCCGCATCGGCATCCGCAATGTTGTTATAAGACAACTCCTTGCCTTGCAACTGACGGTAATTTGCGAGTGCGCCTTGCGGCACGCTGACGTCGCGGTAAAACGCGGCCGACTGGTGCGGATTTTCACCGTAGCGCATATCCTGCACTTTTTCGAAATGCAGGTTGAGGGTGTCGGGATAGGCGCTGCGGGTTGCGTGCTGTTTGTCCTGACCCAGCGACGTGAAGTAATTGGTAATGGCGCCATCATATTGCGCGGTATGGGCAAACACTTTTTTTGCCAGCGCGAACCTGGTTTCATAACTGACTTCGCCGCCCTGCGCAGCCACTTCGCTCAACACCTGGCCATAGTCGGCCGGATCGCAGATGACAACCACATCCTTGTGGTTCTTGGCCGACGAGCGCAGCATTGCCGGGCCGCCGATATCGATGTTTTCAATCGCGTCTTCAAGGCTGCAGTTTTCTTTTGCAACCGTGGCGGCGAACGGGTACAGGTTCACCACTACCATGTCGATGGTGGGGATGCCATGCTGTTCCAGTGCCGCCGCGTGCTCGGGAAAATCACGGCGCGCCAGGATACCGCCATGGACTTTCGGATGCAGCGTCTTGACTCGGCCATCGAGCATTTCCGGAAAACCAGTATAGTCGCTGACCTCGGTGACGCCGATGCCGTTATCGCGCAGCAGTTTGGCGGTGCCGCCGGTGGACAGGATATTGACACCCATCGTTGACAGCGCCCGCGCGAAATCGAGGATGCCGGTTTTGTCGGAGACGGAAATGAGGGCTTGTTTGATCATGATCGTAACAACCGGAAGTGATTGATAACGTAAAGGCGGCGCATACTGCATGCTCCACAGCCCTGCCTTTAGGTTATCCCACTACAGAAGCGCTCGGCCGCTCTGGCTGAGGCGCTATGTCTCAGCGCTAGGTCTCAGCGCTAGGTTTCAGCGCTAGGTTTCAGCGTTATATCTTAAGCACCTATATGAGGCCGTGCTGCTGCAACTTTTTTCGCAAGGTATTACGATTAATGCCCAGCATTTCAGCCGCATGCGACTGGTTGCCTTCGGCCCGCACCATGACCGCTTCGAGGATCGGCTTTTCCACAGTAAAAACCACCATTTCATAGACGTTAGACGGTTGCTGCTCACCTAAATCCTTGAAATATTTTTCAAGGCTTTTTTTAACGACGTCCTGGATGCTGTCTTTGCTCATTTTTTGCGGTATTCAGACTTGTTTTTATTATGATAAGGATCAATGAAGGTCAGGCAGCCAGCTTTTCTTCGAAAAGCCGGTATTGTAACCGTTCGCCATGCGCAAGCTGCAATGTAAAAAAAGAATCGAGTGCGTCAAGCTGCTCATCACAATCTTCAATCTTGTTCATTTGCTGGCGAAACGCTTCGCCGCCCGCCAGGTCGCGCACATACCAGCCTATATGCTTGCGGGCGGTGCGTACGCCCAGGTATTCACCGTAAAACGCGTAGTGGGCACGCAAATGCTCGTCCAGCAACTGCCGTACTTCCGAGATCAATGGCGCTGGCAAGATTTGCCCGGTCTGCAGGAAATGATCGATTTCCCGGAAAATCCAGGGCCGTCCCTGCGCAGCACGGCCGATCATGATCGCGTCCGCACCGGTCGCGGCAAGCACGGCCCGCGCTTTTTCCGGCGTGGTGATATCGCCATTGGCGACGACCGGGATCGAAACTTGCGCCTTCACTGCCGCTATGGTGTCGTATTCAGCCTCGCCGCTATAGCCGTCGGCCCGGGTGCGGCCATGCAAGGTCAGCATGGCGATGCCGCTCGCCTCGGCAATCCTGGCGATGCGCAGCGCATTCTTGTGCGCCCGGTCCCAGCCGGTACGGAATTTCAGTGTGACCGGCACATCGACCGCGCCAGTCACTGCATCAAGAATGTCGCCGACCAGCTTTTCATCCTGCAAAAGCGCCGAGCCGCACCAGCTGTTGCACACTTTCTTGACCGGACAACCCATATTGATATCGATGATTTGCGCGCCGCGGTCGACATTAAACTGCGCGCACTCCGCCAGCATCGCGGGATCGGCGCCGGCAATCTGAACCGCCCTCGGCTCCATCTCGCCATCATGATTGATGCGACGCGAAGTTTTTTCGGTAGCCCACAGCCTTGGATTCGAAGCAGCCATTTCCGATACCGCATACCCGGCGCCCAGCTGTTTGCACAACTGGCGGAAAGGCCGGTCCGTCACGCCGGCCATCGGGGCGACAAAGACATTATTCCGGAGAGAGTACGGACCAATATTCACAGGAGTGGCAAGCGGCGAGCGAAAAGCGCTATTTTATCCCCAAAGAGGGGGATATCTTGAGGGTAATTTTAGAGTGTCTACCAAAATGTTCAGCACCGTAGAACGCATGCCGGCACGGCAAGGTGCGGCGCAGGACCTTTGTCACCCGCGCTACTTATATATAGCTACTTACAATATCGATGATGGCAATTCATCGCTGGCGCTCGCCATATCCTGGATTGCATGCAATATCAAATCATCAAGCCCGATAATGTGCTTTGAATACGTGGCTGTGCCAACGGTCAATGCAAGACGGATCGACCAGTTTTTTACATTGACCGGATTGGCCAGGAAATGATCCCGTAATCGATGCGCAAGCGAGACAGCAGCCTGCGCGTCGGTGCCCGGCAATATAAAAAGGAATTCCACACCGGTCCAGCGCCCGCCGATGTCCTGCGGCCGCATTTGTTCCACCGCTTCCTTGGAAAATACCGCCAGAATGGCATCCGACGCAATCCAGCCATAGAGCGCATTGAGCTTATTGAAGCCTTCCACCCGACAGATCAGGATCGATAAGGGCTGTTCCGCCTGCTCCGCGCGGGCAATTTCCCTTTCCAGCTCAAGCATGATATGACGCCGGTTCATCAATCCGGTGAGCGGATCTTGTTGGGTTTTTTGTGTTACCAGGTGCATCAGGTTGGATTGCTTCCAAATAATTTCGGCAACGTTGCAAAAGGCCTGAAACATTGGGACACCCAGGTGGGCGAAATAATCAAAGCTATCCGCATAAAACACGATCATGCCGCGCAAGGCACGCTTTTCGGAGCGCAGCGGAATCGCCAGGGCGCAGCTGGCAGAACAGCCATCCGGGTTGGCGCGCCATGGTTCGAACAATGCGTCAAAGTCGGCCGCGGACCGGCCAGTTTCAGGGATGGCTTGCGAATAAGGCCCGACTGAGTCAAAACAATTGCTCGCCAGGCGCCAATCGGCGGACTCGGCAGCGCAATCTCCGGCAGCCGCGTACGGATTTATCCGCGTTGAATCGCCTTCGAAAAACCCGACCCAAACAAACCTTAGGTGCGAAGTCGCACCAAGTATTTCATGGCATAACAGCTTGATATTTTCGCGTCCGCTATAGGATTGCGGCAAAGTCTCCAGCAAGGCATGCAAGGCGCCTGTCAGGCGTGCGCGTTCTATCTCGACGGTACTGTAATCGAACACCGGTTTGGCTGAACTGGCCGGGCTCCGTTGAAGGGAGGAAAAAATATTGAAACGCATGCATGAACTCCAAGATCCGCCTACTAATGAAATCGCCGCCTCATGATAGGCATGAGCAGTTCTTTCATGAATCCGTAAATCCTACATCAGTTCATGCGAAAGTTGAACTACGTCAACAAATTAAACTGGATGAATACCACGGTCGGTCAGCGTCCAACAAGTTATCAGGGTAGTTATTTGTGTTATTTGTCAACTTCATCGAGCACCTGATCCTTTAAATGCGCGGCGTCCGACCAGGTTGCGATGTGGAGCGAAGTCCCGTCCCAGAGCAGGCGGTTAATGCTTGCATTAAGAATATCGAAATCGCGCGGAGGCAGCAGCCCTATTTGTTTCGCCTCGCGATAAACGCATTCCAGCACGCCGCCGTGCGACACGATAACGATTTTTTTATTGCGATGCGCATCAGCCAGCCGGACCACCGTCTCCACGGCACGCGCTGAAAACTCCCTCAGGGTTTCCGCTTGCCGCTGGCCCATCGGGTAACGCGCATCGACGTCCCGCGCGCGCCACGCCGCAAATGCGTCCGGATAGCGTTCGCCGAGTTCACTGTAAAGCAAACCCTCGAACGCGCCATAGCAACGTTCGCGCAAGCCCGGATCGACATGCACTGTCATGCCGCGCGGCCGTGCAATGGCGTGCGCCGTATGCAGCGCCCGCTGTAAATCGCTGGCAATGATGGCGTCCACCGGTTCTGCGGCCAAGGCGCGGCCAAGCGCCGCCGCCTGGCGTTCGCCCTCGGCATTCAGCGCAATGTCGAGGTGGCCCTGCAATCGTCTTTCCGCATTCCAGTCGGTCTCGCCATGGCGAATCAATAGTATTTCAGTCATCTTATTCCTGAATAATCGCATTGCCGATCCGGCATAAATACAGCGGATTACAATGCATCGGATTTAAAATCAGCCTACCGGTTTTACCTGCAACCAGAATGTTACCGGCCCATCGTTGGTCAGACTCACTTGCATATGCGCGCCAAACTGTCCGGTCTCGACCATGGCGTGTCTGGCTCGGGCCTGCGCAACAAAATAATCGAATAATTCCCGGCCTTTTTCGGGTGCGGCGGCCGGCGTAAACGACGGCCTGGTACCCGATCGGGTATCGGCCGCCAGGGTAAACTGCGGCACCAGCAACAACCCGCCCTCGACATCGGCGATACTGCGATTCATCTTGCCGGCATCATCCGCAAATACGCGATATGCCAGCAGCTTCGCCAGCAAGGCATCGGCTTGCTTCGCGCTGTCGTCCCGCTCGGCGCAGACCAGCACCATCAGGCCGGCACCGATGGCGCCGACCGTCGCTCCCTCAACCGCCACACTGGCTTGCGTGACCCGCTGCAGCAAAGCGATCAACTGAGCGTCACCCTGGCGAACTTGCGCTTGCCGACCTGGATGACAAAGCTGCCTGCCTCCACTTTCAATCCCTTGTCGCTGACCGTGGCGCCATCTATGCGTACGCCATTCTGCTCAACCATGCGCAACGCTTCGGAGGTCGATGAGCACAGGCTGGCCTGCTTCAATAACTGGCCGATGCCGAGCGGCGCGCCGGAAATCCGAACCTCGGGAATATCGTCGGGAATCCCGCCCCTGGCGCGATTATCAAAGTCTTGCAATGCCTGTTCCGCCGCCTGGCGGGAATGGAAACGCGCAACAATTTCCTGCGCCAGCAAGACCTTGATGTCGCGCGGATTACGGCCGCCGGCCTGATCTTCCCGCAGCCGTTCAATTTCGGCTAGCGAGCGGAACGACAGCAATTCATAGTAACGCCACATCATCACGTCGGAAATGCTCATCAGTTTTGCGAACATGGTATTGGCCGGCTCGGTGATGCCGATATAGTTGCCCTTTGACTTGGACATTTTCTCGACGCCGTCGAGGCCTTCGAGCAAAGGCATGGTCAGAATGCACTGCGGCTCCTGTCCGTAATCCTTTTGCAATTCGCGGCCGACCAGCAGATTGAATTTCTGATCAGTCCCGCCGAGCTCCAGATCCGAGCGCAGTGCGACAGAATCGTAGCCCTGCATCAGCGGATACAGCAGTTCATGCACCGAAATAGGCGTACCAGCCTTGAAGCGCTTGGTGAAATCCTCGCGCTCAAGGATGCGCGCGACCGTGTATTTGGCTGACAGCTCGATCATGCCGCGTGCCCCCAGCGGGTCGGACCATTCAGAGTTGTAGCGGATTTCGGTACGGGCCGGGTCCAGCACCAGGCTGGCCTGCGCAAAATAAGTTTTCGCGTTTTCCTCGATCTGTTCACGCGTCAGCGGAGGCCGCGTGATGTTGCGGCCGGACGGATCCCCGATCATCGAAGTGAAGTCACCAATAAGGAAAATGACTGTGTGGCCCATATCTTGCAGCTGGCGCATCTTGTTAAGAACGACGGTGTGGCCAAGATGCAAATCGGGTGCGGTCGGGTCCAGTCCCAGCTTGATGCGCAGCGGGACGCCGGTTTGCTCCGCGCGCGCCAGCTTTTGCGCGAACTCGGATTCGATCAGCAACTCGTCGACCCCGCGCTTGACGATCGCCATGGCATTTTGGACCGCATCGGATAACAACAACGGCTGGCCTGGCGCGCCAACCGTCACCGGTGGTTTATTTGACAACTGGGAATTTGCGGTCATGTGCTTGTTTAAATGAGATTTCAGGATTGAATCAATTTGGCTTTGCTATAATGCCTGCTTCCCCTTGATATTGCTTAATATCAACAAAAAGCAACAATAAAGCAATCACGATAAACCGCTAAATTTTAACGTATTGAATGATCGCTATAGATAAATTACTGAATACAGGCTTATTCGCGAAACGCGCGCTCAAGCTCGCGGCAACTCGTGCAGCCAATCTGTTTACCGGTTCGTCCCGCAAGTCGCAGATTGTATCCGCATCCGCTTTATTTCTGGCGGTGTGTGCATTCGGAGCGGCGGGCGTGGCACCGATGGCGCCGG
The DNA here is from genome assembly GCA_028292315.1 of Herminiimonas sp. GTDB lineage: Bacteria > Pseudomonadota > Gammaproteobacteria > Burkholderiales > Burkholderiaceae_D > JAQGMO01. The sequence continues at coordinate 4,603 of JAQGMO010000058.1, read as the reverse complement.
ATGCGTCCGAGCTGCCGGTCAAATCACTCGTGATGGAACTGGACTTGCCGAGTCTGGCGGAACAGATTGCCACGCTTGAACCAGTGCCGCAAAATTACATCAGCGAAGAGAAAGTTCGCTCCGGCGATACGCTTGCCACGGTGCTGCAGCGGCTGGGAGTGAATGATGAAGCGGCCGCCAATTTTCTGCGAACCGACAAAACCGCCCGCAATGTTCTGCAGCTGAAACCGGGCAAGAAGATCCAGGTACAAACCGCTGCGAATGGCGAGTTGCAGTGGCTGAGCGCGATGATCGCCGGCGGCCGCGACAGCCCGATGAAAAACATTGTGGTCAAACGCAGCGGCGATACGTTCAAGGCGCTTGAAACTTCGGCTTCTCTTGAGAAACGGGTTGAAATGCGCAGCGGCGAAATCCGCTCTTCCCTGTTTGCAGCCACCGATGCGGCGCAAATTCCGGACGCGGTCGCCACCCAGATCGTTGATATGTTCTCGACTGATATCGACTTTGCGTCGGACCTGCGGCGCGGCGACCGTTTCAACGTGGTCTTCGAAACGTTTTGGCAAGATGGCGAATTCATTCGCGCCGGCCGCATCCTGGCAGCGGAATTTCAAAATGCCAACCGGACTTATCAGTCGGTATGGTTCGATGAGTCCGGTTCGAAACAGGGCGGCGGATATTATGGTTTCGATGGCAAATCGCTCAAAAAGGCATTCTTGAAATCACCGCTGGAGTTTTCACGGATCTCTTCCGGCTTCTCGATGCGGGTTCATCCGATTTCCGGGCAGTGGAAGCGTCACAAAGGCGTCGACTTCGCGGCCGCAACCGGCACCCCAATCCGTGCCGCCGGCGATGGCGAAATCGAATTTGTCGGTGGCCAGAATGGCTACGGCAATACCGTGGTAATCAAACATTGGGCGAATTACTCGACCGCTTATGCGCACATGAACCGTTTTGCCGACGGCTTGCGCAAAGGTTCGAAAGTCAGGCAGGGTGACGTAATCGGCTATGTCGGCTCGACCGGCTGGTCTACCGGGCCACATCTGCACTACGAGTTCCGGGTCGACAATGAACCGCGTGACCCCATGGCTATCGATATCCCGAACGCGCAACCGCTGGCCGGGGCCGAGCTGCAGCGTTTCCGCGCGCTGGCGAACGACATGACGCATCGCTTCGCGCTGCTGAGCCCGCCGGACCGGAACATCAGCCTCGCTTCGAAATAGCCTGGATCAGCATCGTTCGGCGCATCCGGAGAAAGCAGCCTGTAAAATCAGGCGACCCGATCCAGAGCGGTTTGCGGACCGCAAACCGCTCTGAGGGCCTGGCAAGTACCTTCTTGCCGGGCCCTTAATATTTGCTTTGGATACTTGCCAGGAAACCGCCATGATTTTGAATGGGTACGTTAATTTGGCACCGTTAATTTGGCACTTTAGTCAGATCCATTAATCAGGTACTTTAGCGGGCACCTTAATCCGAACGGTTTTTTATGGCACAGTCCTCCTCCGCTTCCCTGTTCATCGGCTTAATGTCGGGCACCAGCCTCGATGGCGTTGATGGCGCGCTTGCCGCGTTTCCTTCCGATCGTTCGCAGGGCCGGGCCGATACCCTGGCGACCGCATATATCGCCTTTCCAGCCGGATTACGCGCTGAACTGATGGCCTTGCAATCCGCCGGAGAAAATGAAATTCACCGCGAAGCGATGGCGGCAAATATCCTGGCCGGACATTATGCGCAGTGCGTTGCGCAATTGCTGGCAACAGCCGGTCTTTCACCAGCAGCCGTAGGCGCCATCGGCGTGCATGGCCAGACCATTCGTCATTTGCCGGCGCAGGGTTACACGCGGCAGACCAATAATCCCGCCCTGCTCGCCGAGTTGACCGGGATCGACGTCATAGCGGATTTCCGCAGCCGCGATATCGCCGCCGGCGGCCAGGGCGCCCCCTTGGTGCCGGCATTCCACCACTGGCTGTTCAGCCATCCGGCGCAAACCCGGGTCCTGGTCAATATTGGCGGAATCGCCAATATCAGTATCCTGGAACAGGGCGAACAAGGGCGGGTGACCGGGTTTGATACCGGACCGGGAAATGTCTTGATGGATGCCTGGGCCGATGCGCACCTGGGCCAGGCTTATGACGCCGACGGCGCATGGGCCGCGAGCGGGGCCGTCAACGAGCCCTTGCTGGATGCCTTGCGGGAGAACCCGTTTTTTGCACTGGCGCCGCCGAAAAGCACTGGCCGCGACCTGTTCCACCGGGTCTGGCTGGAAGCGAAGCTCGCTGCATTTCCAGGAACCCGGCCGGCTGATATACAGGCGACGCTGGCTGCCCTGACCGCAAGCACGCTGGCCGATGCGATCCTGCTTCACGCACCGCGGGCAGACGCGGTGTATGTTTGCGGCGGCGGCGCGCACAACGGGTATCTGATGCGGCGCTTGCAAGACGCGCTGGCACAAGGCGGTTCATCGGCCAGTGTCGGATCCACCGATTTACTGGGCGTAGCGCCAAATCATGTCGAGGCGCTCGCCTTCGCCTGGCTGGCATATCGCTTCACTAAGCGCGCTGCGGGTAATCTGCCAGCGGTGACAGGCGCAAAAGGATTGCGGATTCTCGGCGCGCTGCATCCCGCGTAAAAACAGCAAAATTGACGTGGAAAGGACCAAACGGACTAACCGGGCCAATAAGCAAAAAGCGCAGCCTATGCTGCGCTTTTTATCAAAGCCGGGTTGATTAAAACCCTGACGTATCGATCTTCAAACTTGGTCTGCAAACCCGGACTTAACCCCGGTCTTCACGCCGAGAACGACGATCCGCAGCCGCAAGTCGTCGTCGCATTCGGATTCTTGATCACGAACTGCGCGCCTTCCAGGTCATCCTTGTAGTCGATTTCTGCGCCGACCAGATACTGGTAGCTCATTGAATCGATCAGCAGATGCACACCATTTTTAGTCATCGTCGTATCGTCTTCATTGACGATTTCGTCAAACGTAAAACCGTATTGAAAACCGGAACAGCCTCCGCCTTGCACGAATACACGCAATTTCAGGTCGGGGTTGCCTTCTTCTTCAATCAACTGCGCGACTTTCATCGCGGCGCTGTCGGTAAAAACAATCGGTGCGGGCATTTCGGTGACGGCATTCATTTCACACTCCTGCTGTTACAAGCAATAAACACATATTATAGACCCTTACGGGTAATCACACATTTGACGCCGCCAGCTTGGGTGGCGCCAGCTTCAGGACTTGCTCTTCCACCTGATTGTGGGTCAACTTTCCCGACACCAGCGCGCCGCCGTGCATTTCGAGCGCTTTGTAGAATACATCGCCAGTTATGCGGGCTTTTGGCTGTAATTCAAGTAATTCCGACGAATAGACCGGTCCGATGATCTCGCCGTTGACAACCAGGTGATCAACCCGGATTTCGCCTTCGACTTTTGCCTGCTCGGAAATGACCAGCATGCTGCGCTCATCCGATTCCGCAATGATATTGCCCTTGACGTGACCATCGATGCGCAAGCCGCCCCTGAAATACACATTGCCTTCGATCCTGGTCGATAAACCGATCAGGCTGTCGATCGTATTCTTTGCCTTATGGCCAAACATCCTCGGTCTCCTTTACAATTTCGCTGACTCCTGCGCGCGGATTTGTCCTTTTTCCAATACACGCGCCTGAATTGCCTTGACCAACGCACCGTCCGGCACAGTCAGCACGCCTTCCATGCGCTGGTAATGCTTGAAACCTAGCTTGAATTTTTCCACATCAGACGCCTTGCCGTCAGGAAAGATAATCATAGCATTTTTCCCGCCTTGTACCAGTGTGACGACAAACTGTAAATTCCCGGCAAAATCGCGCTCGGTTTTGCCATCTTGCATTACCAGTAATTGATATTGAATCTGGGTCGGAGACACAAGTTCCGCTCTTATTTGCCTGATTACAACCCCTTTTGAGGAAGAACTGACGGGCATCAATTTTTCAAAAAATGCCAGGTCTTCCTTTAGTCGCGCATTTTCAACTTCTAACAGCTTGACCTGTGCGGCAAGTTGTTTTTGTGCCGAATTCGCCATATTCAACTGGCTTTCCGCTGCGGTGACGGTCGCCGAATATCGGTCGCGTTCGGCGCGCAATGCCTCAGTCTCCCGCTGCAGTTCCGCCACCTGATCAGTGCCTGCAGGGGGAGTATAGCCGGTAAAGCTGCGTCCCAGGTCATAAGTCCACATCGCGACCGCCGCAGCGAAACCAAGCGCGACACTGATCAATCCAACCTTAAGCGGCCATGGCAACGATGTCCTGATCGTCATTTTTGGCGCTGAAATCGAAAGGCGCCGTAACCATAGCCTGACCTTCACGTGGCAGCCAAACGAAGCGCGCGCCCGGACTTTATGGCATCACCGGAACGTGGGTCAGTCCGGTTTTCTCGTCCAGACCGAACATGATATTCATGCACTGGACTCCCTGTCCGGCAGCGCCCTTGACGAGGTTGTCTTCCACTACCAGGATCACCAGCAAATCTCCGCCGCCTGGCCGATGTACGGCGATACGCAACATATTGGAGGCCCGGACCGACCGGGTTTCCGGGTGGCTGCCCGGCGGCAGCACGTCCACGAATCCGT
>JAQGMO010000053.1 GCA_028292315.1 Herminiimonas sp. | reverse complement strand
CAACGAGGATAGGTCCGAACCCCCACCAGAGAGGGGCTGCGGTTCAACGCTCGGGGCAAGGGTGGTGCGCATGCTGTTCTCCATCAGAGCGTGCACATAGTTTAGCATCAGATGATGCGCAAAAATTGCACGTTGAGCGCGACTCATGCAGATAACCGCATAAAAAAAGGAGCCGAATAGGCCCCTTTATTGTATGCACCGTCGCCTTTTACAAGGCTGCAATCGTGTCGTTTTCCTTGATCTCCGGTTCCGGCGCAGGCTTTTCTTCTTCCGAGCGCGCTTCGATCAGGCGCTGCTTCGGTTGCGGTTTTGCCGGCGCAGTGATCGCTGAAACACTCTTGCCGCTGGCAACGTCCTTAAGGCGGCGGTATTCGGCTAATACCTTGTAGCCATATCCGGAATCACTCTCAAATGCCCCCGCGCCGACGTACATTTTCAATCCGGCTTCCACCGATCCGCCGCGCTGGACATAGTCTTTCAAGATCATTGAGCCGACCTTGATATTGGCGACCGGGTTCAGTGCTTGCTGCAAGCCGCCCAATGGCTGAAATTTTTCATGATGTATTTTGGACATTACCTGCATCAGGCCTTGTTCGACCATCGGGCTTTCCGCAAACGTATTCAAGCCGGACTCGATCGCCATGACCGCAAGGATCAGTAACGGGTCAAATTTCAGTTCCCGGGCAGTCGAATAGGTCGCCGAGACGAGCATGTTGGCCGCATCGCCGGCGACCCGGTAACGCTTGGCCAGCCATTCGGTAACCCATTTCTGTTCATGCGGCAGACGGGCGCCGCGTTGCGCATCTTTATCTTTTGACCCCTCTTTTTTCGCCGAGCCGGATTTCGGCGCCAGTCCGATGTCGATCTGGCTGGCGCCTGTCTGCGACATTGCCATCGGCGGCACCGGCTGGGTAGCCGCTTGCGCCGGCTGGATCCCCTCTTGCGCCGCCTGGGCCGCTGGTTGCGCCAGCCCGGCCGCCGGCTGCAGGGACAATCCCTGTGGTCTAACAGAACCGGCAAGTTGCGGCGTGCCGCCGGAAAACGGCGATAGTGCCTTCACATGCTCGGTCAGATCGGGCTTGATGAACATGACAGCCAATGCGGCGATGGCAGTGATTCCAGTCATCATCAAGGTGTGGTGCGCGGTAATTCTGAAACCTGTAATTGTGTCGCGGACGACCATCGTCCATGCGCCAGACTGCACGGCGCATTTTTTCGTTGAGCCGAACCCGGCCCGCGGAAGTTTAATCATGTGTCCTCCTGTACTTTCACGGCACGCGCAAGAATCCCGGGCAGGCCAATTCTTGTTACTACTGCATGGTTGTACCGTGAACCAGAAATATCGTCTGTCGTCGCATGGCGCGACCGGCAGACGCCGGAGTTGTTCCTTGCGGTCTCATGGGACGGCTGCGAACAACTTATGTCGGGGATGAGGCTGACGCCTCTTGAAAACAATCCTTAAAATGTCATGTGGGGCCCCGCACCCCGTGAGCTGATTCTGGTTTTTTTCGCTGCGCCTTCGCTTTGCAAAGACCAGCTTCCTCATCAAGTTGCGCGAATTGTAGGAGGCTGTTTATATCACGTCAATACTAGAAAATTAAAAAGTAATAACTTTAATGTCTAATTATCACCCATGCGTTGCGACAAAAATTAATAAAATCAGGCACTTGCAATGATTACTTAACTGACAATTTGTCGTTTTGAAAAATATCAAAAACTATGAAATATTCTGACTTGAGAGATTTTATTTCTCAGCTACAACTTTTAGGTGAGTTAAAACAGGTCGACGTGCCGGTGTCGCCGCATCTCGAAATGACGGAAATCTGCGATCGCACCTTGCGTGCCGGCGGTCCGGCTTTATTGTTCAAACAACCGGCCGGATATGATATCCCTGTGCTCGGTAATCTGTTCGGGACCACGCGTCGCGTCGCGCTCGGCATGGGCGCCGACGATGTGGGAGAGCTGCGCCGGATCGGCCAGGTGCTGGCGATGCTGAAAGAGCCGGAGCCGCCGAAAGGCTTCAAGGATGTGCTCGGCCTCGGTGGATTGCTGAAGTCGCTGTGGGACATGGCGCCCAAAGAACTGCGCTCCGCGCGCTGCCAGGAAATCATATGGGAAGGTAATGATGTCGACCTGGCTCGTCTGCCGATACAGCATTGCTGGCCCGGTGATGTGGCGCCGCTGATAACGTGGGGCCTGGTTATTACAAAAGGGCCGCACAAGAAGCGCCAGAATCTCGGCATCTACCGCCAGCAAGTGCTCGGCCGTAACAAGGTGATCATGCGCTGGCTTGCGCATCGGGGCGGCGCGCTGGATTTCCGCGAGCACGGCATTGTTAATCCCGGCCAGCCGTATCCGGTCGCCGTGGCCCTCGGCGCCGATCCGGCCACGATCCTCGGGGCCGTGACGCCGGTGCCGGACAGCCTGTCCGAATACCAGTTCGCCGGACTGCTGCGCGGCAGCCGGACTGAACTGGTCAAGGCGATGGGGAGCGAGCTGCGTGTCCCGGCATCGGCCGAGATCGTGCTTGAAGGGCATATTTATCCGGACCCGTCGCATCCGACCGGTTACGAACATGCGCTCGAAGGGCCGTATGGCGACCACACCGGTTATTACAATGAACAGGACTGGTTCCCGGTATTTACCATCGATCGGATCACGATGCGGCGCGATCCGATTTATCATTCCACCTATACTGGCAAGCCGCCGGATGAACCGGCCGTCCTCGGGGTCGCGCTCAATGAAGTCTTCATCCCGTTATTGCAAAAGCAGTTCACCGAGATCACCGATTTTTACCTGCCGCCCGAAGGCTGCAGTTATCGCATGGCCGTGGTGCAAATGAAAAAATCGTATGCCGGTCACGCCAAGCGCATCATGTTTGGCGTCTGGAGCTTCCTGCGGCAGTTCATGTATACGAAATTTATCGTGGTTGTGGATGAAGACGTGAATATCCGCGACTGGAAGGAAGTGATCTGGGCTATCACCACGCGCGTCGATCCGGTGCGCGACACGCTGCTGGTGGAAAACACACCGATCGATTACCTCGATTTTGCATCCCCGGTCAGTGGGCTGGGAAGCAAGATGGGAATCGATGCCACCAACAAATGGCCCGGCGAAACCAGCCGCGAGTGGGGACGGACGATCACGATGACGCCGGAAGTAAAGGCAAGGGTCGATCAGATCTGGCAACAGTTGAGAATATAACTGTCGGGAATAGTACGTTGCAGGACCCGGTAAATTCCGGTTCCGTGAATCGGCACAGTGAATCATGCTGCGCCGCACCCGCTTTACTGGTAAAATTCGTCTTGGCGGGCCCCTGCGCATTGTGGCATGGCTAACCTGGTCAGGTCGGGAACGAAGCAGCCAAAGCTATTTCCCATGAGTGCCGTAGACAAGGCTCGCCTTCTAGATTTCTGTCTGCAAGGCTTGATGTTACGAGCAATATCAAGCGCAGCACGAATTGCCGTAGCAGTCAGCTACGGATTGCCTTCGGATTATCGTAATGAATTCGTATTCGAAGTTGCGTACGGCGTTAATTCGATGCGTTAATTCGATGAGTATTACGCCATCAGATTTACGCCATCAGGTTATTCCGGATCTGCGCCATCACGTTCAGTCCGGCCTGCAATTCATCCGCTGAAATTCCGCTCATCATCAAGACGCGCAATTCCGCCGTCAGTTGTTCGATAATTTGTAGTTGCTCAGTGGCTTTAGGCGTTAACACGGCATATTTGCGGCGCTTGTCACCGACTCCCGGCATTCTTTGTATCCAGGCTCTTTCTTCCAGCTTGTCGAGCAGGCGGACCAGGGTAGGGCCCTCGATGCCAAGCCGGCGCGCCAGGTCGCGTTGTATCAGGCCATCGGGGTGGCGCTGCAACTGTACCAGGACCTGGCGCATGGACAGGTTCAGGCCGAATGGCTTCAGGCGCCGGTTCATTTCAAAACGCCACGCGCGCGACACCTCGCCGATGGTACGTCCAAGTTCGATCTTGGCCCTGTCAACCGGGGCCTGGGCAGTCTTCGGCATGGGTGGTTTGAATCAATGCGGCACAATGCAGCAGAAAAATGTTGGAAAAGGATTATGGTATCCTGTTCGATAGTATAGCTAACAAATTTTTTAGTTGAAACCTGTTGCATCATTATCACTCTACTCCAGGCGAACACTTATTTTCGCCGGACGTTCCATCGTTCAACCACGCTATCAATATGCAACTAACTTTAAAGCACTATTGTTTGATCGGACTGGCATTGCTGGCGCTTGGCGGCGGAGGCTATTACGCCTTGCGCGACAAGCCCGATCCCGCTGCCGCCAAGCAACCGCGCAACCCGGTGCAGGTTGTGAAAATCGGCGTTGCCGAGCAAAAGTCGATTCCAATCATGGTCATTTCCAATGGTTATGTAACGGCAATTAACACCGTTGACGTCAGGCCGCAGGCGCAAAATATCGTCAAGGCGATCCACGTGCGTGAAGGCCAGGAAGTGCGGGCCGGAGATCTCCTGTTTACCCTGGATGAACGCAGCGATCGCTCCGGCGTGCTCAAGGCGGAAGCGGATGTGGCAGGCACCCGCGCTGAACTGGCCGAGGCGGAAACAGCGCTCAAACGCAACCAGGAACTGCTGGAAAAGGGTTTCGTATCGCAAGCCGTGGTCGACACCGCGCGCAGCAAGGTCAATGCGCTGCGCAGTACCTTGCAAGCTAACCAGGCGTTGACCCAGGCCAGCAGTGTCGCGCTTGGAAACAACCGCATCACGGCCAGCATCAGCGGGCGGATCGGCGCAATCAGCGTGCACGTTGGCAGCCTGGCGCAACCGTCTTCCACCACGCCGATGGTGACGATCTCGCAATTACATCCGATCGCGGTCAGTTTCTCGGTGCCTGAGCGCGAGCTTGCAAATATTGTTGCGACTTATCCGAAAGGCGATGCGCCGGTCACTGCGCAATTACCAGGCGCCGGGGAAATGCAGGGCAAACTGATTTTCATCGATAATGCCGCGGATGCGCAAAGCGGCACGATACGGATGAAAGCGCAATTCGACAACCAGGATCGAAAACTCTGGCCAGGCAGCTTCGTCAATGTCCGCCTGGTGTCGCGCACGATTCCCGATGCGGTAGCGATTCCGGCGCAAGCCGTGGTGACCGGACCAGTCGAAAAATTCGTCTACCTGGTGCAGCCGGATAGCACGGTAAAGCAACAAAAGGTTGAAGTAGTGGCGATCGAGCAGGGACTCGCCGCCGTAACGGGTCTGGCGGCCGGCGCGCGGGTGGTGGTGGAAGGCGCGTCGAATCTGCGTCCCGGCGGCAAGGTAAGAGACGCGGAAGCCTCACCTGCGCAGGCTGCGGCCGATGGCGAGCGGAAGAGCAAGCGGGCGCCTTAGCATTCCGTCGCGCTCCAATTCATCCGCAAATCGAAGCATGACAATCTACTGGATCATATCGTGAATATTTCAGAACTTTGTATCCGCCGTCCAGCGATGACCGTGCTGCTGTCGATAGCGATCGTGGTGGTCGGCATCTTCGCTTATGCCGCGCTGCCGATTGCGGCCCTGCCGAGTTACAACACCCCGGTCATCAACGTGTCCGGCTCGTTGCCGGGCGCCAGTCCGGAAATCATGGCATCGTCTGTTGCCACGCCGCTGGAAAAACAGTTCTCGACCATAGCCGGGCTGGCGATGATCAGTTCCACCAGCACGCTGGGCAGCACGTCGATCACGCTTGAGTTCAACCCGGACCGCGACATCGACGCCGCCGCGGTCGATGTGCAGGCCGCATTGCTGCGCGCGCAGCGCGGCCTGCCTGATGAAATGACTTCGCTGCCGGCTTATCGCAAGGTCAATCCGGCCGATGCGCCGGTATTGATGCTGGCGCTGACTTCGCCTTCGATTTCGCTGTCGGATTTAAATGATTATGCCGAAAACCTGATTTCTCCCTCACTATCGACCATCGATGGCGTGGCCCAGGTCGCGGTCTATGGCCAGCGGCGTTTCGCGGTGCGGGTCAAGGTCAAGCCGAATGAAATGGCGGCGCGCAACCTGACGCTGGATGAGGTCTCGAGTTCGCTGCGCTCGGCCAATGCCAACGGCCCGGTCGGCGTGCTCGACGGTCCGCGCCAGACGCTCACGCTGCAGGCCAACCAGCAGCTGCGCAATGCGGAGCAGTTCGGCAACCTGGTCATCAGCAGCCGCAACGGGATGACCACCCGCCTGAAGGACGTGGCCGAAGTCGAAGACAGCGTTGAATCGATCAAAAGCGGCAGCTGGGTCAATGGCCAGCCGTCGATCGTGCTGGCGGTGCAGCGCCAGCCGAACGCCAATACGGTGGCGGTGGTGGACGCGGT
>JAQGMO010000046.1 GCA_028292315.1 Herminiimonas sp. | reverse complement strand
ACCAGGCTCGCCGGCACCGAAGCATTGCTGGAGTTGCTGCGTGCCGACCTGTCCGCTGGCTTCGGCGCGCCTGTCCAGATTTCAGTCAGCACACCGGATGCATTTTCAAAACAGAAAATGGGGGAGCTGGACGGCTTGCTGCTCGACCGCCTCGATATTGAAGTCAATGCGTTCACGCCGGATGCCAACCTTCTGACCACGGAAAACGATGAAGCCCCGGTCGAGGAAGTCCTGGTGTCGCACCTGTTGAAATCGAATTGCCTGGTGACCGGGCAGCCGGACTGGGGCAGCGTCCAGATTCATTATGTCGGTCCGCCGATCAACCAGGAAGGCTTGTTGCGCTATCTGATCGGTTTCCGTAACCATGACGAATTCCATGAACAATGCGTCGAGCGGATTTTCATGGACATACTGCGCCGCTGCAAACCGCAAAAACTTGCGGTCTATGCGCGTTATACACGGCGCGGCGGACTTGATATCAACCCCTGGCGCAGTAATTTTACGACCGGGCAGCGGCCGCCGAACCTGCGCAGTGCACGGCAATAAGGGCCCGATGTTTTCATGCCGATAACAATTATCGGATGGATATCGTTCAGCAAGTTCGATGAAATAATCTGAACAAAAAAGAGACACCGGTATCGCCGGATGCATTGAAACATTGCTGAATGTCATTGCCGTAGGCGTGCGGCAGGTATAAAGTAAGTTTATGGGGTCGCTCTGATCAGCGACAATTCGGTAAATTGAATATCACGATAGCAGTAAGGACAACAGCGCCTATTCCACCATTTCATTTTCAACGCATGCGACCAGAAACAAGCCTATAATGCGTTGCGAAAGTTATTATTGTGCATTGCATCATGACCCATTTCAGCCAAATTCTCCCTCTTAAAAATGTCGTTCTCGACCTGGATGTATCGAGCAAGAAGCGCGCTTTCGAACAGGCCGGACTGATATTTGAAAACAATTTCGGTATCGCACGCTCAACGGTATCTGACAATCTGTTCGCGCGTGAACGCCTCGGTTCGACCGGGCTAGGGCACAGTGTCGCCGTGCCGCACGGGCGCATCAAGGGCTTGAAAGCGCCGATCGCAGCATTCATGCGCCTGGCCGAACCGATTCCCTTCGAATCGCCGGATGCACGCCCGGTAAATCTGCTGGTGTTTTTGCTGATTCCCGACCATGTAACGCAACAACACCTGGAAATCCTGTCGGAAATTGCTGAAATGTTTTCCGACGATGGATTCCGTACCGCGTTGGCCAGCGATCCTGACGCTGCATCAGTCCATGCGCGAATCGTCGGATGGCAGCCCAGCCTGCAAAATGTGGCGTAATAAATGTGGCGTAATAAATGTGACGTAATACGACACAGCCCCATAGCTTAGCCAACTTGCGTGACGCATAATATGGATGCAACAGCGTCCCCAGGTCCGTTTTGACCTTGCGCCCTACTAGACTGTCCCATCATGCCGCTTTCCATACCACTGTCGATACAGCAACTGTATGACGATAACCGCGAAGCGTTGGAGCTCGGCTGGTTTGCCGGATTTCCGGGCGGCGAGCGCCTGATTTCGGGCGATGCGGCTTCGGCGGCAGACCAGGTCGGCCACCTGAACCTGATCCATCCCGGACGTATTCAAGTCTTCGGGCACCAGGAAACCGAATACTACAAACGCCTGTCTCCATCGGCCCGCCAACAGCAGACCGAGGAACTGGTGGCAGGCGCGCCGCCCGCTTTCATCATTGCACAGGGACTGGAAACTCCAGCCTATATCCTGTCGATCTGCGACGAAAAAAATATTCCCCTGTTTTCCACGCCGCTGCCGGCCGCGCAGGTGATCGATTATTTGCGTGTCTATCTTTCGAAAAAACTGGCGCAGCGCATTACCATGCACGGCGTGTTCATGGATGTATTAGGTGTGGGTGTTTTGATCACCGGCGAATCCGGCCTTGGCAAGAGTGAACTGGGGCTTGAGCTGATTTCCCGCAACCACGGGCTGGTGGCCGACGATGCAGTCGAATTCGCACGAATCGCGCCCCACATGGTGGAAGGACGCTGTCCGACGTTGTTGCAAAACCTGCTCGAAGTGCGCGGCCTGGGCCTGCTGGATATCCGAACGATATTCGGCGAGACTGCGGTACGCCGCAAGATGCGGCTGAAGCTGATCGTCCACCTGGTTCGCCGCAGCACCCTTGAAGAAAATTATGAACGCCTGCCGCTGCATTCACAAACCGAGGATGTGCTCGGACTACCGATCCGCAAGGTTGTCATACCGGTCGAGGCCGGCCGCAACCTTGCGGTATTGCTCGAGGCGGCCGTGCGCAACACCATCCTGCAGTTGCGCGGCATCGATACGCTAAAGGACTTCATGGAACGCCAGCAAAAGGCGATGGGAGACGACTGAATCCATTTTCCCGGCGCATGCGGTATCATCATCCCCTATGCGCATTATCCTTATTACAGGCATCTCCGGTTCCGGCAAATCCGTCGGTTTGAATGTACTCGAGGACGCAGGGTATTTCTGCGTCGATAATCTGCCGCCGACATTGCTGCGCGCGCTGGTGGCGACGCGCCTCAATGAAGGCGCGCTGACGCTGGCGGTGGCGGTGGATGCCCGCAGCGCAATATCATTGACCGAACTGCCGGCTGACATCCAATGGCTGAAAGACGAGGGACATGACGTCAAGGTAGTATTCCTGACCGCCAAGACGGAATCGCTGATCACCCGCTTTTCTGAAACGCGACGCAGCCACCCGTTGTCGCATCGCGTCAGTTCCAGCCAGAATCCGACCGACCGGCCAACGCTGACCGAATGCATACGCAAGGAACGGGAAATGCTGGCCGCCATTGAGGGGCTCGGCCATGTCATCGACACGTCCGGACTCTCCGCGAACAAGCTGCGCGCATGGATCAAGGACCTGGTCGAGATCGAACGCACGCCATTGACCCTGTTATTTGAATCCTTTGCATTCAAGTTCGGTGTACCGCTCGACGCCGACCTGGTGTTCGATGTCCGGGTCTTGCCCAATCCATTTTATGACGCGTCCTTGCGGCCTTTGTCCGGAAAGGATCAACCGGTGATTGATTTTCTTGATGCGCAACCGGATGTAGCGGAGCTAATGAACGATATCCGGTCGTTTGTGGAAAAATGGCTTCCTGCTTTCAAGAATGACAACCGCAGTTATCTGACGGTTGCAATTGGCTGTACCGGCGGACAACATAGATCGGTATATTTTGCTGAACATCTTGCGCAATATTTTCAAGGCATGGCGCGCGTGGTGCTCCGGCATCGCGAGCTTTCCTGATACCGCATCGGCAATCGGTGCGCCTGATCAATACGGACCATGAATACTGAAACCCGCTGGCTTCCGCTCTTCCCGCTCAACACCGTGCTGTTTCCGGGCGGCATACTGCCGCTGAGAGTGTTCGAGGCGCGCTATGTCGACATGGTGCGCGAGTGCATGAAGCATGACAGCCCGTTCGGCATTGTGCGAATTAAAAGCGGGCAGGAAGTGGGCCCGGCGGCCGAGCCCGATGCGATCGGGTGCGTAGCCAATATCGTGCACTGGGATATGCAGGATCTCGGTGTCCTGCTGTTGCGGGTCGAAGGCGGCGCACGCTTTCGCATCATTGAAACCCGGGTGCTTCCAAGCCAGCGCCTGGAGGCGCGCGTTGCCATGATTGCCCCGGACGCTGCCCATCCCGTCAGCAGCATGCTGGTAAGTTGCGCCAAAGCGCTTAAAGCGGTAATCGATGATATCAATGCCTCCGGACGCCTTGAACAGGGCGATGCCTTCAGCAGTCCGTTCCCGCTTGCCACGCACTTCAACGATACGGCGTGGGTCGCCAACCGCTGGTGTGAAATTCTTCCGATACCGCTGACGGCGCGCCAGAAACTACTGGAACTGGACGATGCATTTAGCCGCCTTTCCATCGTCCATCAGTACCTGCAGCAGCACAAGATCATCTGACTGGATCCTGGAAAAATAAATCCTGTTCGCTGGTTAAGGCCAGCAAAAGCTTCTTCACCGGCGCCGGCAAGGGCGCCTGCGCCAGCTTGCCGATGTCATACCAGACATGATCGAGTTGTCCGGCTGGATGCAGTCGGCGCGCAAGAGCGATCCGATATGGCAAAACATGCAGCTTGAAATGGGTAAAACCATGGGAAAACGGTTGCAGCTTTTCATAAGAAGCGATGGTGCCGAACGGCGCGATATGCGGTGCAATCCGCGCGCCCAGCGTGCCCGGGCCGGCGTCCGGCGCATCGTCGGCCGCGACCTCGAATTCCGGCAACGATAGCAGGCCACCCCAGATACCCATGTCGGGCCGCTGCTGCAGCAAAACCTGGCCCCGGTCCATGACCACCAGCATCCCCGCGCGCTTTTCAGGTATCGCCTTCCTTGGTTTGCGCACCGGCAGCTGGGCGACCCGATCGGTGGCATACGCGGCACAATGCCGCGCCAGCGGGCAAACCATGCACGACGGTTTGCTGCGGGTACAAAGCGTCGCGCCAAGATCCATCAAACCCTGTGTGTAAGCCTCCACCCCTTCCGATGGCAGCAGCGCTTCGGCGCGCCGCCATAACAATTCTTCGACCGGCCTGGTGCCGGGATAGGCATCGATGCCATAGACGCGGCAAAACACGCGCTTGACATTGCCGTCCAGGATAGCCGCGCGCGTGCCGTAGGAAAATGCGGAAATCGCTGCCGCCGTCGAGCGGCCGATCCCCGGCAGGTCAGCCAGCAAGGCTGGATCGGCCGGAAACACGCCGCCATATTCGGTGCACACGCGTTGGGCGCAGCGATGCAGATTACGCGCGCGCGAGTAGTAGCCAAGCCCGCTCCAGTGCGCCATCACCTCTTCCGTCGATGCGGCGGCCAGTGACGGCAGATCGGGGAAGCGCGCAAGAAAACGCTGGTAATAAGGAATTACCGCCGCCACCTGGGTTTGCTGCAGCATGATTTCGGATAACCAGATGCGATAGGCGTCGCGCGTGTTCTGCCATGGCAGGGCATGACGGCCATGCTGCTTTTGCCAATCGATGACGGCACGCGAAAGTGACGGATCGGCCAGGCTGGCATCGGCCGCTGTAACCGTTCCCGCAATATTTCCCGGTTTGGATGAACCGCTACTTGCAATACGCTTCATAGTCTTTTCGTTAGGCCGCCGCTTTTAAGGATGGCAAGGCATGCATGATCGAATTCTTCAGATTTTCCTCGAGTGCGGACAATGATTTTTTTTGCATTTCCAGTTCCGACTGCATTTGCTCGAGGGCCGCGACTTTCTGTTCAAGCTCGCCGGTCGCGACATGGATACGCGCAATCGATTGCTTGCGATGCTTCAGCTGCAGCCTGTGTTCGCGGATCTGGGCCTCGAGCGGCGCCATCACCACCTTCAGCCACGCTTCCACGTCCCGATTCGCGAGCAGGATGCTTTGCTTGACGCGCGACGCAATCGAGTCGAAAAATCTTTGCATCAGCACCGCCTGGGAGGTCGTCATCATTGCCGCCGGGCCGAATTGTTGGTGATAAACCTGTTCGATACCCTGCAGTTCATCGCGATATTTATCAAGCGAGAATCTCATCGGCATTGTCAATGCCAAACCATGTTCGCTTGAGAATTTACGGTACATCACCGCCATCATCTGTGCAATTTCCTCTATCTTTTGCCCCGATTCAAGCAGGTTGTCGTCGATGCCCGCAAAAAAGCGCTTTACCGCGTCGCGCATGCCCGATGAAAAAATACTGCTTTCCATCGCCTCGCGCGCACCGGCAATATCCTTCTTCAGCATATCCATCCCGAGACGGGTAAAGACTTCCATCGACAATCTGGCAAATACCTTGCGCGTGACTTGCAAAGCCATCAGGCTATCATCGAATTCACGCTTTTCGATATCGATGCGTTTCATCATGTGCGCCATGATATTCCGGTTTTTCCCGCGCAAGCTTCTGAGCTCCACCAGCTGTTCCACCACATTGCGGGCGCGCGATGCCAGCAAGGCTTGCCTGGCGATGGCCAGCTCGGCGGTCTCGGCCAACAGGCGCGCCTGGATAATGCCATGCCTGGCAGGGATCAATTGCGCGGACAGGGCATTTTCCAGCGCCGGCAGACGGCTTCGGGCCAGCAGGTGCCGATCGCGCGTAATCTTGGCAACCAGCCCTTTTTGCGCCGACACCGGGAATATATCGTGCGGCGCCAGTTCCAGCGTCTGCGCGACGCCCTTGATCTGGCGCGCAATCTGTTCATCGAACTCGGCCGGGGTACGCAGTTCATCCCACATGCTGTCGATCTTGTTCAACACCACCATGCGGCCAGCGCCGGCGCCGATATGATTGCGCCACACGTCGATGTCGCTCCGGGTAACACCGGTGTCGGCTGCGAGGATGAACAGCACGGCATGCGCATTGGGAATCAGGTTCAGCGTCAGCTCGGGCTCGGTCCCGATCGCATTCAGGCCAGGCGTATCGACGATGATCAATCCCTCCTTGAGCAATGGATGCGGGAAGTTGACGATTGCGTGGCGCCAGCGGGAAATTTCGACCATGCCGTCAGGGCCGGCCGCGCCCGACTGATCCGGATCGCCGTCATTGTACAGGCCGTAACGGCTTGCTTCGTCGACCGAAACGCGCTTGGTCAGGCTGACTTGCCTGAATGCTTCAAGCATGCCGTCGGCCGATGAAATATCGAGCGGCATCACAGTCCATGCGTGACGCTGCTCCCTGAAGTCGCTGGTGGAACGCGATTCGGCCCGCGTTTCAATCGGCAACAGGCGTATCGAGGGCGGGAATGTTTCGTCATAGAGCAATTCGGTCGGACACATCGTGGTGCGGCCGACCGAGGATGGCAGGATGCGCTGGCCGTAGCCGGCAAAAAAAATCGCGTTGATCAGTTCCGATTTACCTCTTGAAAACTCGGCAACAAATGCGACGGTCATTTTGTCTTCGGCCAGCTGTCCGATTGCCCGCGCGAGCCGCTGCTCGCTGGCCGGATCCGATAACTGTGCGGCCGCAATCCAGATGCGGTAACGTTCCAGCGCAGTCATGACAGCTCTGCGCCAGACGCTGTAGTCGCGAAACTTTTCAACCAGATTGCTCACCTTAATCCCCTTTATTTCCAAGAAGCAAGTATGCCAATCTAGCATCAACGATCATTTTTGACAATTTACACAGTAAAAGGTCGACCGCTGCCCTTGCCGGATCTGGCGCACTGCGGCGCCGCAGACGCGGCATGGCAGTCCTGCTCGATCGTACACAAAATAACTCTGCTGGAAATAGCCGGATTGTCCGTCGGCGCCAACGAAATCGCGCAGGGTGCTGCCGCCTTTCTCGATGGCGGCTGCCAGGATGCGGCGGATCGCCACTACCAGTTTTTCATAGCGGGCGAGTCCGATCCGGTGGGCTGGGGTATTCGGATTAATGCCGGCTTCGAACAAACTTTCCGATGCATATATATTACCGACGCCCACCACAATGTCGCCTGCCAACAACACTTGCTTGATCGCGGCTTTCCGGTTACGGGTTGCACGATACAGGAGCTGCGCCGAAAACGCGTCTTCAAACGGCTCGACGCCCAAGCCGCGCAGCAACAGGTGATTGTCGACCTGCCCTTCGCGAATATCGTGCCAGAGTACTGCGCCAAAGCGCCTGGGATCGGTCAGCCGCATTACCTGGTCGCCCAGAATCAAGTCAAAGTGATCATGCTTTTGCGGCGCAACCGACAAGGGAAGAATACGCAGATGGCCGGACATGCCGAGATGAATGATCAGCGTGCCATGGTCGAATTCGATCAGCAGGTATTTTCCCCTGCGTCCGGTGCGGCGGATCGTGCAGCCTGCCACCAGGTCGGCCAGGTCAGCCGGAAATGGCCAGCGCAAGCCGCTGTGACGCACTGTAACATTAGTAACAAGCCGGCCTTCCAGGTGCGGCGCGACGCCGCGCCGTGTTACTTCAACTTCCGGTAATTCAGGCATGGATCAATGAATAATTTTATCGAAGTCTGGTTTAAAAAGTGAGAACCGGGGTTCCCGGGGTTCGAACCGGGTAGCGGCATATCGAACACGCATGGCCGAAAACAAGGTTCGTCATGCATGTTGCACAGAGACCTCCGGTTGGGCGTAGAATCAATACTTGTGCTCTATCAGCCAGGACTATCCCTTGAAAAACGTTCTCGCCATTGTAACCCTGTCCGCCATGCTATCCGCATGCGCTACAGGACCGCGCCAACCGACTTCCAGTGCCGGCCAGGCCGATGAAACCCTCGT
Organism: Herminiimonas sp.; assembly: GCA_028292315.1. GTDB lineage: Bacteria > Pseudomonadota > Gammaproteobacteria > Burkholderiales > Burkholderiaceae_D > JAQGMO01. The sequence continues at coordinate 5,133 of JAQGMO010000046.1, read as the reverse complement.
CGCCGCCCAGGCGCAGCCGGCAGCGGAAAGTGCGGCGCCGAGCAAATTACGAGTCAGATCGCGCATAACGGCAAGCATCGATCCGCTGCCGTCGGCGGCGCTGACCGAAGAAGTCCTGTTCCGCTTTCTGAGTGCGGAAATTGCGGATCAGCGCGGCGACTGGCAAGCGGCTTATGTCAACATGCTATCCATCGCGCAACAGTCACGCGATCCTCGAATTGCGCGCCGGGCCGCTGAAATCGCGATGAATGCAAAGCGTAGCGATGAAGCGATGGCGGCAGTGCGGCTGTGGCGTGAACTGGCGCCGAATTCCGATGAGGCGACGCAGTATTACCTCGGTTTTATCATACTTGGCGATAACCTCACGGAAGCCAAGCCGCTTCTTGCGCAGCGTCTGCATGACACCCGCGAGCAATTGCGCGGCCCCGCGATTTTACAGTTGCAGCGCCTGCTGGCGCGTGCCAAGAACAAGGAGGCGGCGTTCTCTTTGCTCGAGGAAGTCCTGGCGCCCTACGCAGCGCTTCCGGAGACGCACCTGGCCCTGGCGCAGGGAGCATTTCTTCGAGGCGACAATGCGCGCTCGGTCCAGGAAGCGCAAGCCGCGCTTGCGGCAAGCCCAAGTTCCGAACTCGCTGCGCTCACGCTGGCGCAAGTGCTCAACGACAAGGCGCAATCGTTAAAATCGCTGGCCGATTTCCTGAAGGCCAATCCCAAGTCGCGTGAAGTACGCCTGGCCTATGCCCGCATGCTGGTCGAGCAAAAAGATTATGCTACGGCGCGCACCGAGTTCAAGACATTGCTGGCTGAGCAGCCGCAAGATCTGACTGTACTGTATGCGCTGGGCTTGCTCGGCACGCAAAGTAATGATTTCAAGGAAGCCGAGACTTACCTGACCACTTACCTGGATATCCTGTCGGAAAAACCCGATGACGATCGCGATCCGACCCAGGCGCTGATGATCCTGGCCCAGATCGCCGAAGAACGCAACGATACGCAAGCCGCATTGAAATGGCTGGCTCAGATCGAACCCGGGGTACCGCAAGCTTACCTTGGCGCGCAAATCAAGCGGGCGCAACTGATCGCCAAGAATGGCGACCTCCCGGGCGCCCGCAGGATTCTGAAAGAGTTCAAGCCGAATGGACAGGATGAGCAGATTCAACTGTTGGTTGCGGAGGCACAGTTGCTGCGCAACGTGAATCAGTCCAGGGAAGCCCTGTCCGTGCTGGAAGCTGGGCTGAAGCGCTTCCCGGAAAATACCGACTTGTTGTATGACTACGCAATGGTCGCTGAAAAACTCGACCGCATGGACTTGATGGAAACGTCGTTGCGCAAGATCATGAAGCTGGCGCCGGACAACCAGCATGCCTACAATGCGCTCGGCTATTCGCTGGCCGAGCGTAACATCCGCCTGGAAGAAGCGTACGCGCTGGTGGAAAAGGCGCTTCGCCTGGCGCCGGAAGACCCTTTCATCATGGATAGCATGGGCTGGGTGCAGTTCCGGCTTGGCCGGCTGAAGGAATCGGAAGCGCTGTTGCGGCGCGCCTATGCACTGCGGCCTGACCCGGAAATCGGCGTGCACCTTGGCGAAGTGCTGTGGGTGATCGGACAGCGTGAAGACGCCAAAAAACTGTGGCGCGATGCCAATAGCAAGGATCCGAAGAACGATACGCTGAAGAGTACGCTGGCGCGTCTGCAAGTCATTTTGTAAGTCGCCGAACGCTGCGAGCGCGGTACACGGTACCGGCCGGCTCCCGCAGCGTTCATTTTCCCTTTCTGTTCCACGCAATCCCCATGCACAATCGATTGACCGCATCCCTTTTTCATGCCCGACGCAGCGTCTTGCCTATGGTGGTGCTGCCGGTTTTTCTCATCCTGTCCGGCTGCGCGGCGATAGCGCCGACCGGCCCCGCGACCGGCGTACCGGCTGCCGACCAGGCTGCAACGCAGCGCACTTACCATGACAAAATCGTCATCGGCGGCAGGCTATCGGTGCGCTATCAGCAAAACGGCAACGACCAGTCGGTGCATGGCAGCTTCACCTGGTCGCAAAGCCCCGGACGCACGCTGGTCACCTTGCTGTCGCCGCTCGGGCAAACCATTGCGACGATCGAAATCACGCCTGCGCTGGCAACCCTGACCCAGGGCGGGCAAGCGCCGCGTTCGGCAACGGACGTCGATGCGCTGGCTGCCGGCGCGCTTGGCTGGCCGCTGCCGATTTCAGGCTTGCGCAATTGGCTGCAGGGCTTCGGCCAGGATGCCGATGGCCAGCGTTTTGTCGCCGCGCCGCAAGCCAAGGCCGCCACCGCCATGACCAGCGACGGCTGGCACATCAATTATGCAAGCTGGCAGAATGATGCCGATCCGTCGGCCAGCAACCACCCAAAGCGCATCGATCTGGAACGCAGCACGACGCAAGCCGGCGACGTGGCCTTGCGAATAGTGATCGATGACTGGCAACCGGGTTGAAGGACGACGTATTTCCGATGAAGCGCACGCTTGAAAATTGCCTGGCGCCTGCCAAGCTCAACCTGTTCCTGCATGTAACTGGCCGCCGGCCGGATGGCTATCATCTGCTGCAGACCGCATTCCAGCTGCTCGATCACGGCGACCTGCTGCATTTCGAAGTGCGTGATGACGGCGTGATCCGGCGCAGCACCGACCTGCCCGGCGTGCCGGAAGCATCGGACCTGGTGGTCCGCGCGGCCCGCCTGCTGCAATCGGCTGCCGCGGCCGCGGACCCGGGCAAGCGCCTGGGCGCCAACATTGCCATTGACAAGCGATTGCCAATGGGAGGCGGTCTCGGGGGCGGATCGTCCGATGCCGCAACCACCCTGTTAGCGCTCAATCATCTGTGGCAAACCGGGCTGACATGCCCGGAACTGATGGCGCTCGGGCTTCAACTCGGCGCGGACGTTCCGTTTTTTGTGTTCGGCCAGAACGCTTTTGCCGAAGGCGTAGGTGAAATGCTGACCCCGCTTGTCCTCCCTGAACGCTGGTTCATCGTCATTGAACCCGGCGTCGTGGTGCCGACCGCATCAATTTTCAATTCTCCCGATTTGACAAGGAACTCAAAACCGGTCAGAATATCGGACTTTTCCAGGGCTCCAATGGAGTTTGGGAAAAACGATCTGCAAGTCGTTGCATCCAGCTTATTTGCGCCCGTTTCTGACGCGCTCGAATGGTTAGGCGCTTACGGCCCGGCGCGGATGACTGGTTCAGGTGCTTGTGTGTTCTGCCCGTTCACACAGGAAGACCAGGCAGACCGGGTACTCGAAAAGGTGCCGAAACGCTGGAAAGCATGGAAAGCAAAAGGGCTTGCGCAACACCCTCTTGCGTATCTGGTGGGATCGTAGTCAAAGAATTCGTTTGACGTGGTATTCGACGCTCGACTCAGCGAGAATATGACGGCAGACATCCGGTTGTGTAGGGGAATCGCCAAGTCGGTTAAGGCACTGGATTTTGATTCCAGCATTCCAAGGTTCGAATCCTTGTTCCCCTGCCATTGAATATCTACCCGATCGGGTAGATCAAGAAAAAGAAAATACGGGCAAGCCGCCAATGCGAGACTGATCAAGTCATGCGTTGGCGGCTTTTCAAACTTTTAATGATTGTATCCAGAGGTCCCATGGCGCACGAGAACCTGATGGTTTTTACCGGCAATGCAAATCCGGAGCTGGCTTTGGGAGTCGCCAAGCAATTGGGCATCCCGCTTGGCAAAGCTGTAGTATCGAAATTCTCGGACGGCGAAATCGTCGTCGAAATCAATGAGAATGTCCGCGGCAAGGATGTCTTTGTATTGCAGTCCACCTGCGCGCCCACCAATGACAATCTGATGGAAATCATGTTGATGGTCGATGCCTTGAAGCGCGCTTCAGCCGGCCGCATTACCGCTGCAATCCCCTATTACGGTTACGCACGCCAGGATCGTCGGCCACGCTCCGCGCGGGTGGCAATTTCCGCCAAGGTGGTCGCCAACATGCTGCAGGAAGCCGGCGTCGAGCGGGTCTTGATCATGGACTTGCATGCCGATCAGATCCAGGGCTTCTTCGACATCCCGGTCGATAATATTTATGCGTCCCCGATTCTGCTGGGCGACCTGGTCAACAAAAAATATGACGACTTGCTGGTCGTGTCGCCGGACGTCGGCGGCGTGGTTCGCGCACGCGCGCTGGCGAAGCGTCTCAACTGCGACCTGGCCATCATCGACAAACGCCGTCCGAAGGCCAATGTTTCGGAAGTCATGAATATCATCGGTGAAGTCGAAGGCCGCAACTGCGTGATCATGGATGACATGGTCGACACGGCGGGCACGCTCACCAAGGCGGCGGAAGTACTGAAGGAACGCGGCGCGAAGAAAGTCATCGCTTACTGTACGCACCCGGTATTGTCGGGTCCGGCGATTGAGCGGATTGCCGCTTCGACGCTGGATGAACTGGTGGTCGTCGACACGATTCCCTTGTCGGCTGCGGCAAAGGCATGCCCCAAGATCCGTCAGCTGTCGTGCGCCGGGTTGCTGGCCGAGACATTCAAGCGCATCACCAAAGGGGATTCCGTCATGTCGCTGTTTGCGGACTGACCTGGCGTCACTCGTTACCACCGTATTTGTAATTCGGGTATGGCGTATGCCATGCTCACTTTTGAATCCCCTGGTCGCGGGGGATTTTCCACCGCGGGACGGATTGTTCCGCAAATAATGGAGTTTCAACATGAAAGTTATCGCATTTGCACGCAAAGAGCAGGGGTCCGGAGCGAGCCGCCGCCTGCGCAATGCCGGCCAGACCCCAGGCATCATTTATGGCGGTACTGAAAAGCCGGTCAACATCACGCTTGATCACAACGCGCTGTATCACGCATTGAAAAAAGAAACCTTCCATTCGTCCATTCTCGACATGGAAATCGATGGCAAGGTACAACAGGTCCTGTTGCGCGATTTTCAAGTGCACGCGTACAAGCAGCTTGTGTTGCATGCCGATTTTCAGCGTGTCGATGCGAAACAGAAGATTCATGTGAAAGTGCCGCTGCACTTCATCAATGCCGAGATTTCCCCGGCGGTGAAACTGTCGGCCGGTATCATTTCCCACGTGATGACCGACCTCGATGTAACCTGCCTGCCGAAAGATTTGCCGGAATTCG
>JAQGMO010000026.1 GCA_028292315.1 Herminiimonas sp. | reverse complement strand
AATTCGAATGTATCTGTCGCGATCAGTCCTTATTACTATTATGAAATGTTTTGATTTTGCATTAACTGCGGTCATCGTTCAACGTGGGATGGGCGCGGCCGGCGTTTGCCTCAAAGAAGCTTTTCAGGCAGGCATGAGGCGCGGCCATCCGACCGCCATCTAACTGCTGGATTATTCCGCGATGCCGCCGACCACGTGCGAAAAGCCGCCGTCGACATAAGTGATTTCACCGGTAATGCCGCCGGCCAGGTCGGACAACAGGAACGCCGCGGCATTGCCGACATCCTCGAGCGTCACATTGCGGCGCAGGGGAGCATGGGTTTTCACGAAATTCAGGATCTTGCCGAAGTCCTTGATGCCGCTGGCGGCCAGGGTCTTGATCGGGCCGGCCGATATGCCGTTCACGCGCACGCCTTTGGACCCAAGCGATTCCGCCAGGTAGCGCACGCTTGCTTCGAGCGAAGCCTTGGCCAGGCCCATCGTATTGTAGTTCGGCAGGGCGCGCAGCGCACCGAGATAGGTCAGTGTAAGCAAAGCCGAATTCGGGCGCAGCATCGGCAGCGCGGCCTTGGCCATCGCCGGGAAGCTATAAGCGGAAATGTCGTGGGCGATCTTGAAGCCTTCACGCGACAGGCCATCGAGGAAATCACCGGCGATTGCTTCACGCGGGGCGAAACCGATTGCGTGCACCAGGCCGTCGAGATGCTCCCATGACTTTGCCAGGTCGGCGAATACCGCGGCGATCTGTTCATCGCTGCCGACATCGCATTCGAATACCAGCGTGCTATCGAATTCCTTTGCAAATTCAGTGATGCGGTCTTTGAAGCGCTCGCCGACATAGGTGAACGCCAGTTCCGCGCCTTCGCGCTTGCAAGCCTGGGCTATGCCGTACGCGATAGAACGATTGGACAGCAGGCCGGTAATAAGAATTTTTTTGCCTTGCAAGAATGCCATTGATGACTCCATGAAATCCCGTTATGCCCGTTGCGCCTTTCGTGCGGCGCAGCGGTGACGGGAAAAGGTTTTATCGTGCCGTAGTGTCGGCCTGTTTGATCAATGGCAGATTGTACCTGCTCCTGCGCGCCAGGTGCGTGGCCGAGTTATTGGAACCTTGCAGCTGCTGCAAATGCATGCATGGAATTGCAGGTCATTCCAGTTGAGGCATGGCGAGTGTTTCGGTCTCTGCATTCAATACAACACTACTGGCGAAGATGCTCGCATCGTTTGAGTCCGGCAGGAACACCTCGACTGCCCATGGCGAAGTAAAAAGGCAAACGGAAGAGGCCGCGGCGCTATTCAGGCAACTCCAGCAAAGTTGGCTGGCGTCCGCGGCCAGGAGTAACGAAGACCAGCCCCGTCGCCTATTTCTTCGGCGCCGGCGCATTCTCCTTCTGGAACTGCGCCAGGTTATAAGGCGTCCCCGCCGCAACCGCCACCTTGCGCACCAGGTCCCAATCGCGCTTGTAATCGACCGGCAGGAAACGATCATCCCCGAGGAATTCCTTCTTCATCTCCGGCGTGAAACGGAAGCTGAAGAAACATTGCTGTATCTTCGTCGCCAGTGCCGGCTCGAGGTCGTGCGTCAGCGCAAATGCCGAAGTCGGAAACTGGCCGCTCTTGTAAATCACGCGCACATCGTTGGCCTTGACCACGCCGCGGCTGATGAAACGTTCGAGCACGTCGGACGTGATCGGCGCCGCATCATAGTCGCCCTGCAGCACACCCATCAGCGACTGATCATGCTTGCCGGAATAAAGCACCTTGTAATCCTTGTCAGGCGCGAGGCCTTCACCGGGGAACAGCGCGCGCGGCGCCAGGTTGCCGGAGTTCGATGAAGGAGAGGTATGCGCAATTTTCTTGCCCTTCAGGTCCGACAGCTTCTGATACGGGGAAGACGCTTTCACCACCATCGCGAGGTGATAATTGCGCGGACCGCTTTCATTGCCCTTGATCGCAAATGGCACCGCGCCGGCCAGGTTGACCGCGAAACCGACCTGGCCGCTGGCATAACCGGTCACGTGCAGCCGTCCGGCCCGCATTGCCTCGACCTGTGCCGCGTTCGATTGCACCATGTAATTCACCACGCGCTTGCCGGTGCATTGCCCGAGATGGTCTAACAGCGGCTTGAACAGGTTCGCATAGACCGCCGGATCCTCGATCGGCGTATAGGAGAAAATCAGGGTGGACGGATTACGCAGCTTGCTCTTGTCTTTTGGCGCATCGGCCAGCAAATCGCCATTGTCGTCGCAGTATTGCTTGTCGAGGTCCGCGCCATGCTTGCAGGCCGATTGCGCCCATGCGCCGGTCGCCGCCAAAGCCAGCAGGGCGCCGGCCAGGATTTCTTTCTTCATGTATTGTCTCCGTTTTACCGTTAGTATCGGTGTTTGTTACTTCAAACATCCGTTTCGGTAAAATACCTCAACCGCCATGATTCGGCCATTATTTTTTTAGAAATAGAGACGCATGGTAAAACTTTTATCGCTTGCACTTTTGCTCATCGGTTCAGCCGGCTTCAGCGGCGCCGCGGATGCGGCCCATGCGTTTGCCTTATACGATGAACCGAAATACCCGGCCGGCTTCAAACATTTCGATTACGTCAATCCGGACGCGCCCAAGGGCGGCGAGCTCTTTCTTGCCAACCCGGACCGCCGCACCAGCTTCGATAAGTTCAATCCTTTTTCGATGAAGGGCGTGGCCGCGGCGGGCGTGTCCAACCTGATGTTTGAAACCCTGACCGCCGGTTCCTCGGATGAAACCGCATCGATGTACGGCTTGCTGGCCGAAGACATGGAACTGGCGCCGGACCGGATGTCGATGACGTTCCGGCTCAATCCGAAAGCGCGCTTCAATAACGGCGACCCGGTGCTGGCGGCCGACGTCAAGCATTCCTTCGATACCCTGGTCGCGAAGGGCGCGCCGCAATTCAAATCCATATTCGCCGACGTCAAACAGGCGGTGGTATTGGACGAACGCACCGTGCGCTTCGATTTCAAGACGCTCAATCGCGAACTGCCCCTGATCGTGGGCGGCGTGCCGGTGTTCTCCCGCAAATGGGGCGCCAATACCCCGTTCGACCGGATTCAGCTCGAGCCGCCGATTGCCTCCGGCCCCTACCTGATCGACAAGTTCGACGTCGGCCGCTCGATCAGCTACAAGCGCAACCCGGCTTATTGGGGCAACGATGTGCCGTCGCGCAAAGGCCTGTTCAATTTCGGCCGTATTGTTTATCGCTTTTACAAGGATGACGTGGCGCGGCTCGAGGCATTCAAGGCCGGCGAGTTCGACGTGGTGGTGGAATACAGCGCCAAGAACTGGGCGCGCAGTTACATCGGTCCCAAGTTCAAGAGCGGTGAAATCGTCAAGCGCGAACTGACCCATTCGAACGGCGCAGGCATGCAGGGTTTTGTCATGAACCTGCGGCGGCCGCAGTTCCAGGATATTCGGGTGCGCAAGGCGCTCGCGCTGGCGCTCGATTATGAATGGATGAACCGGCAATTGTTTTATGGTCAATACAAGCGGATTTATTCTTACTTCAATAACAGCGAGCTTGGCGCGAGCGGCTTGCCGTCCGCCGATGAATTGACATTGCTGGAACCGCTGCGATCCCAGCTCGATCCCGCGGTGTTCGGCCCGGCGCCGGTGCAGCCGCGCACCGACCCGCCTGCTTCGCTGCGCAGCAACCTGTTGCAGGCGCGCGCCCTGTTCAAGGAAGCCGGCTGGGAATATCGCGACGGCGCGCTGCGCAACGCAAAAGGCGAACCGTTTACCTTCGAGGTGCTGGACGACCAGTCGGCCCTGTCACGCGTCATCAGCGTATATGTGCGTAACCTGCAAAAGCTGGGCATCCAGGTGCGCCAGCGCACCGCCGATTATGCGCTGGTGCAAAAGCGCATGGAAGAGTTCGATTACGATATGACCAGCCAGCGTTTTCCCGATGTCACCAGTCCCGGCAATGAAATGTTCGACATGTT
>JAQGMO010000043.1 GCA_028292315.1 Herminiimonas sp. | reverse complement strand
TGGCGGCAATAGTCTTTGAAAGGCCTTGCATTAACTGGCTTCATGAATTGTGTTGGACCCGCTGCGTGATTGGTTTGTTCTCGCCTTACCCCGCACGACGAGTTCCGGCAAGCAGTGGAACAGAATCGTCCGTCGGCATTTGAGGAAATCGATATTCCTTACGCTGCGTGGAAGGCGCTGCGAATATTTCCTTCAAGCGAAGGGTTAACGGTGTATTTCACCGACATCCCGGAGCGAAAACGGTTGCAGAAACTTGAACGCCGGAACGAGGAACGGTTCAAGCTCGTAGCCAGGGTCATGCAACGGCGGACCGTGAGGTGGTCGACCGCACTGGAGCGAACCCGAAGCGGCTGACGCTCGAGCTCAAGGGTTTTCAGCTGCGGTGCGACACCCTAAGGTAACCCGGCCGATCGTGCTTGGCACGGGCAGGGCAGCGTTCCCGATGCATTCCATCACGGCGCAAGCGCCGGCGGATTTGGCCGCGGCGCTGTTTGCGACGCCGCTATTAGATGGTTGGCGCCTTCCTGAACCTGTAACGCCATACCTAACGATTGGACATTACTAACGCTCGTCACCGTATCCACATACCACCATTCGCTGACGACTCGGGTGGCATCAACATCCACCAGCATGTAGCCGCGCTCGCTAAGGTCGATGTATTTGAAATGCGGATTGATTAACTCGAGCGCGGCGACTGTCACATTTTCCAGGTCGCCGATCGCGGGCGACGTAATCGATGTAGTGACAAATTCGACCGCCCGCGAGCCGGCTCCTGTAGCCGGATTGTATCCGCCGCGGGCGACATCCGGATTATTTGGATCCTGCGACAGGTCAGCCGCCCAGGAACTATGAATGTCGCCGGTCAGGATCACGACATTGTTGACCGCAGGACTGGTTGGGTTCCCCTTGAGGACTTCATATACCCGGTCCCGGGCGGGCTGATAACCATCCCACTGGTCCGAGTTCGCGAATGTGCCGCCGCCATTCGCATTGGTTGCCGGCCGTACCTTGAGTTGCGCGAACATCACGCCCTGTCCAATCAGTTTCCATTTTGCGGTCGAGGTGCGCAATTTGTCGCTGAGCCAGCCTTCCTCCTCCGATCCGAGGATCTGGCGAGCCGGATCCGTAAAGGCGCCGCTTTGCGTAAAAGTGCCCAAGGGGGCGACAGGGCTGCCGGTCATTAGCGGCATGGACCGCGCATTGACGCGCTCTTCAAGCATCAGCAGGTCGACCAGATTGCCGAATGCGAAACTACGATTGTTTTTACGCAAATTGGCGGGGTCGACCACGCGTATAGGCATCCATTCGTAGTACGCCTGCGTCGCAGCAGCAACCCGTGTTGTCCACGAACCTTCGGTCGCTTCGGTATGGTTCTGTGCGCCGCCGGCGTAAGCGTTGTTGGCAAATTCATGGTCATCCCAAATCGCCACCATCGGATGCTGGCGATGGACTTCCTGTAAATCTGTATCGCGCCGGTATTGCGCGTAACGGGTGCGATAGTCACTCAGCGAAACAATCTCATTGGGCGGTTCATAGGGACGCACGTCGCCAAACTCGCCACTGCCATACTCGTATATATAGTCGCCCAGGTGCACGACCAGATCGAGGTCGGCGCGCTCGGCTATGCGCCGATAGGCATTGAAAAAGCCGTGTGCAAGGCTGGCACAGCTGACGACGGCCATGCGGACTCTGCCGATGTCGCCGGTCGGCAGTGTCTTCGTGCGGCCGATCGGTGAATTGACGGTTCCGGCGGTAAACCGGTAGTAGTAAGTCGTATTTGCCTGCAGGCCGTCGACATCGATCTTGACCGTATGATCACGGCCGAGGTCGGTCGCGGCCTGTCCACTGCGGACAATCTGGCTCAGCGCGGCATCCCGGGCTACCACGAAGTCGAGTGTGACGGGAGCGGCGCTCGTCGTTGTTATCCGGGTCCAGAGGATCACCCGATCAAACAGCGGATCGCCGCTGGCAACACCGTGTCCGAATGCGATCTGGTCCGACGTTCCGGGAACGGGTGCGGGCGCGGGCGCGGCACCCGCGTCGTGGCCACCGCAGGATTGCAGAAGAGGCACCGCGCCGAATGAAAGCACTGCTGCACTGGTTCGTTTCAGGAAATCGCGACGGGAGAGCCCCGGACGGCGTGGTTTCGGACGGCGAGCATGACCCATTTCCGGCTCCTTATGCCCCCTGGCCAGTACATGAATCAAAGCTAATCGTGAATTTTCCAGGTGGACAGATCAGTATAATGTTTAAAATTTGCAACGTGTTTGTGCGTGAACAATGTTCGGATAACAAATGTGATTGCCCAAATAGTGGGGTTGCCTTGTAACAGGCCTTTGCTATTGACTGGTTTGATAAGCAATAAATATTGTTCCATTGCAATTTCTCTTGTACTGCAAACTGTAGAGTGCATAGTTGCGGATAAATAAAAATTGGGTTTCCGGCTTTCACACTCGGATATCCAACCTCCTTGATCGTGCCGTACCAACCATGTTTACCGGGTGACCTAATGAATTCGAATACCGATCAATTTCAATTTGCCGAACCGAATGGCATGACCAGCGCCAGCGCGGAAATTGCGCAAGATGCGGCACTGTTGAAACTAGGTTGTGCATTGAAAAAAGCAGGCTATCGGTTTACAACGATCACGCCTGCCACGCATGCAAGAGTGAATGCCCGCGATGGCAATGAATGGGCCATTGATCTTGGCGGCGTATTCGGCTGGAGCCGCCCGTTCGATTCCTCGGTTCTGCCCGAGGAAATATTTGCGCTGATGCGGATCGCCGGCATTGTCGCGCCCCATGACGCAGGGTGGCGCTGCCTTCTACGGGCTTCCACCCTGGACGATCAGTTGTTCTTCCACTCAGCCTATCCCACCGAAGAAGTCGATTCTGTTTTTTTCGGGCCCGATACCTACCGCTTCGCAACCGCAATCGGGCAGCACCTTGGCGTCACTGCAACGCCGGTGCAGCGAGCCGTTGATATTGGTTGTGGCGGCGGCCCCGGTGCAATATCGATCGCGCACTACCGGCCGGAGGCAGAAGTGCTGGCGGTTGATATCAATGACTCGGCCTTGCGCCTGGCAAGGGTGAATGCCGCGCTGGCCGGTGCAGGCAATGTCAAGCCTTGCGTGAGCAACCTGTTGAACGACGTCGACGGGACATTTGATCTTATCGTTGCCAATCCGCCCTATCTTGTCGATCCGGAGCGCCGGGCCTACCGGCATGGAGCCGGGGCATTAGGCGAGGGCTTGTCGCTGTCCATTGTCGACTGCGCTCTGCAACGCCTGCGTTCCGACGGCACCTTGCTGCTGTACACCGGCGCGGCAGTCGTGGACGGAATTGACGCATTCCGCCTTGCCGCTGAACAGAAGCTAAGTCATGGCCAGGTGCAATGGCATTACCGTGAAATCGATCCGGATATATTCGGCGAGGAGCTCGTGCATCCCGCTTATGCCAAGGTTGATCGCATTGCCGCAGTTTTGCTCGTTGTAACCAAGTGCGGGTAGAACTCGAGGGACTAAAGAATGGGTTTCCGTAAAAGCCGCGCTACCTGAGCCTGAACGCAGGGTGTCTTTATCTGGATAGGCCTGCTATGCCGCCCGACAAAACGCGCCGGCCATCGGTCTCGCTGCCGCTTTGCTTCGGTACGCCTGCGGCTGCGCTTCGGCGTTAATCGTGCGTACGATGGAAAGGTGCCCTAAACGGGAGTCATCAAACTTTATACCTTTGGCGAGGCCTTCGGGCTGCCGGACCTGGGTCCATTTGTGACGAAGGCCGAAGTTCTTTTAAAAATGGCGGGATTGCGGGTTAACCATGTCGAACAATAATTTGGCGTGGCTCGACACATGTGTTCAAGCAGGAAGCAAGGATCTGATCTGCTGCCGATCGAATCGTCGGCGCTAGATCACCCCCGCCGCCGCCAATGCCGACGCCGGCGTGCCCGTTAACTGCCCGTTAACTGCCCGATCAATTGTTCCGCCAGCGCCGCCTGCGCCTCGTGCAGCGACGCCTCGACGCCGAGCGTCTTCATGTCGACCGTCTCCAGCCCTTCGTAGCCGCACGGATTAATCCAGGAAAACGGCGCCAGGTCCATGCCCACATTGAGCGCCACGCCATGATAAGTGCAGCCGCTGGCGCGCACCTTCAATCCGAGCGCGGCAATTTTCGCCCCTTGCCAGCGGCCGTCGGCCATGTAGATGCCGGGCGCTCCCGGCTTGCGTTCGCCGGGCAGGCCATATCCCGCCAGGGTATCGATCACCGCCTGCTCGATTTTATTGACGAATTCGCGCGCATACAGGCGGGCGCCGGGCCTGTTGCGGCGCAGGTCGATCAACAGGTAAATCACGGCCTGCCCGGGACCGTGGTAAGTGACTTCACCGCCGCGATCGGTTTGTATCACCGGGATCGCGTGCGGCGCGAGCACATGCGCAGGGTTAGCGCCCAGACCGAGCGTGAATACCGGCGGATGTTCGACTATCCACAACTGGTCCGGCGTATCCACCGTGCGCGCATCGGTGAATGCGCGCATCGCGTCAAAGCTGGCCTGATACGGTTCGAGTCCGCGCCGGATGATGACCGGCATGGTTTGCGATGGGAGCATAAGCCTTCGGCTACAGTACGACTTTCACCATCGGATGCGAACTGAGCGCACGATAAAGATTATCGAGCTGTTCGCGGCTGGTGGCGCGCACTGTCACCGTCAGCGCAAGGTAGGTTCCCTTGGCGGACGGCCGCATTTCCATTTTTGCGGCATTGAAATCGGGATCGTGCAGGGTGACCAGGCCGACCATCGTTTGCGCGAAGTCGTCATGCATCAGGCCCATGATCTTGATTGGAAAATCGCTCGGATATTCGATCAGGCTGGGAGTCGGTTCGGCCATGGTTCTTCCTTCGTGTTCAGGGCATGCGCGCCGCTTGGTAAGTTGCGTGCACCGGCGTAAATCGTTCCCGGCGC
>JAQGMO010000042.1 GCA_028292315.1 Herminiimonas sp. | reverse complement strand
TTTTTCCCGGAATGAAGATCTGGCGCGGCAGAATTTCATATCGATCCGCGCCAAGGATGAGTCCCAGGCCAACGTGCAGGTGCTGGAAGCCAAGCTGGCGCTGGCGGAAGCCAAGCTGGCCAAGCTGGAAATCCGCGCGCCATTCGCCGGCATCGTCGGCATCCGCAACGTCAGCGTCGGCGATTATGTCAAGGATGGCGCCGACCTGATCAACCTGGAAGACATTTCCAGCGTCAAGGTCGATTTCAGGGTGCCGGAAAAATATGCCGACCTGGCAAAGAAAGGGCAGCCGATAGAAGTGATGGTCGATGCCTTGCCCAACAAGGCGTTCCGGGCCCGGGTCGATGCGATCGATCCGCAAGTGGAGAGTTCGGGGCGCTCCGCGCTGCTGCGCGGACGCATTGAAAATCCCGAAGGTAAATTAAAGCCGGGCATGTTCGCCCGCGTGAAGCTGATCCTGTCCGAGCGCGCCAATGCGGTGGTGGTGCCGGAAGAGGCGATCGTTCCGCAGGGCGCCAAGACGACGGTCTGGAAAATAGTCGATGGCAAGGCGCATCTCACCGAAGTGAAGACCGGACAGCGCCGCGGCGCCAAGGTCGAAATCCTGGATGGCCTCCAGGTCGGCGATACGGTGGTCACCGCCGGCCAGATCCGCCTTTCGAAGGATGGCTCGCCGGTTCGCATCGCGCCGGGCGCCGTCACCGACGAGCCAGGCGCGCGCGCGGCCATGGCGGCCGCTACCGCCGCGGCTGCCGTCGCCACGGCAAAGAACTGAGCGGGAGACGCATGGTCCTGTCCGAACTTTCCATCCGCCGGCCGGTGCTGGCGTCGGTGATGTCGCTCGTCATCCTGCTGATCGGGATGGTGTCATACAACAAGCTCGCGGTCCGCGAGTATCCGAAAATCGATGAGCCGGTCGTCACGGTCGAAACCAGGTACCCTGGCGCCAGTTCCGAAATCGTTGAATCCCAAGTCACCAAAACCCTCGAAGACTCGATCGCCGGCATCGACGGCGTCGATGTGCTGACCTCGATATCGCGCGCCGAGCAAAGCCAGATCACGGTGCGCTTCCGGCTTGAAAAAGATCCGGACTCGGGCGCCAATGATGTCCGCGACCGGGTCTCGCGCGTGCGCTCCAAGCTGCCCCAGACCATTGAAGAACCGGTGATCGCGAAAGTCGAGGCCGACGCCAATCCGATCATCTGGATCTCGTTTTCCAGCGACACCATGTCGCCGCTGGACATGACCGATATCGCCAACCGCATCGTCAAGCCTCGGCTGCAGCTGCTGCCGGGCGCGGCCGACGTGCGCATCAATGGCGAACGCAAGTATGCGATGCGGATCTGGCTCAACCGCGACAAGCTGGCGGCCTACCGTTTGACGCCGGCCGACGTCGAGGATGCGCTGCGCAAGCAGAATATCGAAGTGCCGGCGGGGCGTATCGAATCGAGCCAGCGTGAATTCTCGGTGGTGTCGCAAACCGACCTGACCATGCCAAGCGAATTCGAAGATATCATCGTGCGCTCCGTAAATGGATTCGCGGTGCGGCTCAAGGATGTGGCGCGCGTTGAAATCGCGCCGGCCGCCGAGCGCTCCTCGGTGCGTTTCAACGGCAAGAATTCGGTGGCGCTCGGGGTGATCCGGCAAGCCACCGCCAATCCGCTTGAACTGGCAGGCTATGTCAGGGCTGAAGTGCCGAAGCTGAACGAGGAACTGCGGCCGCAGGGCGTGCAGGTCGATATATCGGTCGACCAGACCGTGTTCATCGACCGTTCGATCGCCTCGGTTTACCGGACGATCGCCGAAGCGGTGGTGCTGGTGGCGCTGGTTATTTTCGTATTCCTGCGCTCGTTCCGCGCCGCCATCATTCCGCTGGTGACGATCCCGGTTGCGCTGATCGGGGCGTTTGCCCTAATGTCCATGTTCGGTTTCACGATCAATACGCTGACCTTGCTGGCGCTGGTGCTTGCCATTGGCCTGGTGGTCGATGACTCGATCGTGATGCTGGAAAATATTTACCGGCATATCGAAGAGGGCATGCAGCCGGTCGAAGCGGCGCTGCGCGGCTCGAAGGAAATCGGTTTCGCGGTGATAGCGATGACCATGACGCTGGCCGCGGTCTATGCGCCGGTCGCGTTCACGCCGGGCCGCACCGGACGCCTGTTCGCCGAGTTTGCGCTGACCCTGGCCGGCGCGGTGATCGTGTCCGGTTTCGTCGCGCTGTCGTTGTCGCCGATGATGTGCTCGAAGCTGCTGCGGCACCAGGAAAAACATGGCGTGCTGTATCGCGTGATCGAAGGCGCGCTGAACGGGATCACCTCGGGATACGGCCGTGCGCTGCGCTGGACGCTGTCGGCGCGCTGGTCGGTGGTGGTCGTGTATGTTCTCGTGATCGCCGGCCTCGCATGGCTCGGCGCCACCATGAAAAGGGAGCTCGCCCCGATCGAAGACCGCGGCACCATTTTCACCTCGCTGACCGGACCGGATGGCGCATCGCTTGATTACACCCAGCGTTATGCAAACCGGCTGGAACAGATCGCATCGGAGACCAAGGAAATCGACCGTGTATTCATTATCGCCGGCAATCCGACCGTGGAGCGCGGCGTGGCAATCCTGCGCACCGTGGACTGGGAAGACCGCAAACGCTCGACGCTCGACATGATCAGGGAAATGCAGCCGAAGATGGCGGCCGTGCCGGGCTTGCTGGCATTCCCCAATGCGCCGCCTTCACTGGGCCAGTCGATCCGCGAGCGGCCGCTCAGCCTGGTGGTGCTGACCAATGCGCCGTATGCCGAGTTGCAGGAAGTGGTACAGCAGATCGTGGCCGAAGCGAGCAAGAATCCCGGCCTCGCGAATATCGACACCGACCTGCGCCTCAACAAGCCGCAGGTGAATGTCGAGGTCGACCGCGACCGGGCCGCCGACGCCGGGATACAGATTGAAACGGTGGGCCGCACGCTGGAGACCATGCTGGGCGGGCGCAACGTGACGCGCTTCAAAAAGGCCGGTGATCAATATGATGTGATCGTGCAGATCGACGGCGCCGAGCGCGGCTCGCCGGATGACATCAGCAATATCTTCGTGCGCGGCTTGAACAAGGCCGGCGCTCCCGACCAGATGATTCCGCTGTCCAGTCTGCTGAAAGTGCGCGAGACGGTGGCCCCGCGCGAGCTGAATCACTTCGGCCAGCGGCGCGCCGTCATCATCTCGGCCAATCTGGCCAATGGTTATACGCAGGGTGAGGCGATCGATTTCATGGAAGCGACCGCGAAGAAGTTCCTGAAGCCCGGCTATGCCACGGACCTGTTCGGCTCGTCGCGCGAATTCAAGGCGTCCAGCGGCAGCCTGGTGCTGACCTTCGTGCTGGCGCTGGCCTTCATTTACCTGGTATTGTCGGCCCAGTTTGAAAGCTTTATCGATCCGTTCATCATCATGCTCACTGTTCCGCTATCGATGGCCGGCGCGCTCGCGGCCTTGCAGCTGACCGGGGGCACGCTCAACGTGTATAGCCAGATCGGCCTGATCACGCTGGTTGGATTGATTACCAAGCACGGCATCCTGATCGTCGAATTCACCAACCAGCTGCGCGAGCAGGGCCGCTCGATCGGCGAGGCGGTGGTCGAAGCAGCCATTCTGCGCCTGCGTCCGATCATGATGACCACCGGCGCAATGGTTCTCGGCGCGATGCCGCTTGCGATGGCGACCGGCGCGGGCGCCGAATCACGGATACAGATCGGCTGGGTGATCGTCGGCGGCATGTCGCTGGGCACCGTGCTGACCTTGTTCGTGGTGCCGACTTTTTATACGTTTTTTGCCCGCAACCGGGCGCATGCGGTTGCCGAGGCGCCGCTGCCGCCGGCGTCCCGCCCCGTACCATCGATTTAAGGAATTATGCGACAGATTGTTCTTGATACTGAAACCACCGGTCTTAATCCGCGCTCCGGCGACCGGATCATTGAAGTTGGTTGTGTTGAACTGATCAACCGGCGGTTAACCGGCAATAATTTTCATAGCTATATCAATCCGGAGCGCGACTCGGAAGAGGGTGCGCTGGCGGTCCACGGGCTGACCACGGAATTCCTCAGCGATAAACCGAAGTTCGCCGAGATCGCCGATGAATTGCGCGACTACATCAGCGGCGCGGAAGTGATCATCCATAACGCGCCGTTCGATATCGGCTTTCTGGATGCCGAGTTCCGCCGCTTGAGTGTGCCGCCGTTCATGCAGCATGTCGCCGGCGTGATCGATACGCTGGTGCAGGCCAAGGGCATGTATCCTGGCAAGCGCAATTCGCTCGATGCGCTGTGCGACCGGTATGGCATTTCAAACTCGCATCGGGCGTTGCACGGCGCGTTGCTCGATGCGGAATTGCTGGCGGAAGTCTATCTTGCGATGACGCGCGGTCAGAACAGCCTGACGATCGATCTCGCGGATGACCAGACCGCGCAGGATGACGGCGGGCTCGCCGGCGTCGCGTTGGCCGAAATCATCGTGCTGGCGGCGAGTGCGGATGAACTGAACGAGCATGAAAACCTGATGAAAAGCCTGGACAAGGAAGCCAAGGGCAGCTGCCTGTGGCGCAAGCTTGAACAGGAAGCAGCGCGCGACGATTCGCAGGCGCCCGCGCCAGCCTGAATTGACCCTCTGCGGCCGGCGACAGACGGTTGCGGCGACGATTGGTCCGATCGTCGCAATAAGCGCAACCCCTTGTGAAAGAAACGCAAACGTCCTTCTAATTTGTAAATTGATTGGTTTTTCCAGTTGTGAGATAATCGCGCTCTTCGGGAGGTTAGCTCAGGGGTAGAGCGATCGCCTCACACGCGATAGGTCGCTGGTTCGAAACCAGCACTTCCCACCAGATACCCGCCTGGCACATACCGGTCTTATACCCGCCATTTCTATCTTGGCCCCTCGCATCAGCAAGGCATATCAATAGCAGCTGCCGTTGGGCTAGTGCCGTGGACCAGCTCGTACACTGTCCGGAAAATATCTATTCAGGAAACATATAGGGCCTATGTCAAATGTGAATTGGACCGGGCAATTGATTTCCCTATACTGATACTGCAGCGCAGCATAAACCAATGATACTGCAACGCAGCATAAACCAATCTTCCAGCAGGAAGATGCCAGCAGTCCCGAATTTCATTTTTACGGCTCGGTTACCGCCGGGATCCATTTGCAATGTGCAGCCAGAGCCCACAGGCGACCGCAGTGCATTGGCAAACCGATCTTCCACGAGAAAGTACCTCATGAAATCAAATAGCGGAATGCTTGAGTTCGTTCGCGACATTACCATTGCCATGTTATCTCCCGCGCCGGCTGACGCGAGTGCATCGGGGGACCAGCGTCCCGCGACGCCGCAGGCCGAAGCCTTCGGGCAAGCGCAATTCCTGAGCGGTTCCCATACCAATCATGCCGGAACGCGCGCTTATAAATTGTATGTGCCGTCTTCCTATCGCGGTCAGCCGCTGCCGCTGGTAGTAATGCTGCATGGCTGCAAGCAGGACCCCGATGATTTCGCTGCCGGCACCCGCATGAATGCGGTGGCTGAAGAACTGCATTGCCTGGTGGTATATCCGGGCCAGTCCCGCAATGCCAACGGGCTCAATTGCTGGAACTGGTTCAACGCAATCGACCAGCGGCGCGACCAGGGAGAGCCAGCCATCATCGCCGGTATCACCCGCGAGCTGATCGCCGGCTGGCATGTCGATCCGCGCCGGATTTATGTCGCCGGCCTTTCTTCCGGCGCAGCGATGGCGGTCATCATGGGGGCGACCTATCCCGACCTGTACGCCGCGATAGGCGTGCATTCCGGCCTGGCCTATGCGGGCGCGCACGATGTGCATTCCGCCATGCGGGCCATGCGCAACGGTGCGCCGGTGACGCTGCAGCATCCGGACCATGGCCTGGCTTCGACACCGGGCACGGCCGCGATGGCGACGATTGTTTTTCACGGCGATATGGACACGACGGTTCACCCCGATAATGCCGACCAGGTGATTGCGCAAAGCGCGCCGAATCCGGTCGATGGTGAACCCGAGGTGGAACCCGGTATTCGGGTGGAACGCGGGTCCGTGCCGGACGGCCATTCCTACACCCGGACCATTCACCACGACAGAGATGGGGTAGCCGTGGCGGAACAGTGGCTGGTGCACGGCGCGGGGCACGCATGGTCCGGCGGCAGCGCGGATGGCAGCTACACCGATCCCAGGGGGCCGGATGCGACCCGGGAAATGCTGCGCTTCTTCCTCAGCCAATTAACCGACAGGCAGCAGGCCGCCTGATTGCAGCGGACAAAAGATCCAGCGATACGGCGCCATCCATATTGATTGTTCAGGTGCTTTGAAGCGGCAGCCGCACGATGAATTCGCTGCCGCATCCGGGGCCTTTACTGATGGCCTGCACCTGCCCGCCATGCAATTCAACGATAGTGCGAACCAGCGTCAAGCCGACGCCAAGCCCGCCTCGCGCATGCGAAAGAGGGTTGCCGCCCTGGATGAAGGGATCGAATATCCTGTCGCGCAAGTCCGGGCGCATACCGCTGCCATTGTCTTTCACGCGCAGCACCAGTTCATCTCCCGCGACGTGCGCGGTGAGCCAGATGCGGCCGCCGATGTCGGTGTACTGGGCGGCATTGTCGAGCAGGTTTGCCAGAGCCTGGCTGAGCCGGGCCGGATCGCAGTGCAAGCTCACCGGCTGTTCCGGCAGATTGACCGTCAGCTGGTGCTCCAGTTTGTCGAGCAGGGGACGGGTGAGCTCGAGCGCATGCTCGACAATCGACTCGAGCTGAACGGTTTCGGTCCGCAGCGTGATCTTGCCGAGGGTGATGCGGGAAATGTCGAGCAGGTCATCCACCAGTCGCGTGATCAGCGATATCTGCCGCTCGATGATTTGGCGCGAACGAATGACGGTGTGGGTATTATCGGTCTGCAGGCGCATCACCCCAAGCGAGGTGGTAATCGGCGCAAGGGGATTACGAAGTTCATGTCCGAGCATTGCCAGGAACTCTTCCTTGCGCTGTTCGGCCTGGGCCAGTTCTTCCTGCCTTTCCTTCAACTGCTGCTCGAGCAGGACCCGATCGGTCACATCGCGCGTCAGGCAGCGCGCCTGGACCAGTTTTCCATTTTCAAAAAATCCTTGCGAATGCAAAAGCACATGCCTGATCGACCCATCCTTGCAGCGTAGCCGGGCCGGATAATTGACAACCGCTTCGCCCTGGTGCAACAGATGGAAAATCTGGTCCACGACTTCACGGTTCGCGTGAAATTCGCTTATGTGACGGCCAATATACTCTTCGGCCGGGTAGCCCAGCAGCGTCAGCTCAGCCTTGTTTGCCCATAGAACGGTGCCGTCGGGACCAAGCCGGTGCAATCCTTCGGCGGCGTGCTCGAAAAAATCCGAAAGCTGTCTTTCCTGCTCGTCAAGGATTTTCTCGAGCGCCTTGCGCCGTGTTATTTCGGCTTCAAGCGCCTGCGCATTTTGAAGACGGTGCGCGGTGCTCTGCCGCAGCGCCTTTCTGTCAGGATTGGAATCCAAAAAAACCTCTGCTCTAAGCGACGTTGACGCTTCACCGGATCAGCGCACACTCAAATGGAAATGACTGTGCGACAAAGACTCAGCAAACAGCGGTGGTCGCCAAATGCCATGGTGACGGATCATTCTGGAAACGTTGAGGGCGACACCTTTGGAAAAAGACCGGTAGGATGAATTTCATCCGCATGAAAATCCTATCATCGCCCTGTTGTCGCTTCTATAGGACACTGGATGATAGTGTTGTAGGAACCCAAGAAGGCACGGCCGCATGCCGCATGTCTCGGGAAAACGCCTTGGCGGGGCGGAGGCATCGGCTGTCCGTCCCTCCGGGATCGGAATCGAAAAGCGCGTCTGACGGCTGGCGGCCGCCAGCCGTGGTTTACAGACGGCTCAGCGATATATGTGCTCGCCCCGGCTATTGGTCCACTCCTGCTCAAAGCGTACGGCATCGGCGTCCGATCGCGGTCGTACGCCCATCAGGATGCCGCCTTCCTTGATTCCTTGCTCATAATGCTTGATCCGTTCCTCGGGTATCCCCCAACCGATCAAGGCGCCAACCAGTCCGCCGGTCACACCGCCGGCGCCGGCGCCGGCGATAGCGGCAGCCAGAGGGCCGGCAATCACCAGCCCGAGGCCTGGTATCGCGATTGAAGTGCCGACGGCTGCAATGGCGGCCGCAATCGCGCCCAGAGTGCCACCGATGGCGCCGCCGATCCCTGCGCCTTCTGCCGCCTTGGTGCCGAGTTCGGTCTGCGTACCGGTACCGGAGAAATACTTCGAGCGAGTGTCATCAGACATTACGAGGTTGACGTCGCGCGGATCATAGCCCATATCCGAAACGGATTTGTATGCGCGTTCTGCGCTGTCCCGGTCCCTGAACAAGCCGGTGACCAATCGTGCATCTTTGTTAGGGGATTGATCTGGTGTCATGTCGATTTTCCTTTACGGTTGGTAAATCTGCACAATGGATGGATATCTTGTCCTCGCTACTCTATAGTCAATCGCGCCCGGTGCCGGCGCGAGGATACGCGCGGTCCGGCCGTTGTCGACCTGTCGAGAACAATTGCAGCTGTTTTGCAGCTGTCTGCGGAGTTGATCATCGTAACAACCGGGGCGTATGCGGGGTATAGGACGCTGACTATTCGCGGTGTAGGAAAATCGGAAGCGGGGAAGGGTGGAGAAGTGGTGAAGAACGGGTGGAGGAGCCGCGAAAGGAAGCCGCGCAAGGCGCGAGAAGCCGCAAAAGATGCGACGGCTTTTCGATGCGCATAATTTAATAAGTGGCAAGCTGTCGCGCGATAAAGTCGAGCAGCGCGTCCGCATCCAGCGGTTTAACCAAGTGGTAATCAAAACCTGCTTCCTGTGAACGCAGGCGGTCACTTGCCAGGCCGTAACCGGTGGTGGCGGCAAGAACGAGTTTTCTGGAACCGGCCGCTTTGCGTAACGCGGGCGCCAGTTGATAACCATCCATGCCAGGCAAACCAATATCGGACAAGACCAGGTGCGGTTCGAATTCCACGGCAACCTCCAGGCCGGTCTCGCCATCCTTGGCTGTCCGCACGTCATAGTCCAGCAGTTTCAATAACGCCGCCATCGACTCATTGGCGTCGACGTTATCATCTATCAGCAGTATGCGAAAATTACTGTTCGCGGTAAATTGTGCTGCACATGGCATATTCATTTTATGTCTTGGGAGGTGTGGCATCCGCGTCGCGCTGGATGCGCCAATAACGTTGGCCTGCCACGGTAAAATAGAATGATGCATCAGTATCCCGCCACGCGTCAAACATCCCGGATCGCATCAATATGCACCGGGAACGCGGAGGCGGCTGCCACCAGTTCCGCCATTGCAGACAGGGCACTGAATAAGCGTACAGCCGGGTATCGTCAGCCGACAAGGAAATAAATGATCACGAGGACGATCGCGGGTACGCCGAGCAGCCATCCGATAAGATATTTACCCATTATTATTCTCTCCTTTAAAAATGATCGGTATGCATACGCTGCACGGGATGCAGCAATGCATATCACACTACCTGCGACGGTCAGAATTTCCAATCGGACATTGGCTGATATGCGTGTAGGAATGCAGGAGTAAAATGTAATTTTTCTCCCTGAATTAAAGAGAGAACTTGACCAATAGTGATCCAGCCCCAATCATATGGACCGGAGTGCTAAAAATGCACTAAATTAGCAACCCTTCGGGTTAGACGGTAAGGAGTGGCGGGTGACCGAGATCTTCAGTAACCTGTTAGGCGTTCAGGCGCCGGTGTCTGGCGGTGGTCACTTTCAAGGGCCGCTTTATATTTTCTGGATGAGTCTTGCGTCCGATACATTAATCGAACTCTCGTATTATTCGGCGGCGCTTGCCCTGGGCTATCTCGCCTATCGGTGCCGCCCTTTGCGCGTGCGCTGGCTGGTTGCCTTGTTATCGATTTTCCTGATCGCGTGCGGCACCATCCATTTGTTGGCGAGCCTGGGATACTGGCAGCCGGATTCGCGGCTGGATGCCGGCACGAAAATGCTCGCCGCCGTATTGTCGGTGGCCGGCGCCGGGCTGCTCTGGCACCTTGTCATCCGCGCCATCAGGGAGCCGCGGCAGACCACCGAGCAATTGCAATGCGTAATCCGGCAGCTGGAACACGAAGTGATCGAACGCAAGCATGCGGAGCAGGAATTACAGAAGTCGCGCGAGCTGTTGCGCGAACTTGCGGCTTACCAGGAACAAGTCAAGGAAGACGAGCGCAAACGGATCGCTCGTGAAATTCATGATGAACTGGGCCAGAATCTGCTGGCGCTGCGGATCGACGTCTCGATGCTGCATGCGCGTACCGGCAGTGCGCATCCAAAACTGAATGAAAAGGTGCGCTACGTGCTGGCCCATATCGATAGCTCGATCAAGGCGGTCAGAGCAATCATCAATAACTTGAGGCCTTCCGTGCTCGACCTGGGTCTGCATGCGGCGATCGAGTGGCAGGTAAAAGAATTCGAGAGACGCACCGGAATCGGATGCAAGCTGAGCATGGACGACAACAAGACCGACTGCGAGCTGGATGACCATCGGGCCACGGCGCTGTTCCGCATCTTGCAGGAGTCGCTCACCAATGTCGCCCGCCATGCCCAGGCGACATTGGTCATCATCGCGCTGCGCCGCGACCGCGGAAAATATGTAATGAAAATTACCGATAACGGCGTCGGCATTTTTCCCGGCTGCCGCAGAAAGCCGAATTCATTTGGATTACTCGGCATCGGGGAGCGCATCAGCACGCTGGGCGGCGAATTTAAAGTGGACAGTTTACCGGGCGAGGGGACCACGCTGACGATTTCCATCCCTGTGGAACTGGCGGTGGTCGAGCCCTGAGAACTGTAGACCCTGGACTGATTTGTCAGGCCGCGTCCGGCTATCTGCCTATCAGCGCGGCGGCGGGCCCGGCGGCGTGCCGGGTGGAGGAGGCGGCGGTGTCGGATACGATCTGGCCTGATAGGATTCGCGGAAAGTACCGGCCGACGGAATCCGGTGACCTTTGGCATACATGCATTGCTGATAGCCAATGTCATAGCGCTGCTGAATCGTATAGCCTGCGCTTTGCGCGGCGCCGGTTCCGGCCAGGCCGCCCAGCGCCAGACCCGCGCCGGCGCCAACTCCGGCACCACGTCCGCCATTGATTGCCGCGCCGGCGGCGGCGCCAAGCAGCGTCCCTAACAGCGCTGTGCGCGCGCCACTGTCATCGGCCGCATACCCGGGCGTAGTGCCGCCCAACTGGCCCTGCGCATACTGCCGGCAATCAAAATCATCAAACCGGAACTGGTCGAAATTTTTTCCGGTGCCGGGCAGCACGAGCGCACTTGGTCCTGACGGCATGGTGGTGCATGCCGTCAGCAACAGCACGCCCGCCAGCGAGGAAATCCTTGGTAGTGAAAACATGGAAAGAACTCTACTTAACGAGGAGAAGGGGGAACCGGTGTCCAGCTTTCCCTGCAATCCTTGACGTAAGGATAATAACCCTGTGGGTTACTGCAGTAGTACCAGTAATTCGGGTCCAATGGACCCGATGCCTGCGGACGGTCCTGTTCGATATAGACCGGCGGCGCGGCTGCGGACCCCACGACGAGCGGCGCCGATGGATAATAATATTGCGGGGGATAGTAATAACGCGGGGAATAGTAATAAGGCGACGGGTAATAATAAGGCAAGCCCAGCGGTATGCCGATGGAAAGGCCGAAGCTCGAATGACCGGAATGATGGTGGCCTGAATGGCCGCGATGCCCGCGCCCACCGTTTGCCGATGCAGTACTGCTCGCGATCGAAGCGAACAGCAGTATGAGTAGAACCAGCGATTTACTGCGCTTCATGATAGTCCTCTTGTACTTCATGCCCGGTTGCCGTAAGGACGCCCGGGTCATCGGCCGACGTTGCCTGTGCCGCGCACCGAATCTAGTGTAATCGCGTTTCTGGCGCCCGGCTACCTTATTACGTTTTGATACAAATAAGCATTCCACGGCGCGCATCGGCAATGCCGCAGTCACCGCCGGGCGCCCGTTCGAAGCCGTAAACCGGCGCATGGCGCAGGAAAAATTATTTGCGGCCCGAGCGAGCCGGGGAGGCAGCGCCTTTGCGCCCGCCATGGCCGCCTGCCGGCTTGCGCTCGACGGCCCCGCCCGGCCGTGGCTTCATCTGTCCGAACTTGCGCGCCAGTTTGTCCGGTCCCGGTGTTTCGCGCCGGCGTTCGATCGCATTAATGATGCCACCCGACGGCGCGGAATGCCGGGGTACCAGGTGGCGTTCGCTGCTGCCGATCAAATCCGAACGCCCCATTCGCTGCAAGCCGTCGCGCAGGATTTCCCAGTTGGCCGGATCGTGGTAGCGCAGGAACGCCTTGTGCAGGCGGCGCAGCTTGCCGGTGCGCACGGTTTCCACCACTTCCGAATCGTCCGTTACCTTGTGCAACGGATTCTTGCGGGTGTGATACATCGCCGTCGCCAGCGCCATCGGGGTCGGCATGAAGGTCTGGACCTGGTCCAGGCGGAAGTTGTTTTTCTTGAGCCACAATGCCAGGTTCAGCATGTCTTCGTCGGTGGTTCCGGGATGCGCGGCGATGAAGTAGGGGATCAGATATTGCTCCTTGCCCGCTTCCCTTGAATAGCGATCGAACATTTCCTTGAACTGGTCATAAGCGCCCATGCCCGGCTTCATCATCTTCGAAAGCGGGCCGGTTTCCGAATGTTCGGGCGCGATCTTGAGCAGGCCGCCCACGTGATGCGTGACCAGTTCTTTCACATACTCGGGCGAGCGCACCGCCAGGTCGTAACGCAAACCGGAACTGACCAGGATTTTCTTGATGCCCGGGATTGCCCGTGCCTTGCGGTATAACTGGATCAGCTTGCTATGATCGGTACCCAGGTTGGAGCAGATGGTGGGATACACGCATGACAGCCGGCGGCAGGATTCCTCGATTTTCTTGTCCTTGCAGGCCAGCCGGTACATATTGGCTGTCGGGCCGCCGAGGTCGGAAATGGTCCCGGTGAAACCCTTGGTCTTGTCACGGATCAGTTCGATTTCGCGCAGGATCGAAGGCTCGGAACGGCTCTGGATAATCCGGCCTTCATGCTCCGTGATCGAGCAAAAGGTGCAGCCGCCGAAACAGCCGCGCATGATGTTGACTGAAAAGCGGATCATTTCCCATGCCGGAATGCGCGCCTTGCCATAGGCCGGATGCGGCGCCCGCGAGTACGGCATGTCGTACACATGGTCCATTTCATCCATCGCCAGCGGCAGCGGCGGCGGATTGAGCCAGACATCCCGGTCGGCATGGCCCTGCACCAGCGCGCGCGCGTTGCCGGGATTCGATTCCAGGTGAAACACGCGGGAGGCGTGCGCATACATCACCGGGTCGTCCTTGACCACATCATAGGATGGCAGCCGGACGACCGTCCGGTCACGGACTTCGCGCAGCGCGGCCTGCCGTTCCTCGCGGCTCAATATCAGCACGGGCTTCGGCGCCGCCGTGTCCCCGGTTTTACAACTGGCGTCTTCCTTCGACTTCATTTCATACGGGTCGGGATGCGGTTCGACACGGCCCGGGGTATCGACGCGGGTCGAATTGGCTTCCTGCCAGTCTTCGCCCGGCTTCCAGCCGCGCGGGACCATGAAGGCCGTGCCGCGCAGGTCGCGGATCGACTTGATCGGTTCGCCGGCCGCGACCCGGTGCGTGAGCGCCACCAGGGCACGCTCGGCATTGCCGAACAACAGGATGTCAGCCTTGGAATCGGGCAGCACCGAGCGCTTGACCTTATCCGACCAATAGTCGTAATGCGCGATGCGGCGCAGGCTTGCTTCAATGCTGCCGATTACCACGTTAGCATCCGGATACGCTTCGCGAGCGCGTTGCGCATAGACGACCAGTGCGCGGTCGGGCCGCCTGTTCGGGTCGCCGCCTGGCGTGTAGGCGTCTTCGGAACGAATTTTGCGATCGGCGGTGTAGCGGTTGACCATTGAGTCCATATTGCCCGCGGTAATGCCGAAATACAGGTTGGGCTTGCCGAGCGCGCGGAAGGCATCTGCCGACAGCCAGTCAGGCTGGCTGATGATGCCTACCCGAAAACCTTGCGCTTCCAGCAGTCGCCCTACCAATGCCATGCCAAAGCTGGGATGATCGATATACGCATCGCCGGTCACCAGGATCACGTCACAGCTATCCCAGCCCAGTTTGTCCATTTCCGCGCGGGACATCGGCAGGAATGGGACCGGCTTGCCGTAATCGGGCCGGTAACGTGGATAGGAACAAATGTTTTTCGGTGAATTCATGACAGACAATGGTTTGATCGCATGCCGCGGACCGCGGACAGGCAACCATAGAGACGAGGGAACCCGCTAGTATGACATCTTTGAGAAAAGATGGCGGATTTCGGCATAAATCCCGTCGAGATTGCCTGCGCTGTTCATTATTTTGTAACCGCGGCGGGCACCTGTCACGGGGTTTTTGCCGCTTGTGGATAAAGTACACCGCCGCTGCCGCTGCAAAGTTTTGTAACATCTATGTCATTTCCTTATAAAACAAGCACTTAACCTTATTTGTTGCCACTTATCCACAGGATTGTCCACCGTAAATGTGGGTAAGTCTGGATCGCACGGATTGCCGTGAATTACCGGCGTCATGCGGCCTGCCCGGGATTTAGCGCTCCGCTGTTGATCTTTCTGCTGCGCTCATGGTCAAAGTGACTTGGTTGAAGAGAAGACCTCCATGTAACCGCATCGCCTCGCTTCGACGCTGCGTTACCGCTGCGCTCTTTCATTGCGAGGGGAAATATGAATAGCTGTTGTTTCACAAACCGGATGGATGCCGGCCAACAGCTGGCGCATCGCCTGAGTACGTATGCCGGACGTGATGATGTGATCGTGCTGGCACTGCCTCGCGGCGGCGTGCCGGTCGGCCACACTGTAGCGCAGGCGCTGCATGCGCCGCTCGATATTCTGCTGGTGCGCAAACTGGGCGCGCCCGGATATGAGGAGTTTGCGATGGGCGCAATCGCCAGCGGCGACGTCATCGTACTGCAGAAAGGCATCGCCGCCATGCTTGGCGTCGGTGATGAAGCGTTGCGACGGGTCGTGCAACGCGAGCTGGCGGAGTTGAAAAGGCGGGAAACGCTATACCGGGATAGCCGCCCGAAACCGCAGTTGAAAGGCAAGACCGTGATACTGGTGGATGACGGTCTTGCCACCGGCAGCACTATGCGCGCTGCAGTGAAGGCGGTGCGCAAGGAAAATCCGGCGCGCGTGGTGGTTGCGGTGCCGGTAGCCGCGCCGGACACCTGCGCCGGCATGGAATCGGAAGTGGATGAAATCGTGTGCGCGGAAACGCCTGAGCCATTTCGCGCGGTCGGCCAGTGGTATGACGATTTCACGCAGATCACCGATGATGAAGTAATCAGGCTGCTGCGCCAGGCGACGCAACGGCACGCGCCCGATCGTGATGGAAGCGGCGCCGGGAGTCCGCCCTAGGCGCCGGCGGATGGTGGATAGTGGATAGTGGAGAGCGGCGCAAGGGAACCATGTATTTGGCAAATCGACGAACGTATTCGGTAAATCAACAAACTTATCTGAACAAAAAGGAGATTAATCGTGAGACGCGAATCAGGAACCACGCAGGCACTGACGGGATTGGTCGGCGGCATTGCACTCGGCGCATTGGCAATGTATCTTTCCGACCCGCTGGAAGGCAGACGCCGGCGCACGCTGGCGCAGGACAAGATGCGCAGCTTGTCCACCAGGACCGGCGGTGTGCTGAGCGGAGCGATGCGTGACGCGGGCAGCCGCATATCCGGCATACAGGCCCAAGCCACGCGGCTGATTGGGCAACGCGCCAAGCCGATTGACGACCACGTGCTGGAAGCGCGGGTACGATCGCGGCTTGGACGGTCCCTGCCGCACGCGCGCCGGGTTGACGTAACGGCCAGCCAAGGTCGAGTGACACTGAGCGGACCGGTGCTGGCGGAGGAAAGAAGCCAGCTGCTCGACCTGGTGAAAACCATTCCCGGCGTCGAGGATGTCCGGGACCGGCTGGAAACCCATGACGACGCGCGCGGCTCGAGCCAGGGCTCCGGTTTGCCGCCAATCTGGCTCATGGCGGCGGTAGGCGGTGGCCTGCTTGGCTATTTTGGGCTGACGCGCCGTTCGGGCAGCGGCGCCTCGCTGGCGGCCGCCGGGCTGGGCATGTTGACCGAGACCTTGCGCAACCTCGATATCAATCGGCTGTTCGGATCGGGCTCGGCGTCGGAACCGGTCGAAGTGGAGAAAACCATCGAAATCAGCGCCGCGCCTGAAACGGTATTCGACGTCTGGAGCAATTACGAAAATTTCCCGCATTTCATGGCCCATGTCATTGAAGTGCGCGACCTTGGCAATAATCGCTCGCACTGGGTGGTCAAGGGCCCTGCGGGAACCGACGTGGAATGGGATGCGGCCCTGATCGAATCATCCAGGCCGCATACCCTGTCCTGGCGCAGCGAGCCTGGCGCAATGGTGGACAACGCCGGCTCGGTCCGGCTGGAACCTACCGCGCGCGGCACGCGGGCGACGGTCCGCATGTCGTACACGCCGCCAGCCGGCTTGCTGGGGCAGGGCGTGGCCATGCTGCTGGGCAGCGATCCGGCGCGCGAACTGGAGGACGACATGCAGCGCATGAAAAATTTCATCGAGCGCGGCATGCCGTCGACCGACATGTCCGGCGTCAAGACCACGGCAGGCCAGGTATTGCATTGATCCCGGAATGATCGCCGGCCCGGTTCCACCTTATCGGCAGGAGCCGGGCCGTGCCTGATCGGGCTTCCCGCTGCATATGCCGGCGGTTTCATGCATCCATGCCATTGAAATAAGTGATCGTATGGCTTATATCGCTATGGTAAGGACTGAACTTCGCATGGCGATGAAGGAGGGATCCATGAACATTATCCGACGTGAGGGCGCGCCTGCCGCAGGACATCCCGGCCGGTTCGACGTGCAGCATCCGCCGCAGGTCGAATTTCAGGGCTACCTCATCGTGACGAAGCCGGATGAATCCGGAGGGAAATGGTATGGCGGATATGAGCTGGTGAAGGACGGCAGCGTCGTCAGGAGCCGCAACCATATTTATCCGGGGTTCTTTTATTTCGACGCGGCTTGCGAAGACAGCATCGAACATGCGAAGCTGGAGATCGAGAATCTCGGCGGCGGGTCAGACGAGCTGCACTGAACTGTCGCATAGGCTGCGCCTTTTTGGTTACCTGCGGTAACGGCAGGTCCGGCAGGTCCGACCGGAACCGGCCGAACCTGCCGTGCGCAATGCCGACGATTATTTCTTTACTTCCTTGAATTCCGCATCGACCACATCGTCCTCTTTCGCCTGCGATGCATCCCCGCTGGCTCCAGCGGCGGCCCCGGCCCCGGCGGCACCTGCCGGCTGCCCTTGCGCTTCCGCCATCATTGCTTCGTTCAGCTTTTGCGCCGCGGTCGTCAGCGCGCTGATCTTCGCGTCGATGACAGACTTGTCATTGCCTTTCAATGCATCTTCCAGTTCCTTCATCACACCTTCGATCTGCGACTTGTCGGCCGGGTCGAGCTTGCCGCCATATTCCTCCATGGCCTTGCGGGTCGAGTGCACTAGCGCGTCGCCCTGATTGCGGCTCTCGGCCAGTTGCTTCATGCGCATGTCTTCCTCGGCATGCGACTCCGCATCGCGCACCATCTTTTGAATTTCCGCTTCGGTCAATCCGGAGTTGGCTTTGATCGTGATCTTGTTTTCCTTGCCGCTCGCCTTGTCCTTGGCGTTGACATGCAGGATGCCGTTGGCATCGATATCGAAAGTCACCTCGATCTGCGGCATGCCGCGCGGCGCCGGCGGAATGCCTTCAAGATTGAATTCGCCAAGCAGCTTGTTGCCGGTGACCATTTCGCGCTCGCCCTGGTAAACCTTGATGGTTACAGCGGGTTGATTGTCGTCCGCAGTGGAAAATGTCTGGCTGAACTTGGTTGGAATAGTCGTGTTTTTCTGGATCATCTTGGTCATTACGCCGCCCATGGTTTCGATGCCCAGCGATAGCGGCGTGACATCCATCAGGAGCACGTCGGTGCGTTCGCCCGACAATACCGATCCCTGGATTGCGGCGCCGACGGCGACGGCTTCATCCGGATTGACGTCCTTGCGCGGATCCTTGCCAAAGTACTCCTTGACCTTGTCCTGCACTTTCGGCATCCGGGTCATGCCGCCGACCAGGATCACGTCATTGATTTTCGCCACATCGACGCCGGCATCCTTGATCGCGGTGCGGCATGGCTCTATGGTTCTTTCAATCAAATCCTCGACCAGGGACTCCAGCTTGGCGCGCGTAATCCGCATGTTCAGGTGGACCGGCGCGCCGTTCGCCATGGCAATGTACGGCTCGTTGAGTTCGGTTTGCTGGGT
>JAQGMO010000370.1 GCA_028292315.1 Herminiimonas sp. | reverse complement strand
GATGGCAAAGCAGAATTGAAAACGGTACAGCTGACGCGTGCGCATCTGGAAGAAGACGCGGGCAAATCGCTGCATGAAGATTATCAGGGCATGACCGGTATCGATTTGAACCGTGCCGGCACACCGCTATTGGAAATCGTCACCGAGCCCGATATGCGTAGCGCAGCGGAAGCGGTTGCGTATGCAAAGGCGCTGCACTCTTTGGTTACATGGCTGGGCATTTGCGACGGCAATATGCAGGAAGGATCGTTCCGCTGCGATGCGAACGTGTCGGTGCGCCCGGTCGGGCAAGAGCAATACGGCACGCGCTGCGAAGTGAAGAACCTGAACTCGTTCCGCTTCCTGGAAGAGGCGATCAATTATGAAATGCGGCGCCAGATCGAATTGATCGAGGATGGCGGGCGCGTGGTGCAGGAAACCCGGCTGTACGATCCCGATCGCAAGGAAACCCGTTCAATGCGCAGCAAGGAAGATGCGCAGGATTACCGCTATTTCCCCGACCCGGACTTGCCGCCGCTGGTGATCGGCGCCGAATGGATTGCACGCGTGCAGGCTGCCATGCCGGAATTGCCGGGCGCGATGCGCGAGCGCTTCGTGCGCGATTATGCCTTGCCCGAATATGATGCGGCGGTGCTGACGCAGTCCAAGGCCATGGCCGCTTATTTTGAAGCGGTGGTCGCCAGCGCCGGACGCGAGCAGGCCAAGCCGGCCGCCAACTGGCTGATGGGCGATGTGTCGTCCACCCTGAACCGCGAAGGCGTCGATATCGCCGGCACGCCGGTCAGCGCCGAGCAACTGGCGCTACTGTTGAAACGCATCGCCGACGGCACAATTTCCAACAAGATCGCGAAGGAAGTGTTCGGCGCGATGTGGGAAGCGAAATCGGCAGCGCCGGCGCTGGCGGACGAGATCATCGACAGCAAGGGCTTGCGGCAAATTTCCGATAGCGGCGCGCTTGAAAAGATCGTGGACGAGGTGCTGGCGGCGAATGGGAAATCGGTGGAAGAATTCCGCGCGGGGAAAGAGAAAGCGTTCAACGCATTGATCGGGCAAGCGATGAAGGCCAGCAAGGGCAAGGCGAACCCGGCGCAGTTGACGGAGTTATTGAAGCGCAAGCTGGCGGGCTAGGGTCAATGTGCAAACTTGGATGATACAGATCTAGTATTAGCGGACTATGCTATGATGCAAATAGACTAGACTAGACTAAGTCATATCGATTTACATGAGACCAATATGCATATTGTCAACATTCATGAAGCAAAGACGCAGTTTTCCAAACTGATTGAAGCCGCCTCTCAAGGGGAAGAAGTCATTATTGCCAAGGCCGGAAAGCCGGTTGCAAAGCTGGTACCCATTGATGCGCAGGTGCCGGTTCGGAAACCTGGGGCGTTGCAAGGGAAAATTCGTATCGCCGACGATTTTGACGCGCCTTTACCGGACGACATTCAAGCTGCTTTCGAAGGCAACTGATGCGCATCCTCCTGGATACGCATGTTTATTTGTGGTGGCTTGATAACCATCCGAAGCTGTCACCTGAAGCGCGCTCGAAGATCGTATCCGCAACGCAGGTGTACGTCAGCAGCGCGTCGATATGGGAAGCGGCGATCAAGGCCAGTCTCGGTAAACTGGATGTCGATGTGAATGCTTTAGTGGAGGAAATCGTTAACAGCGGGTTTCTGGAATTACCTGTAACGGTCAGGCATGCTGCGAAAGTAAAGCAGCTGACTGATATTCATCGGGACCCGTTTGACCGTATTCTGATTGCCCAGGCCATCTGCGAGCCACTCGGGTTTTTAACGAATGATCGTATTCTTAAAGAGTATTCGAATTTGGTGGAACTCATCTAGTTCGTATCGCATGCTGGAAAAGCGCAGCCCTTGCAGAGTATATCGCTCTGCAAGGGCTGCGCTTTTCCACTACCGGCTACCATTCTGCAGTTGCAGGGCACTGCCCTGCGACCGCCCGGCAGTTCTGTCATTTTCACTGAAGTCCGGCCGGTTACGGTAGTAGTAGGCAAACCACCATCAATACTCTTTTAAGGGTCAGCTGTGAAAAAAGATCAGATCAGAGCAATTTGCGGATGATTGTACTAAGACAAAGTGGGGCCTGGAAGCGCAACCGCAGGTTGTTACGCCTCGCACCACAGGCGCAAAGCCGGGCCGCGCAGTAGCTCATCAAACCAAACGCCACTAGGTGACCGGCGCTACCGGCACACCCTTAGCGCGCCGCCTGCGTCACCAGTTCCCGATACCGCTTGAGCATTCCATCGAAGCGCCCCCCGATCTGTGCAATTTCCAATTCATATGCGGTGATTTTTTTCTTTTCAGCGGCAATCGCCTGCTCCGCTTCTTCAAGCTTCTGCAAGCCATTGGGCGGAATGCTTTTACCACTGCTTCTGAGCTGATCCAGCTGGGCCTGCGCCGCCGCGCGCCGGGCTTCGAGATTGGCCAGCACCTCGGCTTCATACTTCAACACCTCGTGCACCGGCTCGATCGCGCGCGTGCGTGCGACTGTAATATCCTGCTCATTGCGAAACCGCGCCATGAGGGCGCGATCGCTTTGTCGCTGCTCGGCGGCAGCCGCTTCCTCGGCTCTGCGCCGCTCATCTTCCTGCTGTTTCCTGAGCTTTTGCTCAGCGGTCAGCGGCGGATGGATTTCGCGCCGTACTATGCCATTGCGATCGATCTCGCGCACCACGCTTTTTACACACTCGGGAATCGGGCGGTCGGAAGTGTAGGTGCGCCCGGCCGTATCCTTGCAGACGTAAATCTGCGCGTGTGCCATCGCCGGCGCCACGATCAATGGACAAAGCCAAACCTTGAGCTCCTTTTTCAAAGAGTCCTCATAAATGGTAATTAAGCCAACACTGGAATTAGAGCGGATTGCACATTGGCGCACGGTGCCGCAGGCCGCTCCACGCAAAAGTCGTATCAGGCTACACCATAGCGCAGCCGGTACGCGGCGACAGCATCTTTGTGCTGTGCAAGTTGTGTATCCACTACAGTTCCAGAGATATATTCCAGCAAATCGGCCAGGTTACCGATGGAGATGACCGGCATGCCATAGGTCTGGCTGACTTCCTGCACAGCCGAACGGGCCGACAATTCCCCATCCTTGCCGGAACGCTCCATGCGGTCGAGGGCGATCAGCACCGCGCACGGGGTGGCGCCGGCTGCGCGGATCATCTCGACCGACTCGCGCACCGAGGTGCCGGCTGAAATCACGTCGTCGACGATCACGACCCGCCCTTTCATCTCGGCCCCGACGATGGTCCCGCCTTCGCCATGGTCCTTGGCTTCCTTTCGATTGAATGCAAATGGCACGTTGCGTCCCTTGCCAGCGAGCGCGACCGCGGTCGCCGAGGCAAGCGTAATGCCCTTGTATGCCGGACCGAACAGCATGTCGAACTCCACGCCCGAGTCGAGCAATGTCTGCGCATAAAAATCGGCGATCCGGCCGAGCATGGCGCCTTCATTGAACAGGCCGGCATTGAAAAAGTAAGGCGAATGGCGTCCGGCCTTGGTGACAAAATCACCAAATTTCAACACGCCGGATGCCACTGAAAACGCGATGAACCGTTGACGTAGATTACTCAAGATAGGTCCGATTCTTCTCTTATTTATAGGTGCGGGAAAAGACCGCTATTTTATCTCGATATGCGCCTGATATGCGGCTTGTGGCCGGGATGGCACCGCAATAGAAAAAATTTTCAGCCCGGTCCGGATCGGTTATGCTGACGTCCTTATTTTTGCCATTGCACCAATGAATATTATTTCCGCTAACTTGAACGGCATTCGCTCGGCCGCCAGAAAAGGATTTTTCGACTGGATGGCGAAGCAAAATGCCGACTTCGTCTGTGTCCAGGAATTAAAGGCGCAGGCCGGGGACATGACCGAGCAATTCCTGTCCCCGCTCGGCTATAACGGCTACTTTCATTATGCCGCAAAAAAAGGCTATTCCGGTGCCGGCGTCTATTGCAGGACCAGGCCGGATCATATCCAACTCGGCTTCGGCAACGACGAATTCGATGCCGAAGGGCGCTATGTGCAATGCGATTTCGGCAAGCTCAGCGTGATCTCGGTGTATTGCCCGTCCGGTTCATCGAGCGAGGAACGGCAGTTGGCGAAGTTCCGCTTCATGGATGTGTTTTTGCCGCATTTGCTTGAGCTTGCGGCATGCGGACGCGAGGTCGTGATTTGCGGCGACTGGAATATCGCGCACCAGGAAATCGATTTGAAAAACTGGAAAGGCAACCGCAAGAACTCCGGCTTTCTGCCGGAGGAACGGGCGTGGCTGTCGCGGATTTTCGAAGAGCTCGCGCTGGTCGATGTATTTCGCCGTGTCGACTCGCGCCCGGAACAATATACCTGGTGGAGTAACCGGGGCCAGGCATGGGCCAAAAATGTCGGCTGGCGCATCGATTATCAGATCGCGACGCCCGGACTGGCGGCCACGGCCCGCACGGCGGGCATCTACAAGGATGAGCGGTTTTCCGATCACGCGCCGCTGACGATCGGATACGACTTCGACTTATCCTGAATCGCGGCCCGCCCGGACCGCCGCCCCGCTATTCCATGTCGATGCCGGCGTCCTTGATCGTTTTGGACCACTTGGCCTGTTCCTGCCGAATGAATCGACCGAACTCTTCAGCCGAAGCGCTCGTCGGTTCGGCACCGCGATCCATCATATCCTTGCGCACTTCCGGCGAAGCCAGCAACCGGCTGACATCCTCATGCAGCTTCGCAAGCGTGGCCTTCGGCGTGGCGGCCGGCGCCAGCAAGCCAAACCAGCCCACCGCCTGATAATCTGGCAAGCCCGAGCTTGCCACCGTCGGCAGCTTGGGCAAGGTTGGGGATGGTTTGGCGCCGGTAACCGCGATCGCTTTCAGCCGGTTCGCCTGCAAATGCGGCATGACAGTCTGGACCGGCGCGAACATGACTTCAATATGGCCGGCCAGCAAATCGGTCAGCGCCTGTCCGGTGCCCTTGTAAGGCACATGCTGCATGTCGATCTTGGCCTTTGACTTGAACAGTTCGGCCGACAGATGGGAAGCCGCGCCGATGCCGGAAGAGCCGAAGTGCAGCTTGCCGGGATTGGCCTTGGCATACGCAATAAGTTCGCGGATATTCTGCACCGGCAAGGCATTGTTCACAGTCACGACATACGCTTCCGCCGAGACCAGCGCCACCGGCGCGAACCGGTTGACATTTTTATCCGTGATGGCTGCGGTCGTCGCCATCAACAGCGTGTGACCGTCGGCCGGCGCCTGGGCGACATAGTTGGCGCCGATCTGGCCGCTGGCGCCGGGACGGTTGTCAACGATTACCGGCTTGCCCCATTGCGCGCTCAGGCGCGGCGCCAGGAGCCGAATAAGGGTGTCGGCGCCGCCGCCCGGCGCGAACGGCACGATGATGGTGACTGGCTTCGATGGGAATGCCTGGGCCGATGCGCCTGCCGTCACGGCGCACAGACTCGCACCGAGCAGTGCCGCCAGCATCCGCCTTCTTGTGTTATTCATGAATCGAACTCCTTGCTGTTTTATGAAAGCATCGGCGTGGCCGGATGCCATCTTTTGCTACGCAGCCTGCCGGTCTTACCGGGGCGCGATGATAGTGGTGCTCAGGCTCATGATGCCGTCGATGGCGCATTCGACCACATCGCCCGGCTTCAGGAACAGTGCCGCCGCATTTGGCTTGCCGACCGCCACGCCGCCCGGCGCACCGGTGGAAAACATGTCACCCGGCTCGATCGGTATGAAACGTGAAAAATGCTCGATGATGTCCGGCAGCTTCCATATCTGGTCGCGGGTATTCACGCGCATGCGCTCTTCACCATTGACCGAGCAGGTCATCCACAGATCATACGGATCGCGGATCTCGTCGAGCGTGATCATTTCAGGCCCAAGCGGTCCGAATCCCGGAATGTTCTTTGCGGTCCAAAAGCGTGATCCG
This sequence comes from Herminiimonas sp., assembly GCA_028292315.1. Taxonomy (GTDB): domain Bacteria; phylum Pseudomonadota; class Gammaproteobacteria; order Burkholderiales; family Burkholderiaceae_D; genus JAQGMO01. Next base: position 10 of record JAQGMO010000370.1, on the reverse strand, counting down.
GATGCCACTT
>JAQGMO010000369.1 GCA_028292315.1 Herminiimonas sp. | reverse complement strand
TTCATTGACGGTAATGAATCCAAGCAAAAAATGTAATTGAATCTCCTGTACGTCTGACCGGGGCGTGGCAACACCTCGTTCCGGTTTTTTTTCGCCTGCGGATTAAAGAATGCCTGTCAATGAAAATCCTGAGTAAACTACTGATCGCCGCGGTCCTGTGCGGCCAGGCCTTGCTGGCGCACGCGGCCATCGACGCCGCGCTGTTGGCGCCGCTGGCCGGAGACGATCCCGATGCGCGGATTGAAGCCGTCAATAAAATCGCCGCGCTGGCCGATGACGAAGCGGCCCGGGTGCTGAATGCGTTGAAGGACGACACGCTGTATGCCAGCCCCGAAGGCCAGGTCTTCATCGTGGAGGACGGCAAGGCATATGATCCCGCCACCGGAAAATCCGGCCCGGCGCCCGACGGCATCGACGGGATATCCGTCAACAATCGTTTGCGTGGCGCCGTCGAAGGCGCGCTTTCCGGCCTGAAGCTTCTTGCGCCGGATCGCGCGGTCCGGATGGGCGCCGCGCTGGAACTTCAGAAAAGCGCCGAGCTGGCCCAGGCGCCATTGATTGAAAAAGCGCTGCAAAAGGAAACCGACCCGGCCATCAAAGCCATACTGCAGCGTGTCGCCGCTACCGCCAACCTTCAATCGCCCGACGCCGGCGTCCGCAAGGCCGCTGTAATTTCGCTGGCCGAGAGCAGCAACGCCAACTTGAAACCTGCCTTGCAAAGGATGATGGAAAAAAACCCGGACGGCAGTTATGTCGAAACCGATGAAGGCGTGCGCATCGCCGCCGTCAATACCCTGCAAAAGATCGAGCGGCGGCTGGCGTTTACCGAATTCGTCGGCAACCTGTTCTACGGTGTATCGCTGGGCAGTATCCTGTTGCTGGCTGCGCTCGGACTCGCGATTACCTTCGGCCTGATGGGCATCATCAATATGGCACATGGCGAGCTGCTGATGATCGGCGCCTACACAACCTATGTCTGCCAGTCGCTGTTCAGGCAATACCTGCCCGGAGCCATCGATGCCTATCTGCTGGCCGCCCTGCCCTGCGCCTTCCTGGTCGCGGCTGCGGTTGGCATCCTGCTCGAACGCACGGTAATCCGGTGGCTCTATGGCCGGCCGCTCGAAACATTGTTGGCGACCTGGGGCATCAGTTTGATCCTGATGCAAACCGTGCGCACCATCTTCGGCGCGCAAAACGTCGAGGTGGCCAATCCATCGTGGATGTCGGGCGGCGTCACCGTGCTCGGTTCGCTGGTGCTTGCGTATAACCGGATCGTGATCATCGTGTTTGCATTCCTGGTGGTGGCCGCGGTGTGGCTGATCCTGAACAAGACCCGGCTCGGTCTGTTCGTGCGCGCCGTGACCCAGAATCGCCGCATGGCCGATTGCACCGGCGTCGCCACCGGCAAGATCGACATGATGACCTTCGGCCTCGGCTCCGGCATTGCCGGTCTCGGCGGCGTGGCGCTGTCGCAGCTCGGCAATGTCGGCCCCGACCTCGGACAAAACTATATCGTCGATTCGTTCATGGTGGTGGTGCTGGGCGGCGTCGGCCAGCTGGCAGGCACCGTGATCGCCGCAATCGGCCTGGGAGAGATCAACAAATTTCTCGAGCCGTTCGCCGGCGCCGTGCTTGCCAAGATCGCGATCCTCGTATTTATCATCGTCTTTATCCAGAAACGTCCGCAAGGCCTGTTTGCATTGAAAGGCAGGAGCGTCGAATGAAGTCCAACCTGTTTTCCCGTCCGGCCTGGGCCGGCATCCTGGTCTGCACCGCGATACTCGCGCTGTTGCCTATCCTGAATCTGGCGTTTCCGGCCAGCCATCCGCTGCATGTTTCCAGCTACACCGTCGCGCTGATCGGGAAATTCATGTGCTATGCGATGGCCGCGCTGGCGCTCGACCTCGTATGGGGTTACACCGGCATCCTGTCACTCGGACACGGCGTATTCTTTGCGCTCGGCGGCTATGTGCACGGCATGTACCTGATGCGCGCGATCGGGCGCGACGGCGTCTACCAGAGCCACCTGCCCGACTTCATGGTATTCCTCGACTGGAAAGCCTACCCGTGGTACTGGTCGCTGTCCGATAACTTTTGGTACTGCATGGCGCTGGTAGTGCTGGTGCCGGGCGTGCTGGCCTTCGTATTCGGCTATTTCGCGTTCCGTTCACGCATCAAGGGCGTCTATTTTTCCATCATCACGCAGGCGATGACCTTCGCCTTCATGCTGCTGTTCTTCCGCAACAATACCGGCTTCGGCGGCAACAATGGCTTCACCGATTTCAAGCGCATACTCGGGTACACGATCACCGCGCCATCCACCAAGGCGGCGCTTTACCTGATCACGCTGGCGCTGCTGCTGGCCGCGCTGGTGCTGTGCCGATGGATCGTCGGTTCCAAACTGGGCCGGGTGCTGCAGGGCGTGCGTGATTCCGAGTCGCGCCTGATGTTCATCGGCTACAACCCGCTCTGGTTCAAGCTGTTCGTGTGGACCTTGTCCGCCGTGCTGTGCGGCATTGCCGGCGCCTTGTATGTGCCGCAGGTCGGCATCATCAACCCATCCGAAATGTCGCCCGCCAATTCGATCGAAATGGTGATCTGGGCCGCCGTGGGCGGACGCGGCACGCTGATCGGCCCGATCCTTGGCGCCTTCTCGGTCAATGGCTTGAAGAGCTGGTTCACCGGCGCGTTTCCCGACCTGTGGCTGTTCGCGCTGGGCCTGATGTTCATCCTGGTCACGCTATTCATGCCGCGCGGGATACTGGGGCTGGCTGGAAAATTGAAAAAGAACAGGGAGGCCGCATGAATATCGTTTTGCAACCAGGCCAGCACTACGAGGGGGGCGAGCCGGGCGACTCACCGAGTCCGCCGGGACGGGTGAAACAGGAAGGGGTCGACACCACGCATGGCGCAATCCTGTACCTGGAAGACATCACCGTATCGTTCGATGGCTTCAAGGCCTTGAACAAGCTGAACCTCGACATCTCGGTCGGCGAACTGCGCTGCATCATCGGGCCGAACGGCGCCGGCAAGACCACCATGATGGACGTCATCACCGGCAAGACACGGCCCGGTTCCGGCACCGCCTGGTTCGGCCAGACCATCGATCTTACGCGCATGACCGAATACGATATCGCGCATGCCGGCATCGGCCGCAAATTCCAGCGGCCCACGGTATTCGAGCAGCATACGGTCTTTGAAAATCTTGAATTGGCAATGAAGACCAACAAGCGGGTCAGGCCGACGCTGTTCTTCCGGCTTTCGTCGGAACAAAAAGGCAAGATCGATGAAATCCTCAAGCTGATCCGGCTGCGCGGCGAGGAAACGCGCCTGGCGGGCCTGCTGTCGCATGGCCAGAAGCAATGGCTGGAGATCGGCATGCTGCTGATGCAGGAACCCCAGCTGCTGCTGCTCGACGAGCCGGTGGCCGGCATGTCCGACGCCGAAACCGCGCGCACCGCCGAGCTGCTGAATGAGCTGCGCGGCAAGCATTCGATCGTCGTGGTGGAGCATGATATGGCATTCGTCACTGAAATCGCGCAGGGCGACAAGGTCACCGTGCTGCATGAAGGTTCGGTCCTGGCCGAAGGCTCGATGCAGCAGGTGCAGGCCGACGAGCGCGTCATTGAAGTCTATTTGGGACGGTAATCGGGAAAAGATCATGTTAAACGTCCAGCAACTCAATCAATACTACGGTTCATCCCACACGCTGCGCGGCGTCTCGCTATCGGTCGAGAAAGGCCAATGCGTGACCCTGCTCGGCCGCAACGGCGTGGGTAAAACCACCCTGCTCAAATGCCTGATGGGCATATTGCCGGTCGCCGCCGGGCAGGTCAGCCTGGAAGGCCGCGACATCAACCGTCTCAGGCCGCATGAGCGCGCCAAGCTGGGCATCGCGTATGTTCCGCAGGGCCGTGAAATCTTTGCCCGCCTGACTGTGGAAGAAAATCTGCTGATGGGACTCGCGACCAAATCCGGCAAGAATGCATCGACGATCAAAGGGGAAGTCTATGAACTGTTCCCGGTGCTGAAGGAAATGCTGAACCGGCGCGGCGGGGATTTGTCCGGCGGCCAGCAACAGCAGCTCGCGATCGCGCGCGCGCTGCTGGCCGAGCCCCGGCTGATCATCCTGGATGAACCGACCGAAGGCATCCAGCCCTCGATCATCAAGGATATCGAAAGAGTGATCCGCCTGCTGCGCGAGCGCGGCGACATGGGCATCCTGTTGTGTGAACAGTATTTCGACTTCGCACATGCGCTGGCCGACAAATTTATCGTGCTATCGCGCGGGGAAGTCGTGGCATCCGGCAACCAGACCCAAATGAATAACGACGACGTGAAGCGGCACTTGGCGGTATAGTTTCGACATGAGAAGGATAGCCGCCGATGAATCGGACCACCCCGTGGACGCCCCAGTCACGCCCGCCTCCAGTCCCTGGCAGGCGAGCCTGTCGCTGGCGTTCACCGATGATGCCGGGACTACCCGCCTGACCGAACGCAGCCACTACGGGCCGCTGCGCGTTCAGAAACCCTTGTACCCGGAACATCCGTCGGTGTGCCATGCGATCGTGATCCATCCGCCGGGCGGCGTGGTTGGCGGCGATCAGCTGTCGATCGCGGCGCGGGCCGGTGAACGCGCGCGCGCATTCCTGACCACGCCCGGCGCCGCAAAATGGTATCGGGCTAACGGCAGGATTTCCAGGCAAGATATAAAACTGGAAGCGGCTGCCGGCGCCACCCTCGAATGGCTCCCCCAGGAAACGATTTTTTTCAATGGCGCGCAGGTCGAACTCGACACCTCGATCGAGCTTGACGCGACAGCCTGTTTTATCGGCTGCGATATCCTGTGCTTCGGCCGCACCGCATCGGGCGAGTCCTTTGATAGCGGAACCGTGGCGCAGCGCACTTCAGTTCGTCTTGGCGGCCGGCTAGTCTGGTTTGAACAGGGAATGCTGCATGGCGGCGGCGAGGCAATGCGCAGTCCACTCGCGATGGCGGGAAAGACGGTTTGTGCCACGTTGATCGCGGTCGGCAAACCGGCCGCGATCAATGCGACCCTGGTTGCCGCAATCCGTGACCAGGCGGACCCCGAGCAGCTGCCGCACTTCGGCGTGACGCAAATGAAATCGGTGCTGGTCGCGCGCTATCTCGGCGATTCGAGCGAGACCGCGAGGCGCATGATGACACGGGTGTGGCAACAACTGCGGCCGGCCCTGCTGGGCCGTGACGCGATCGTGCCGCGAATCTGGAACACTTAGAAAAACCGTATGGCAAACATGAAGCTTCAGGAGAAAATATGGAATTAACCCCGCGCGAGAAAGACAAGCTGCTGATATTCACCGCGGCGCTGCTGGCGGAGCGGCGCAAGGCGCGCGGCCTCAAGCTGAATTATCCGGAAGCCGTTGCGCTGATTACCGCCGCCATTATGGAAGGCGCGCGCGACGGCAAGACCGTCGCCGAGCTGATGTCGGAAGGAACCCGGATACTCGCACGCGCCGATGTGATGGAAGGGATCGCTGAAATGATCCCCGATATTCAGGTCGAGGCCACTTTCCCGGACGGCACCAAGCTGGTCACCGTGCACCACCCGATTCCATAGGAGCAGACATGATCCCAGGCGAAATGCTGATCGAACCGGGCGAGCTCGATCTGAATGTTGGACGCGCCACCGCCACCGTTACCGTTGCCAATAGCGGCGACCGGCCGATCCAGGTCGGCTCGCACTTCCATTTTTTTGAAGTCAATCCGGCCCTGCAATTCGACCGCGAAGCCGCTTACGGCATGCGCCTGCACATCGCCGCCGGCACCGCCGTGCGATTCGAACCGGGCCAGCAGCGCACGGTGCAATTGGTCGCGCTGGCCGGCGACCGCAAGGTATATGGATTCAATGGCATGGTGATGGGAAAACTGAAATGACGACAATCTCGCGGCAAGCCTATGCTGAAATGTTTGGCCCGACCACCGGAGACCGGATCCGCCTGGCGGACACTGAATTGTTCATCGAAATCGAAAAGGATTATGCGACCTACGGCGAAGAAGTGAAATTCGGCGGCGGCAAGGTGATCCGGGATGGCATGGGCCAGTCGCAGCGCAATCACCGCGATGTCATGGATACCGTGATCACCAACGCCGTCATCCTTGATCACTGGGGCATTGTCAAGGCCGACATCGGTCTCAAGAGCGGCCGCATTGCGGCGATAGGCAAGGCCGGCAATCCGGACATCCAGTCCGGCGTGACGATGGTAATCGGCGGCGCCACTGAAATCATCGCCGGCGAAGGCATGATCGTCACCGCCGGCGGCATCGACAGTCATATCCATTTCATCTGTCCGCAACAGATCGAGGAAGCCCTGATGTCGGGCGTCACCACCATGCTCGGCGGCGGCACCGGCCCGGCGGTCGGCACTGCGGCCACCACCTGCACGCCGGGACCCTGGCATTTGCATTCGATGCTGTCGGCGGCCGACGCGTTCCCTATGAACCTCGGCTTCCTCGGCAAGGGCAACGTCAGCCTGCCGACACCGCTGGAAGAACAGATACGGGCCGGCGCCATTGGCTTGAAGCTGCATGAAGACTGGGGCACCACGCCGGCCGCGATCGACAATTGCCTGGCGGTGGCCGACCGGATGGACATACAGGTGGCGATCCATACCGATACCCTGAATGAAGCGGGATTCCTGGAGCATACGCTGGCGGCATTCAAGGACCGCACCATTCATACGTTTCATACCGAAGGCGCCGGCGGCGGCCATGCGCCGGATATTATCGCGGCGGTCGGCCAGGAAAACGTGCTGCCGTCCTCGACCAACCCTACCCGTCCCTACACCGTCAATACGCTGGACGAGCATCTCGACATGCTGATGGTGTGCCACCATCTCGACCCGGCGATCGCCGAGGATATTGCGTTCGCCGAATCGCGCATCCGGCGTGAAACGATCGCGGCGGAAGACATCCTGCACGACCTCGGCGCGATTTCGATGATGTCGTCCGATTCGCAGGCCATGGGCCGGGTCGGGGAAGTCATCATGCGCACCTGGCAAACCGCGCACAAGATGAAGACCCAGCGCGGCGCGCTGAAGGAAGACACTTCGCGCAACGATAATTTCCGCGCCAAACGGTATATCGCCAAGTACACGATCAACCCGGCGATCACGCATGGGATATCGCATGTGGTCGGCTCGATTGAAGTCGGCAAGATCGCCGACCTGGTGTTGTGGAAACCGGCGTTTTTCGGCGTGAAGCCATCGATGATCCTGAAAAGCGGCATGATCGCCGCGGCCCAGATGGGCGATCCGAATGCGTCGATCCCGACGCCGCAGCCGGTCCACTACCGGATGATGTTCGGCGCCTTTGGCGGCGGCCTGAAGACTTCGCTGACCTTCGTGTCGCAGGCGGCCTATGATGCCGGACTTGGCGACGCGCTGAAGCTCAACAAGACGCTGGTGCCGGTGAAGAACATGCGGCAATTGCGCAAGAAAGACATGATCCACAACGGCGCGACGCCGCGGATGGAAGTCGATTCCGAAACCTATGAAGTGCGCGCCGACGGCGAACTGCTGGTGTGCGAGCCGGCCCAGGTGCTGCCGATGGCGCAGCGCTACTTCCTGTTTTGAAAATACCATGCTGACACTGAATACGAAAATAGAATCATCCGGCACGATAGACGGTGAACTGGTACTGCCCTTCGAACTACGCGAAAAGAGCCGATTGCGCGCCAAACTGGTGTCCGGCGAGGAAGTCGCCGTATTTACCGTGCGCGGCACGGTGCTGCGCGACGGTGATCTGCTGCGCGGCGACGACGGGAGGGTAGTCCGGATCCGCGCCGCCGCCGAAGCGACCTACCGCATTGACTGCCCGACGCCGCGCTCGCTGCTGCGCTGCGCTTTCCATCTCGGCAACCGCCATACCCAGGCCCAGGTGGATGGCGACGCCGCGGCCGGCTTCCTGCGCATTCGCAAGGACACTGTACTGAAGGATATGCTGGAAGGACTGGGCGCGGTCGTGACTGAAGAGGATGCGCCGTTCGAGCCGGAATCGGGTGCTTACGGCGGCGGGCATGCGCATCACGGCGATCACCAGCATCCGCTCGCGCCGATTCCGCTGCGGCAGAAAATTCACCGCCCGTCCGATCAGACGCCGTGAGCCGCGCGATGCAAGCCGCCGCCCTGCTCCACCTGCTGCAACTGTCCAGCCCATCGCTGCCGATCGGCGCTTACAGCTATTCGCAGGGACTGGAAGCGGCGCTGGAAAATGGCTCGGTCAGCGATGAAGCGTCCGCGCGCGCATGGATCGTCGACACGCTGCACCAGGTCGTGGCGCGCTTTGAAGCGCCGGTCCTGTGGCGCCTGCTGCATGCGTTCGCCGGGCGCGATGAGGCAAAGGTCACCTACTGGACCGAGCGTTTCATCGCGTCGCGCGACACCGCCGAATTCCGCGCCGAAACGATCCAGATGGGCTATTCACTGGGTAAACTGGTTGCCGAGCTAAAAATTTCGGATGACGCCATGCTCGCCCTGCTGCAGCGGCAGCCGGAAATTCCACTCCCCTGCGCGCTGGCGTTCGCGGCGGTGGCGCTCGAGGTGCCGCATGACGCGGCGATGCTGGGAATGCTGTTCGGATGGGCCGAGAACCAGGTGCTGGTGTGTGTAAAATCGGTCCCGCTCGGACAGGTTTCTGGCCAGCGCCTCCTGCTGTCGCTGCGGCCGGAACTGGAGGCAGCGGCGCAGGTGGCGCAACAACTGGCCGACCATGAGCTATCGAGCTGGTCGCCCGGCCTTTCGCTGCTATCGATGCAGCATGAAGTGCAGTACAGTCGACTTTACCGTTCCTGAAAATTGAATCCAATGAAAAATCTATCCAATCCCCTGCGCGTCGGCATCGGTGGGCCAGTCGGCTCAGGCAAGACCGCCCTATGCGAAATGCTGTGCAAAAGAATGCGCGACGACTACGACATGGCCGTCATCACCAACGATATCTATACCAAGGAGGATATGGAAATACTGCTGCGCGCGGACGCGCTGCCGGCTGAACGGCTGATGGGCGTGGAGACCGGCGGCTGTCCGCACACCGCGATTCGCGAAGACGCATCGATCAACCTGGAAGCGATTGCCCGCATGAGCGCGGACTTTCCCGATCTCGACCTGATTCTGGTGGAGTCGGGCGGCGACAATCTGGCTGCCACATTCAGCCCGGAACTGTCTGACTTGACGATCTATGTCATCGACGTGGCCGGCGGCGAAAAAATTCCGCGCAAGGGCGGCCCTGGCATTACCCGTTCCGACCTGCTGATCATTAACAAGGTCGATCTTGCGCCTTACGTCGGCGCCAACCTCGACATCATGGCGCGCGACGCAAAAAAGATGCGCGGCGAACGGCCGTTCATCTTTACCAATCTGCGCAGCGGCGATGGGGTCAATGAGGTGATCGATTTCATCCGGCGCGAAGGCTTGCTGGATGAAAACGGCGCGTGATGCGCGGTATTGCCTGACGGGCCTTGCGCAGCGGGATGACGCGGATCGGCATGGCGGCCTGACAGGGCGCCAGGTAGGCCAAACCCAAGGCCCGGCCTGGCATCAGGCCGGCCGGTACTCCGCGTTCAGCCGGCTCAGCCCTGCGACCAGGGTTTCATATGCCTCG
>JAQGMO010000358.1 GCA_028292315.1 Herminiimonas sp. | reverse complement strand
TCCACTACCAGGATCACCAGCAAATCTCCGCCGCCTGGCCGATGTACGGCGATACGCAACATATTGGAGGCCCGGACCGACCGGGTTTCCGGGTGGCTGCCCGGCGGCAGCACGTCCACGAATCCGTCATTCCTGAAATGATTTTCATACAGCGCCTGAAAATCGGTGTCGCGGGCTTCCGGCAGGATCGTTGCATACAATGTCGAATGAATCCCGCGGATCATCGGCACCAGGTGCGGCACGAATGTCAAACCAACCTTGCGGCCCGCAATCGCCTCCAGACCCTGCACCGTTTCCGGTAAATGCCGATGCCCTTTCACGCCGTACGCCTTGAAATTATCCGATGCCTCGGCTAACAGGGCGGAAACTTCCGCCTTGCGTCCGGCGCCGGACACGCCCGATTTGCAATCCGCAATCAGCGCCGCCTCATTCACCAGGGGTTTACCCTGCGCCAGCAAAGGTGCGAAGCCCAGTTGCATTGTCGTTGGGTAACAGCCGGGCAAGCCAATAATGCGAGCAGCCTTGATCGCTTCGCGATTCACTTCAGGCAAGCCATAGACTGCCTCTTCAAGTATTTCTGGACAGGAATGAGGCATGCCGTACCATTTTTCAAACACTGTTGTATCTTTCAGACGGAAATCAGCCGCGAGATCGATCACCTTGACGCCGGCAGCCAACAGTGCGGGCGCTTGCGCCATCGCGACCCCGTGCGGGGTCGCAAAAAATACGACGTCGCATTCGTTCAGCCTTGCTTTTTCCGGAGCGGAAAAAGCCAGCGGAACATAACCGCGCAACGAGGGGAACATATCCGCCACCGGCATGCCGTCTTCCTTGCGTGAAGTAATCGCTGTCAACTGCGCTTGTGGATGCGCTGCCAGCAAACGAAGCAACTCTACGCCCGTATACCCTGTTCCCCCTACGATACCGACTTTGATCATGACTTTTCCTTGGCCGAATTTCTATCCGTGAGATTTTAACAGGCGGTGCTTGTTCCACCGCGATTGTTGCACCTGCATGCCCGGCATCAGCCGGGTTTCCATACTACGCCGCAAAAAAATTTGCGAAAAAAAACCGCCGGGCGCAAACCCGGCGGTTTCGATGCTCTGAAACGCAGATTAGCGCTTGGAGAACTGTTTTGCGCGGCGTGCTTTGCGCAGGCCCACTTTTTTACGTTCGACTTCACGTGCATCGCGTGTAACGAAGCCCGCTTTGGCCAGATCTGGCTTCAAGCTTGCATCGTAGTCGATCAGCGCACGAGTAATACCGTGGCGGACTGCACCGGCCTGGCCCGATTCGCCACCGCCGTTGACATTCACCATGATATCGAAACGCTCGACATTATTTGTCAGTTCCAAAGGCTGACGAATGACCATCAGACCGGTTTCGCGCGAAAAATACTCATTCGCAGGCTTGCCGTTGACAACGATTTGGCCGGAGCCGGATTTAATGAACACGCGCGCCACTGCACTCTTGCGACGCCCGGTTCCGTAATTGTAGTTACCGATCATGTCTATTCCTTAGAGTTCAAGTGCTTTGGGTTGCTGTGCGGCGTGCGGATGCGTTGCTTCTGCGTACACCTTGAGCTTTTTGATCATTGCGTAACCGAGCGGTCCCTTGGGAAGCATGCCCTTGACTGCTTTTTCAAGCGCGCGGCCCGGGAAACGCTGCTGCATTTTCAAGAAATTGGTTTCATAGATCCCACCCGGATAACCGGTGTGCCGGAAATATGTTTTGTCCGTCGCCTTGGTGCCGGTGACGCGCAGTTTGCCTGCATTGATCACAACGATGAAATCGCCGGTGTCTACGTGAGGTGTGAATTCTGGCTTGTGCTTGCCGCGCAACCGGAGTGCCACTTCGCTGGCAACACGTCCGAGGACTTTGTCCGTCGCGTCAATCACGAACCATTCGCGCTTGACCTCGTGGCCTTTAGCGGAAAAGGTTTTTTGCATGATGACTTCCTAAATGATTAAATTACCTGAATGGTGGTTCCGCATGCAGCGCTGCCGGTAATCCGACTGGCGCAAGAATCTGCGGACTCTGCCTTGTTATCTCTTCCAATGAAAAGGAAGAACCTGAAAGTATAACCATTTCAAGTACTTGGCGTCAACCTGAACTGCGAAAAATCGCTGAATGCCGGCATGCCGACGGAGGCTTCCCGGTAATACACAGGATTAATCAGGCGTGGCAGACACGTTACAATGCCGATTAATCATTATTACTCATTGAGGGCGCAATGGAATGCACAGTGCGCTGGACAGGATTGTCCGGCATGACGTTTTTAGCTGAAACCGGCTCCGGCCATGTCGTGGCGATGGATGGCGCGCCGGAAGGCGGCGGACGTAATCTCGCACCGCGGCCCATGGAAGTCGTGCTGGCGGGTACAGGCGGCTGTACCGCCTACGATGTTGTACTCATCCTGCGCAAAAGCGGCCAGGATATTCGCGGCTGCGATGTCACACTGAAATCCGAACGCGCCGAAAAAGATCCAAAAGTGTTTACCAGTATTCATTTTCACTTTACGGTACGCGGATACAAGCTCAAGCCTAGCCTGGTGGAGCGGGCAATCAAGCTATCGCATGAGAAATACTGCTCCGCATCGATCATGCTCGAAAAAACTGCGGTCATGACGCACTCGTTCGAAATCATCGATGACAGCCTGCCAACACCGGTGGAAACCGAATAAGCCTTATCCGTATTCGTACTACTTCCAGCGGTGCCGCTATTTATAAATAGTAGGCGGTGGTGGTCATTACTTTTGACATGGCCCCCATGGCTTTGCGGGCAGGCGCCGGCATCGCGGCGGCGCCCAGCGATTGGGCAGCCGCGCCATGCGCCGCTTCATCCAAACGCATTTGCTCCACAACCGCCCGCGATTTTTCATCCCGGACAGGCAGCTTTTCCAGGTGGCTCGCCAGATGTGCCTCGACCTGACGTTCTGTTTCCACGACAAACCCAAGACTCTGTGCATCTCCCATACGAGCGGCTACCGCACCAATCGCATAGGCGCCTGCATACCATAAGGGGTTAAAGACGCTCGGGTGAGAACCGAGATCGACCAGCCGCTGAGCGGTCCATGCAAGGTGATCTTCTTCTTCGCGCGCGGCTTGCGAAAACTGCTGTCTGGTTACCGGATTCCTGGAAAACCGGCCCTGCGCATCATAAAGCGCTTGCGCACACACTTCCCCGACATGGTTTACCCGCATTAATCCTGCGCTATGGCGTTTTTCCGCGGCATCGAGCGCCACATCCGCGACTTTCAGTGCGGGGCTCGGACGTGCGGAATGGGCTATGCCGGCGATAACTCTTAATGCTTTATCAAGACTGATTATGAACTGATCCATGTGCCCACCCTAAAATAGGTTGTTAAATTGTTACTTAAATTCAATTTATCGTTGCGTGAAAGCCACATTAAAACCGAGAAATTGCCATAAAAGCCAAAATTTCTTTGCCCTTCACACCGATATTTGATGAAATGACTACTAGCTTCTTGATCAAACGGTTTGGAAGTGTCGACGTGTCGGCAGGGGCGTTACCACTAGTGGCCTTGCTGAATGCAGCGAATAAATTTTAGCACTACAACTTCTGGAGATTACTCAATGAAAAAATCGCTTCTCGCACTGGCAGTTCTGGGTGCTTTCGCAGGCGTTGCACAAGCTCAAACCAGCGTAACCATCTACGGTTCGTTCGACGCTGGCGTCCGCAATTTGTCGAATGTTAACGCAGCTGGCGATGACCGCCTGACCATGGGTTCGACCGGTACGTACAATTCGAACCGCCTGGGTTTCCGTGGTGTTGAGGATCTGGGCGGCGGTTTGAATGCTCACTTCAACCTGGAATCGGCATTCAACAGCGGTACCGGCGCTGCTGACACGACGCGCTTCTGGGGTCGTACCGCATCCGTCGGTATCGGCGGTGCATGGGGCTCGATCGACCTGGGTCGTCAGTACTCGGTTAACTTCCGTACGATCGGTGTTTACGATCCGTTCAACTACAAATACACCGGTATCATTCCTGTTGCAACCCAAGGTGGTCTGACCCGTTACGACAACGACATCCAGTACACCGGCACGTTTGGCCCAATCACGGCTCGTGCTGAATATGCACTCGGCGAAGTCGCTGGCAGCGCACGCAATGGTTCCACGCAAGCTGTTGGCGTTACCTACGCAGGCGGCCCATTCGCTGCTGGTGCGGCATACACCGCAGGCAAGCGTAACGTCGCTGGTGCTGCAGCAGCACCTTCGTTCCAGGACATGACGAACTGGACCGTTGGTGGCGCGTTCACGACTGGTCCTTTCCGTGTAGCTCTTGGTTATGCAGACCAGAAGCAAGAAACCGGTACCGTGGTTGCTGAAGGCCGTAGCACCGACAAATGGGTTGGTGCAAGCTACAACGTGACCCCGGCACTGGGCCTGTCGCTGGCTTACTACCGTACGGAAGTTGAACTTGCTGGCCTGGACGGCCGTCGCAACCTGGCAATCTTCGGCGCGACTTATGCATTGTCCAAGCGTACGAACTTCTACGCTGACATCGATAACTCCAAGCTGACCGGTCTTTCCCGGGTTGCTGGACAGACCCGTCAAACCGGCGTGTCCGTTGGTATCAACCACTTGTTCTAAGCAGTTCCGGTGCGACTGCTTCAAAGACAATAGTTTGATGCTGTCTTTGGGGTAAGCAGCCTGATACGGGCTGTCGCTATTGGATAGAAAACAGGCTCACAATTTGTGAGCCTGTTTTTCATTGGACAAAGGAAATTTGATAGGGTGAGAAAACAATTCAATCATTTCCGGGATTTTGGAACCATCCATGGTCGTCTGGTACTCATGAGTATGACTACCAGATAAAGAAAACGGCCATGGACTCTTCTTCCTCATTACGAAACTCACTACCAGCTATCGACGCGCACAGTAATGCGCCGGCGCACGTCCCTGCACGACAAACACCCGAGCTTTGGCCTCGTACCACTTTCGATACCGGCGCATGGGGGAACGTTAAGCGGTTTATACATCGCAAAATCAAAATCATGCGCGCTGGATCCAGACGCGATGAAATTAAACTGAAATACGCGCAAAAGGATGCGCAACGCCATTTGGCGTTCGCTATTGTCAAGCTGGGAGAAGGTAAATCGCCGGAAGCTGAATTCAAAGCGTTCGAGGCTGCCGCGTTGAAAATCAGTTTTGGTTCGGGCAAGGGTTTGTCTGGTACCGATGTTATACAACAGGCATTACTCAGCATGAATTCAGAGATTAAAAACAAACCCGGCCACTTAGAAAAGTCGATCAATCTTCTCGAGAAATTGGCTCCGACGAAAGTGCAATTTGCACTGGACGGTTTGTCCACGGCAGCCCCCTCTGACGGTACTGGAGTCAATTCATTGAAAAGTGACTTCGAAAGAATCACGAAATTTGCCGAGACCATTCGTCAGACCGCCGTTCAGCAATTTGCCGAAGACTTTCCTGATTTAAATGGAAAATTGGCTAATTTAGACAATGTACAACTCGATCAGGCTGCGACGGTCCTTGCAGAATACCCGCTTGAAACGCAAAGCAGCCAAGTCAAGCAGTGGAAGGCATTTGCTCCTGCTTTCGGCGGTTTTGTGAGAAGTCTTAAATCAGGCGAGGACTTAGTCGGTAAATTCGAGGCGCTGGCAAAATCAATTAAAGACGAGAATTTAAATCCGACATACTCGATCAGGATTGGCATGGCTGTTTTGGCAGAACGGTATGACTGCCAAGAGTTGGAGGAAATTCTACCGCTCGTCGCAAAGTTCAAAGCACCAAATACAACGGCAAAAGACGACCTTCGTGCGTGGTATTTGTTAGACAAGATTAAATCAGCGTTGCAGCATGAAATCAATATGAAATCAATATGAAAACTTTGTTTCAGTCCAGGCGGGAAACGATGCCGGAATAAAGCTATTTTTTCGCGCCAGTCCCACGCTTCGGCCGAAAAACGGCTATGTCTGCGTAAAACGCTTCGCCTTGATTTTCACACCAACCGGGCACGCCCATTACGGGCAAAGGCATGAAGCTGGACGATGCTAGTCCGGAGCGAATTTGCGCGGCAACTGTTTCGTCTATCCACGCAATTTTATGTTGCTCCGTCATCGTCCAATATTCCGGGATTGCTGCAACGGCCCAAGCATGTGCGGTGATCGCCTTGTACGGCTTGACCAGCTTTTCAATCAGCGCGTGACCAAATAGCCAAGGCTCGCAATCGCGCATGAAATCGGCACGCTGAGAAATGAATAGCGCATGCCATTGATGGTTGCGCAGCAAGTCGATCCAGCGCGGGTCGCGAACGACAAGCAGAGCGGCGTTCTCGTCAAAAATCGTCGCCGCATCGCGCAGCTTTCCGCGGGTCGCAGCGGGCGTTGCCGGCCCGTCCGGCCTGCCGGCAGCCCTGGCGATTTCCGCTGCCTGCAAAGCATTCAGCCGCACCTTCATCTGTGGGAAAGTCAGCCACATCATGGCATTGAAAAAATCATGAAGATTGTCACGCGTCGGCACACTACCGGTCGCGCTGATGTAGGCTTCATAAGCCATGTTCGCGGGCAGGTCGGCTTGTGGCACGAAACGGATAGCCAAACCACGATGATTGCGCAAAGCGCGCGCGGCAACCTGCGCGTTGAGCTCGGCGCGCCAGTCAGGAACACGCAAAACCGGCGACGCCGCCGGCAGCAGCGGCGCCAGCCAGGGACGCCGCCAGTCGATCTGATTCAGGAACGGCGCAACCGCGGAGGTCACACCAGCTTCCACCCGATACTCTCGCCCCCATTCAGCGGCACCACCGTTGCCTCGCCCATGGCCAATTCAGCGGGCACGGACCAAGTCTCGCGCTGCAAAGTCACCGTGTCCCGGTTGCGCGGCAATCCATAGTATGCCGCTCCGTTGAAACTGGCAAATGCTTCCAGCTTGTCGAGCGCGCCGGCCTCATCGAATGCCTGCGCATACAATTCCATCGCATGCAGCGCGGTATAACATCCGGCACAGCCGCAGGCATGCTCCTTCAATCCTTTCGGATGCGGAGCCGAATCGGTGCCCAGGAAAAATTTGGGATCGCCGGAGGTTGCCGCAGCCACCAGCGCACGCCGGTGCTCTTCACGTTTCAAGACGGGCAGGCAATAGTAATGCGGGCGAATCCCGCCCTTGAAAATTTCATTGCGGTTGTAGAGCAAGTGATGAGCGGTAATGGTTGCGCCAATTGCGCCATCCGCTTCGCGTACGTACTGGGCCGCATCGCGAGTGGTGATATGCTCGAACACGACTTTCAATTCCGGCATGTCGCGCCGCAAAGGCTGCATCACGCGGTCGATGAATACTGCCTCGCGATCGAAAATATCCACGTCCGGATCAGTAACTTCGCCATGCACCAGGAACGGCATGCCGACTGACTGCATCGCTTCCAGCGCCTTGTAACACTTTCTCAGGTCTGTGACGCCGGCGTCGGAATTGGTGGTCGCGCCGGCCGGATACAGTTTCACGGCGTGCACCAGGCCACTTTCCTTCGCCCGCAGGATTTCATCCGGCGGCGTATTGTCAGTCAGGTAAAGCACCATGAGCGGTTCGAACCGCATCCCCGCGGGAAGCGCGGCCATGATGCGATCGCGATAGGCGCTAGCCTGCGCCGTCGTCGTAACCGGGGGTTTCAAATTCGGCATCACGATGGCGCGGCCGAACTGGCGGGCGGTATGCGGCAGCACACTGGCCATGGTCGCGCCATCGCGCAGGTGCAAGTGCCAATCGTCGGGGCGGGTGAGCGTTATGCTATGAACACGCTCGAAAGTCGAATTTTTTTGCATCACGATCTACAGGTTATTTGCGGGGTTGCCCGCAATTTTACAGTACGAGGATCACCCGGTAGTCGTTGACATTGGTAAGAGTCGGACCGGTAATGATCAGGTCGTCCAGCGCGGCAAAATAGCTGTAGCCATCGTTATTGGCGAGCATTTGCCGTGGATTCAGACCCAGGGCTTCCGCACGCGCCTTGGTATCGGGTCCCAGCAGCGCGCCGGCATTGTCTTCGGTACCGTCGATCCCGTCGGTATCGGCCGCCAGGGCATGGACTCCCGGCATCCCGTCAAGTTCGACCGCCAGCGACGCCAGAAATTCTACGCAGCGTCCGCCGCGCCCGTTGCCGCGCACGGTCACTGTGCATTCGCCGCCGGAAATCAATGCAACCGGCGCCCTGAACGGCTGATTGTAGCCACGTATTTCGCGCACCATGGCGGCATAGACCTTGGCCACTTCCGACGCTTCCCCGGTTACCGTGTCGCCAAGTACGACTGGCGTGATATTTTGTGCGCGAAAAAATTCGGCCGCGGTCTGCAGGCTCTTATGCGCAGTTGCAATTACGATATTGTCGACCTTGGCAAAACGGGCATCACCGGGCTTGGGTGTCTCGTCGATGCTGCCATCGATGCCGGCTTGCAGATGCGCCGCGATACTGGCCGGCGGCGTAACGCCGAAGCGCTGCAGAATCGCCACTGCATCGGCATAGGTACTGGCATCGGGACAGGTCGGGCCCGATGCAATCGCGCTCGGATCATCGCCGGTGACATCGCTGACGATCAGCGTGGTGACCCGTGCCTGGCAAGCCGCTGCAAGGCGACCGCCCTGGATGCGGGAAAGATGCTTGCGCACCACATTCATCTCGGTAATCGGCGCGCCCGATTTCAACAAGTCCCTGGTCACGGCTTTCAGGTCTGCCATCGAAATGCCTTCCGCCGGCAGCGACAGCAGGCTTGAGCCGCCGCCGGAAACCAGGGCGATCAGGCGGTCATCCGCGGTCAGGCTGGCGACCCGCGCGAATATATCGGCGGCGGCGGTCTCGCCGGCGGTATCGGGCACCGGATGACTGGCTTCAACCACCTCGATCCGCTCGGTCGGCGTGCCATGCGCATAGCGCGTGACGACAATACCTTCCAGCGGCGCATCTTTGGGCCATGCCAGTTCAACGGCGCGCGCCATGCTCGCGGCGGCTTTGCCGGCGCCGATCACCAGGGTTTTGCCCTTGGGCGGGGGCGGCAGATATTGACCGACCACGTTCAGCGGGTCGGCAGCGGCGACGGCTGCATGGAAACTATCGATCAGGAGTTCTTTATGATTCATGATTATTGGGTCAGGCATGGACAAAATGAAAAAGCCGCGTCAGTTTGTAGCTGAAGCGGCTTTCAGTCAACTTAAAAAATCCTCGCGTCAATGAATAATCTTCGCCAGGAAATCACGGGCACGGTCGGAGCGCGGCGTGCCGAAAAACTCATCCTTGGTGCAATCTTCGACGATTTTTCCCTGATCCATGAAAATAACGCGGTTGGCGACTTTTCTGGCAAACCCCATTTCATGCGTCACCACCATCATTGTCATGCCTTCATGCGCCAGCCCGACCATGACATCAAGCACTTCATTGATCATTTCCGGGTCGAGGGCCGAGGTCGGCTCATCGAACAGCATGGCGATCGGATCCATCGATAGCGCGCGGGCGATGGCCACGCGCTGTTGCTGACCGCCCGACAACTGGCCGGGGAACTTATCCTTTTGCGCGATCAGGCCGACCCGATCAAGATACTTGAGTCCCCTTGTCGTGGCTTCATCGAGGCTGCGTCCTAATACCTTGACCTGGCCGATTGTCAGATTTTCACGGATCGACAGGTGAGGAAACAGTTCGAAATTCTGAAATACCATCCCGATGCGCGCCCGTAATGCCGATAAATTCGTTTTTGGGTCGCCAACTGAAATGCCGTCGACCAGGATTTCTCCTTTTTGAAACGGCTCCAGTCCGTTGACGGTCTTGATGAGGGTGGACTTGCCCGAACCGGACGGACCGCACACTACCACCACATCACCTTTAGCCACTTGTGTGGAACAGTCAGTCAGGACCTGAAAGTTGCCATACCATTTACTGACGTTTTTAAGTTCTATCATATCCTTATCCTTAGCGAATGATGGCGATACGTTTTTGCAACCGCTTGACCAGGCTTGACAGCGTGAAGCAAAGTACGAAATAGACAATTGCGACAAACAGGTACATTTCAACCACCCTGCTGTCGCGCTGCGCGATTTTGACAGACGCGCCGACAAAATCGGTCACGTTCAGGAGCGATACCAGCG
The DNA here is from genome assembly GCA_028292315.1 of Herminiimonas sp. Classification (GTDB taxonomy): domain Bacteria; phylum Pseudomonadota; class Gammaproteobacteria; order Burkholderiales; family Burkholderiaceae_D; genus JAQGMO01. Next base: position 850 of record JAQGMO010000358.1, on the reverse strand, counting down.
ACACGTCCTGAAACAATACGATCGTCTGGGTTAACAGAATCGGCAGCATATTGCGGAAAGCCTGCGGAAGAATAATGTACCGCATCGATTGCCAGTAGTTGAGCCCGAGCGCAAATCCGGCGCCGACCTGTCCCTTCGAAATGCTCTGGATGCCGGCGCGCATGATCTCGCAAAAGTAGGCCGCCTCGAACATGATGAAGGTGATGTAGGCCGAACGGTCGGCGCCGATATTTACCGGCCGTTCCGAGCCGGTGATGGATTGCAGGATCACCGGCAAAAGAAAGTAGAACCAGAATATCACCAGCAGCAGCGGTATCGAACGCATCAGGTTGACATAGCCGGCCGCCGTCATGGCCAGCGGCTTGAATGAAGATAGCCGCGCCATCGCGAGCAGCGTGCCGAAGAACGTTCCGCCCAGCGCGGCCACTACCGTCAACTGCACTGTGTATTGCAATCCGGTCAGCAGATACGGCCAGGTGCGCCTGACGACGTCAAAGTCGAGATCGCCCATTATTTGCCTCCCCCGATATAGCCGGGGACGGCAACCCGGCGTTCGATGAAAGCCATGACCCGGTTGGCAGTCATGGCGATCACAACGTAAATCACGGTCGCGGCTGCGAAAGCCTCGAAATAACGGAATGTCATCTCACCCATTTCACGGGTGCGGAAAAACAGTTCAACGAGTCCGATCGAGTACGCTACCGCTGTGTTCTTGATCAGGTTCATCACTTCAGATGTGAGCGGCGGAATGATGATGCGATAGGCCATCGGCAACAGTACGAAACGATAAGTCTGGATCTGCGTCAGGCCCAATGCATAGCCCGCGTAGCGTTGCCCGCTCGGCAATGAC
>JAQGMO010000041.1 GCA_028292315.1 Herminiimonas sp. | reverse complement strand
CGGCAAACGCGGATCGACGCCATGGGCAAGGCAAGCACCTATGCGTATGACAAGCTCGGGCAGCTGCTGCATATCGGGCGCGGCGCCGCCGCCGTATACAGTGCCGATGGCGCCACGATGGCGGTCCATAAGGGCGTCCGTGCCATCACCGTCTCATTCAGCTATGACCAGGCCGGCCGCCGGCTGCGGCAAACCAACGGCAACGGCGAAGCGACCCGCTCTGTCTATGATCTGGCCGGCAATGTGCTGGAAACCATACTGCCGTCCGGCCATGGCACGCGCAATGCCTACGACGCGCAGCGTCGCAAGACTTCCGAAACCGATGCCAATGGCAATATCAGTACCTGGTCCTACGACTATTTCGGCCAGTTGCAAAGTCATACCGATCTTGGCGGCGCAAGTTATCGCTATGAGTATGACCATGCCCGCCAGCTGGTCGGGCAAAGCAACACGCGCGGGCAGGATCTGCGATATGTCTACGACGCCGTGGGTCAGCTGGTCCAGGCCCGCGACAATGCGCTCAACCAGCAAACCAGCATCGCCTACGATGCAGGCGGCCGGCGCATACGCGAAAAGACGGCGCAGAATGGCGTGGTCTACCAGGATAACCATCTCGGTTATGACGCGGCCGGCCGTCTGCGCACGGTCGACGATGGCCGGGTCGGCATCTCGCTCGATTACGACAAGGCCGGAAACCGGACGCGGATCCGGACCCATACCATCGACCTGGCCGGCGCGAGTCAAGATGCGGACCGCTGGTTTGCCTATGACGCCATGAATCGGCAAATCCTGATCGACGGCGCCGTCAACGGCAATGCAGCCGATGATGCCAACCTGGTCGCCGGACAGGGACACCGCGTGGTTTATGATGCCAATGGCAACCGTATCAGCGACATGTCCTGGGGCCGGCGCATTGTGCAAAGCGGCGGCGAAACCACGACCTGGCTTGCCGGCTATGACACCGGCGCGGTGGACGAGTCGGGCAAACCGATCCTGGTGGCGGCGCAACCGCCCGGCTTCGATGAATCCGGCAACCCGGTCCCTGGAATGCGCGATGAAGCGGGCCGGCTCATCATGCTGCCGCCGGTCTACCGGACCACGACCACGCCCGTCGCGTATGACGCCAGTATGGGGCTTAGTACCGAAGTCTATGGATATGATGCCCTCGATCGGCTGAGCGGGATCACACGCGATGGCGTCGTGGTCGACAACCGCTTCTACGATGGCGCCGACCGCGTGGTGCAGTCCGGGCCACTAGCCGGGCTGGCACAAGCGTACACCATTCTGTTGAACGGCAATATCATCGGTAATGGCAGCGAGATCCGCACCAACCGATTCGATGCCGACGGGCGCCTGCTGCATCAGCGGGTGACCAAATCCGATGGTGAAGCCAAATACGACATCGATTACGGCACTTACGACGCGGCCGGCAACCTGCGAACGTACACGATGCAAACCCATGGCGAAAAGGGATTCACCGGCAGCTATGACTATAGCCATTCGCGCTTTGAAGGCTACCGGGAAGGCGCCATAACCGGTAGCCGCAGCGACAACCCCGGCGTGGCGGGCGTGACAGTCAACAGTTATGACGTCAATGGTAATCTGATCGCAATCTCCGACAGCACCGATCCCGCGGCCAACCGGCGTTTCATCAACGACAGCGCCGGGCGCGCGCTATACAGTGATCAGGATGGCCATGTGCAGCGGCAACTGGTGGTCGATGGTGAAGTGCTGGGACGCTACGGCGATATCGCCGACCAGATCGGCAGCGGAAGCGGCAAGCCGGTCTTTATCAGTCAGGCTGACTTCAACTTCGGTTATAGACCTGTCAGCGCCAACTATCCGGGCGCCGGCGCCGGCAGCTATCAGGCGGCGGCGGGCGACACGCTGCAAAGCATCGCGCAGGGCGCATACGGCGACAGCCGGTTATGGCATCTGATCGCCGAGGCTAACGGCTTGTCGGGAAGCCGCGACTTGCGCGTCGGCCAAACGCTGACCGTGCCGAACCGGGTCGGAACGATACACAATGATGCATCCAGTTTCAGACCGTATGACCAAAGCCGGATTGCCGGCGACACGACGCCGAACCTTCCGGCGCCGCAGCATGGCGACCACGGTTGCGGCGGATTTGGACAAATCCTGGTGGTGATCGTCGCAATCGTGGTGACGGTCTATACGGCCGGTGCGATGGCGGGTCCCGCCGGTGCGACGCTTGGCGGCACGATGACGGCCGGCGCATCGGTGCTGGCGGGCGGCGCGGTTGAAATCGGCTCGCTCGCCGGGGGACTGGGTCTTGGCGCGGCCGGCACCGCGGCGGTGGCCGGTGCGGCCGGCTCGATGGCCAGCCAGGGCGTCGGCGTCGCACTCGGGACGCAGGACGGTTTCGATTGGAAAGGCGTGGCGCTGAGCGCGCTCGGTGCGAGCGTCAGCGCCGGAGTCGGCAGCTACTTCAACCGGCTTGCCGCAGCCGACGTGCCGGGACTGGAACGGGCCGGGGCGTTCGCTTCGCGCGCCGCGCTCGGCAATGCCGTCACCCAGGGCATCGGCGTGGCGGCCGGACTGCAGGACCGGTTCAGCTGGAGAAACGTGGCGAGCGCGGCCGCAGGCATGGCGGTCGGCGATGCGGTTTCCGGCGCGACGGGCGAGGGCATGCACGGTGGATCCGAGGGGTTTGGCGATACGCTGGCACAGTCGGGCATGTCCAGTACGGTAGCCGGTGTCGTCGCTGCGGTCATGCGAGGCGGGCGGATCGACATGACGCGGATCGCGGCCGATGCATTCGGCTCGGCGCTCGCGGACAGCCTGGTCGCGCAGGGCAGCGCCATGGCAGGCCGGCAGGACAGGGCATTGGGCGCGGCTGCCGGCTATACCGAAGAAGCGTATTGGAATTCGACTGGAAAAACGGTGGCGGACCGGTACGCCGAAGTCTATGGCGGCCAAGCCGCCGATATCGGCGACCGGCCCGGTTTTCGACTGGCCGCGCAGGATGACGAAGTCGTCGAATTGACCCTGCCCCCGGTGAATGTGGCCACGCCTCGCATGACAGCGGCGGAGGAAGCCGCGTTCGACGCGCAAAACGGTACGGGAAGTCTGCGCGCCATGGGTCCGGTGGACGGCTTCCTTGCATTCAATTCCTTTGGACGGGGCCTTGGCGGCCTCGGGGCCGGCACGGCGCGGCAGGTGGCAGGCGTGGCGGAGGGCGGCATGCAGGCGGTACTTGCCGTGGGTGACATGGTAAGCTTCGGCATGTCGCACCTTGACAATATGCTGGGCGGCAATCTGCGTTATGCGCCGCACAGCGGGTTGGGTGCGGCGACGCAAATGCACGGCGTGGGAACAACCGCGCTGAATGTCCTGAACGGCGTGATAACGGGTACGGTGCAGGCACTGATGCAGCCCCTGAGCGCCGCCTATCGCCACGATGCGTATCTGTTTGGTGAAAGCATTCCCGGCGCACTGCTGGCTGGCGCGCAGTTTTCGCGGCTTGCGAACCTGTCCGCGGCCGGCATTGCGCGGGCCAGGCCGGATAGCCTGAGGGCCTTGCCCGGAGACGCCGGACATTTTGGCGCTAAATCCGTTACGCCTGGCGGTACTGGTACAGCGCTTAGCGGTCACGGTGGAAAATTTCTTGACGATGGTTATTTTGTCGTTCCTGCAGGAACATCGATTACCCTTCCGAGGCCTGATATAAGCATTCTCGACAGAACCGGACTGATAATCGAAAAAGGGGATTGGGAAGGCTTGGCCAGGTTGGCGAAACGCGATCCTCGCGTGGCAAAAGATATCGACGGAATGACCACCTGGCTGCCGGGGGCCAAGGTTCCCGCCTATACCTTGTTTGAACCGGATGCAGGGATTAACCTGTTAAGCAATTCCCATTCGGTCTATCGTCCGACGCCTCTGCAAAAAATATTGGAGCCTGGCCTCGGATATATCCAGTGGGCGGCATGCACTAACTTTCTGTCTTACACTAAATATTAACCTGACGCCATGACAGCGTGACACCATGACGCCGCAACAGGAAAAGGAACCAGGAACCGCCATGTACTACGACGACCTCACATCCTATGAATATTATCTTCCGTTCAAGCTACCCGATGTATTGAACGTGGGATGGCTAGCCACTGACCATGCATTTGCAAAAGCCGATGCGCCGGCCGGATTACTGGACCGGCTACAGCAGATTCTACGCGCTGAAGGCAATTTCTCGGCGCGCGTCAATCCGATCAGGGGCATTCATCCATGCCATCATTGCGGCGCCCGTCAGTTTCAACATCCGCATATCGGTTCCTGTGAAATCTGGATTCCCTCTCAAAAGGCTGAAAATTATTTCGCGGCGCCGTCGCTCATCATTCACTATATCGAAGAGCACAATTACATTCCGCCGCAAAACTTTATCGACGCAGTGTTCCAAGTGGACACCACCGTGCACTTCGATGGTCAGACGGTATACGATAACCTGGTGCAGGCACGCATGCCGGCGGCATAAGCGCGCCGTAAACTTGATTCTTTTTCATCCAAATTCCTGATTCCTGCACCATCCAATCCGGTCTATCGAACAGAAGTCCGTTCAACAAAATACATAGCGTAATACAGTTAGTTTTATTTAAAAAACGCTTACATGTTTTGACCGGTATTTTTCCGCCGCCTACACTCTGCTCGCCGTTTCCAGAGCGCCTTCAGTTTGATCAACCGATAGCCTAACAGGAGTAACCATGCGATTAGCACCTTTGGCAACACTATGCCTGTTCTCCCTATTGTATGCTTGCACTTCCACCCCTGTGCAAATAGCGGGGGCTAGCGCGGCACACCGTGAAGTGTCTGAATTCCCGCCCCTGCAGGCGGACAAGGGCCGCATCTATTTTTTCAGGAGCGCGGCAACGGCGGATGAAACGAGCCATCCCTCGATCATGCTGGACGGTTCCAGTGTTGGCGATTCGAAGCCGGGCGGCTTTTTCTTTATCGATGGAGAGGCTGGAAGCCATGAAGTCGCTACCAGCACCATGGCCGAAAGAAAATTGATCTTCACGCTCGCCCCGGGCGAAGTCAAATATGTCAGGACGCCGAATTCGTTCGGCATTACGTCCGGCTGGATCGCGCCTGAACTGATCAATGAAACCGAAGCGCTGAAAGAACTGTCCGGCCTCAGTTATACCGGCCACATGTCGGTGGAAGAATAGCCAGGCAAACCATACACAACGAGTCCGGTAAGAGCGCCGTCTCTCGATTCACTTGCAAGCTGCTCGTTCCACGCCGCAGGCAGATGCACTGACAGAGGTTCAGGAGCGCTGCCTGTGGACGCTCTTCCATACGCATAACGATCTCGCAGCGCGCACGACTCTGATCATTCATTACCTGCCTTATGCGAGAGTGATTGCAGCCAGGGCCTATGCGCGACGCCGCCATCGCGAAATCGATTTCGACGACTACTTGCAATTCGCTTGCGTCGGCTTGATGGAATCGATCGATCGATTCAAGGTCGATCGCGGCATATTATTCAAGACCTTTGCAAGTCAGCGCATGTCCGGAGCGATCTTGAACGGCCTGGAGTTCCTTACCGAGAAACAGCGCCAGATCGCAGTCCGGCAGCGGTTGATGGCGGAACACGTAAGCGGGTTCACCGCTACCGGGATGCAGGCAAAAGGCGAGGTGGACCGGCTATTCCGTTATCTTGCCGAGTCTGGTGTCGGCATGGCGCTCGGCATCCTGCTGCAAGGTACCGGCATGATCGACACTGGCGAACCTGCGGGGATAATGAACGATTACCAGCTGCTCGAGTTAAAGCAATTGCAACAACACATCAGGATGCACCTTGACAAGCTTCCCGAGCGCGAACGTCTGGTTATCAAATACCACTATCTGCAGAGTATTCCATTCCATGAGATTGCCGCTTTATACGGATTGACCGCAGGCCGGATTTCGCAGATCCACAGGCACGCCCTTGTGTTGCTGCGCAATTCAATCGACGATACGCCCGGTTCCGATCGGTAGCCCATGATGCTCGGGCTAGTCGCCCGGCATCGCTTTACCCGACTACATCCGCGGCATGGAGCTCACACAGCATCTGGTAACGGGTCCACGATCCGATCAGTAAACCGGTTTCAGCACCCGATGACGCCAGAATTTGCCCATGCAGCGCCAGTGCCATTTGCACCAGGTCAAAACACTCGATAAACAATACCCAATTTACATTATCGTCCTGTTGACCGCGCAACGCCATTTCAGCGCTCGGACCGCCGGTGGCTGCTTCATCGCCTTCCCACAACGAGATACGAACCAGCGGGCTGGTCTGCATCAGGCGCGGGCCGAAGTCGTCCTGCAAAAAGCGGCGCGCCGCCGCTTCCTTTCCAATGACGGCCTGGCACTGGACCACGATTGCGGCACCGCCCACGCCATCGCCGGCCGACCAGGTCTCGCGGCATGCTGATCGCAGCATATTGCGGAAATTCGGCATCACCTCCCTGGTCCATCCAGTCGGATTCGCAAGGCGTTCCTTGTACTGCGGCGACGATAGCACGTCGATCGAGTCACATTCGTAGACGCACATGTAGGCAGGCTGTCCGCCGACCGTTTGATAGCGGCGCGCCCGTTTGAAACCGGGGATGGCGAGGCGCTCCGGAAGATGCTGTTGCTGGTACCACCGATTGAATTCATCCTCCGTACCTTCCAGTACGTCGTTCAGGATCAGCAGGACGCCTGGCGGGCTAGCCAAACTATTTCGGGTGGATCGCGTCATGGTCAAAAATGCCTTTATCGCAAGTCGAGCGGCGCCATGTGGCGCACCTGATCTGCAATACAGCAAATTTCATTCCAGCGTGAAAATCCCGGTGGCCCGGCGTGGCGGCGTGCCCAGCCCTTGCTTTTACCGCATCATGTCTTCCCGGAAGACATGCGCACTGTTCGCGGCAAGAACATTGCGCCAACCGGAATGGAGGGCCTGATCGCGACTAGGTAAGCACTGAATGCGGCGAACCCAAATCGATCTGCGCCAGCAGGGCGGCCAGCCGGCCCGTGTCGGCCGGCTTGATCAGGTGGTAGTCGAATCCGGCGGCCTTCGAGCGTTCCTGGTCGCGCGCCTGGCCGTAACCGGTCAACGCAATCAGGATCGAGTGCGCGGTCTCCGGGGCAGCACGCAGGCGGAGCGCCAGTTCATAGCCATCCATATCGGGCAAGCCGATGTCGAGCACCAGGACGCGCGGCGCGTCGATGAGGGCTCGCTCGAGCGCGCTTCGGGCATCATATTTTATGGATACTTCATGGCCGAGCGCCTCCAGAAAAACGGCAAGCGTATGCGCCGCATCGATATTGTCGTCAACCACCATGATCCGCAAGGGTTTGCCCTGCGGTCGACTGGACCGGACATCGCTGACATGCGCATCCGGTTGTGCCGCTTCGAACAGGCGCGGCAGGCGGATCGTGAATTTGCTTCCCTTGCCGGTGCCGTCGCTGTACGCTTCCACGCTGCCGCCTTGCAATTCGACCAGGCTCTTAACCAGCGCCAGCCCGAGCCCGAGGCCGCCCTGCGAGCGGTCGGACGACCGCTCGCCCTGGGTAAACAGCTCAAACAGGAAAGGCCGCAGTTCGCTGGAAATACCGACTCCGTTATCGCACACGCTGAGTGCGACCTGGTCGGATTGCGTCTCCGTTCGCAATGTGATTTCGCCGCCTTCCGGCGTGTACTTGGCGGCATTATTGAGCAGGTTGGCGATTACCTGCACCAGCCGGGTCCGGTCTCCCATTACACGAACCGGTTCGGGCGTCAGCATTATAGTCAGGCGGTGGCGCCGGGACTCGATCAGCGAGCGCACCTGTTCCACCGCGCCGTCGACGACCGTTTCCAGATCGAGCGGCTCCCTGCCGAGCGTGACCAGGCCGCGGGTAACGCGCGACACATCGAGCAGATCATTGACCAGGCTGACCATGTGCCCGACCTGCCTTGAAACGATTTCACTGGTATCCCTGATACGTTTTTCATCGATGCCGGGAAGCTTGAGAATCTGGGCCGCCATACTGATCGGCGCCAGTGGATTACGCAGCTCGTGGGCCAGCATCGCAAGGAACTCGTCTTTTCGGCGATTCGCGTCGCGCAACACCTTTTCCACAAGATTGGCATCTGTCACGTCGGTGCAATTCCCCACCCATTCCACTACTTCGCCGTCGGGTCCGGTTACGGCGACACCGCGCGAAATGATATCGCGATACTGTCCGTCGTGCCGGCGCAAGCGATACGCGGCTTCGTAGGGCTTGCGGGCGGCAAGGGCCATATACCAGGCTGCCAGCGCATTCGCGCGGTCATCCATATGGACTGCGTCGAACCAGCCCGATCCCCTGTATTGTTCCGTGGTCTGGCCGGTGAATGCGGCCCAGGAAGGGTTTTCCGCATACATCGCACCTTCCGCATTGGCGCGCCAGACGACCAGCGAAATCGTCTCGGTCAATGTCCGGTAACGCGCCTCGCTTTCGCGCAAGCCCACTTCGGCTTTTTTGCGCTCCGTGACGTCGCGGTAGAATATCGCCAATCCTTCTCCGAACGGATAGGCGCGCACTTCCATCCATGCGCCGCGAATGCTGGAGTACGTGTCGCTATGCTCGAGGCTGATCGCCGGGAGGCGCTCGGACATGGCATGCCGGTATAGCTGACCCAATACCGACTGCTCCGAGCCGGGCCATGCATCCCAGTGCGATCGGCCAATGATTTCGGATACGGGCCGCCGGTCGTGCCGCATTGCTTCGGCGTTGATTTGCAGCACACCGTAATTTCGGTCGAGCAGAATGAATCCTTCGCCCATGCTTTGCAGGATCTGATGGCTGCGGTCACGTTCGATATGCAAATCGACTTCGGCGCGCATGCGCTCGATGAAGAGCGCCACGCTGCCGGCGTAAATGTCGGAGAGCCGCAGTTCACGTTCGGAAGGCCGGCGCGGCTCGGGGAAATAAACCGAAACCGCCCCGATCACCTGCCCCGAGGCGCCGAAAAACGGCGTGCTGTAGACTGCGCGGAAGCCCTGTTCCCGCGCCAGGGCGCGATATCGCGTAAAACGCGGGTCGGTCTCGGTGTCCTCGATAATGACGCGGTGCTTTTCCGCGAAAGCCAGGCCGATGGCGCCGGACCCGACCGGCACGCAAGTCATCTGTTCAAGTCCCGAATCGGTGATGCCGAGGCTCGCGTGGATCACCAGGCCACCGACCGCCGGCTCATAAACGGAGATCAGCCCCTGCCGGCTCGAGTGAAATGCCGCCACCGTTTCAAGTATGGCGTGGGCCTGGTCAGGTACGGGGCCAGGACGCAGCAGCCGGCTGCTGAGTTCATGCAAATGCTGCCATTCCGCCACTTGCTGCTTCAATTCACCCTGCGCCTGTTCGAGCAGCATATTCATGTGCTTGCGTTCGGTGATGTCCAGCGACGCGCCGTGCAGACGCAAAACGCGGCCGTTGCCATCCCTTACAAAATGAATTTTCGTCAGCAGCCACCGATGCTGTCCGCCGGGCAGCGCCACAAGATGCTCGCGCTCATGGCCGGTCGCTCCTTTCGCTGCTACTTCCTTCAGCAGCCTGCGTTCCTCGTTCAGCTCTTCCGGAGAGAGGCTGGCATTCCAGTCATCGAGCGGCATGAAACCGTTTTTATAACCATCCGGGGGCATTCGGCCAAGCAGCTTCCAGAGCGTGGCGGAGGCAAAGATCGTGCGATTGACCAGATCGACCTCGAATAGCCCGACCCCGGTATTTTCCAGCGCCACTTCGAGCCGGCGTTCGGCGTGTTCGGCCCGGCGCACCACCTGTCTCAGGTATCCGCCAAGCAGGACAAGCAGGGCGCCGGTACCCAGGTAGGCCAGCATGGGGGCTCGGTCCGGCATTGCCATGCTGGAAAGCTGGCCTTCCGGCGTCAGCAGGGCAGTGGCATTGATTGCGCCGATCGCCAGCACCATCGACGCGGGCCAGCTTCCGGCCAGGATGGCGGTCAGGACGATCGCCGGAAGGAAGAACAGGAAGGGGATACGGGTGCCGACCCATTGCTGGATAGTCCATTCGAGTGCTACAGCCAGCACGCTGATGCCGACCGCGAATGTAAACCGGCTGCCTACGGAATTGTCAAAAGAAGAAAATGCCATAAACTCTTCCGGAGTGACCAACTGGTAAAGCGCTCTGAATGAAGCTTGCGAACGGCGATTACTCCTGTTGATTATCACCTATTTTTACGCTGCCGGGGTGTTTTGAAGAAGGCGTCCGGCGCCGGCGGCGAAGTTTCCGTGTTAACATACCGCCCACGCTGGGGGTCCTGAAAACAGGTGTTTTCGGGTGAGAGAAACCCTTCGCACCTGATCTGGATAATGCCAGCGCAGGGAAGCGCAAAGTCCTCCCTCTTTGTTTGCTTCCGCGGGTGCGTTCCGCACGAAAAACAGAGCAAACAATGAAAACACCGAGTACCCGCCATATCCTGATTGCCTGCGCCGTCGCTGAAATGAGCGTGATTGCCACAGCAGCGATTGCCCAAAATGCCGACAAAGTGCTGCAGGAAGTGGTAATTACCTCGACCAGGCAAGATGGCGCCCGCGCAGGCACTGCCAGCGTCGGGGGATTTTCCGAAGCGCCCTTGCTGGAAACGCCCGCCTCCATCACGGTATTCACCCGCCGGCAAATGCAGGATTTGAACATCCGCCAGACGTCGGATGCGATGAAGTTCGACGCCAGCGTCAATGATTCCTATAACGCGATCGGGTATGCGGAACAGTTTTCGATCCGTGGCTTCACGCTCGATAATTCATCGAGCTACCGCAAGGATGGGCTGCCGATTCCCGCCGATGCGCCGGTCCCGCTGGAAAACAAGGAACGAATAGAAGTGCTGAAAGGGCTGGCCGGACTGCAGGCTGGCCAGGCGGCGCCAGGCGGCATCCTTAATTTCGTCACAAAGCGACCGACCAACACGCCCTTGCGGTCAGTGACTGTCGAGGCGAGCGAGCGCGGCACGCTGTACGGGGCGGCCGATCTGGGTGGCCGTTTCGATGACGCGCGTTTTGGGTACCGGATCAATGCGGCGGCGCAACAGCTGCGCTCGTATGTCAGGGGCGCCGACGGCAATCGCCAATTTGTGTCCGGTGCGTTCGACTGGCGGATTGCGCCGGAGGCGCTGGTACAGCTCGATTTCGATTATCAGCGCAGGTCCCAACTGAGCGTGCCCGGTTTTCAGCTGTTCAACGGCACCGATCTGCCGACCGGCATCGATGCGCGCACCATGCTGAATAATCAGCCCTGGAGCAAGCCGGTCACCAGCCGGAGCAGCAATATCGGCTTGCGCGTCGAGTATCAACTCAATGCCGACTGGCGCGCCTCGCTGGCGCTCAACCGGCACGCGTTCAAGCGCGACGATTACGCGGCCTTCCCCTATGGCTGCGCATCGGCGAACCTGTTTCCCGGGTTTTGCGCCAATGGCGACTTTGACGTATATGACTTCCAGAGCACGAATGAATCGAAGTCGCCGTTGGCGAGCCAGGCCCTGATTCAGGGAACCTTGGTCACCGGGGCATTGCAGCACGCAGTCACT
>JAQGMO010000348.1 GCA_028292315.1 Herminiimonas sp. | reverse complement strand
CAACCCGATCGCGATGGAAGAAGGCTTGCGCTTCGCTATCCGTGAAGGCGGTCGTACCGTCGGCGCCGGCGTCGTTGCAAAAATCATCGAGTAATTGATTTGATCCGCCGTCAAAGCGGCTTGCGGTTCTCCGCAGGCCGAATCAGGCGGCTGTCTTGTGAATGCACATCGCCGCGGGTGGAAAACCACTCGCGGCTCGCTCTTTAAAGGAAGAAAAATGTCGACATCTACCGCAAAGCTGAACCAGAAAATCCGTATCCGCCTGAAGGCATTTGACTATCGCCTGATCGACCAGTCAGCACTCGAAATCGTCGACACCGCCAAGCGTACCGGCGCTGTTGTAAAAGGCCCGGTGCCGCTGCCGACCCGCATTCAGCGTTTCGACATCCTGCGTTCCCCGCACGTCAACAAGACTTCGCGTGACCAGTTTGAAATCCGTACCCATGTACGCCTGATGGACATTGTCGATCCGACCGACAAGACGGTTGACGCGTTGATGAAGCTCGACCTGCCAGCCGGCGTCGACGTGGAAATCAAGCTGCAGTAAGCGCAAAAAACAGCAATCAGCAACACGAAGCACGCGCCGGAGATAAATCGGGACTGACATACCACAATTTTCGATTGTGCAAAGAAAAATCTCGCGTTATAATCTCCGGCTTAGTTAAAGGTTGGGCTCGACATTTCGAGCTCCGGCTCACAAGTAGTACAACATCAGCCCCGCCCAATCGCAGGCGGGAATGGAGAAAAAATGAACCAAGATCAAGGCCAAGGCCTGGTTGGTCGCAAGGTTGGCATGATGCGCATCTTTACGGATGACGGGGATTCGATTCCTGTTACCGTTCTGGACGTGTCCAACAACCGTGTGACGCAAATCAAAACGCCTGACACAGATGGCTATACCGCTGTGCAGGTTGCATTCGGTCAGCGCCGCGCTTCGCGCGTCAACAAGGCATCCGCCGGGCATTACGCCAAGGCCGGAGTCGAAGCTGGCACCGTTCTCAAGGAATTCCGCATCAGCGCCGCCAAGGCCGCCGAACTGAAGGTTGGCGATGTCATCGCCATCAGCCTGTTCGAAGCCGGTCAGAAGGTGGACGTGCAGGGCGTTTCGATCGGTAAGGGTTATGCCGGCACGATCAAGCGCCATAACTTTGCATCCGGCCGCGCCAGTCACGGTAACTCCCGTTCGCACAATGTGCCGGGTTCGATCGGTATGGCGCAGGATCCGGGTCGCGTTTTCCCGGGCAAGCGCATGACCGGTCACATGGGTGACGTCACTGTTACCACGCAGAACCTCGAAATCGCCCGCGTCGATACCGAGCGCCAGCTATTGCTGGTCAAGGGTGCGGTTCCGGGTGCGAAAAACGGTCAAGTGATCGTTTCTCCTGCTATTAAAACCAAAGCCAAGAAGGGAGCCTAATCAATGGAACTCAAGCTCCTGAATGACCAGGGTCAGGCTGCATCCAACGTCGCTGCGCCGGATACGATTTTCGGTCGTGACTATAACGAAGCCTTGATTCACCAGGTCGTGGTCGCTTACCAGGCCAACGCACGCAGCGGTAACCGCAAGCAAAAAGACCGCGAGGAAGTTCACCACACGACCAAGAAGCCATGGCGTCAAAAAGGAACGGGCCGCGCCCGTGCCGGTATGTCGTCGTCGCCGCTGTGGCGCGGAGGTGGCCGGATTTTCCCGAATTCGCCTGAAGAAAACTTTACCCACAAAGTCAACAAGAAGATGTATCGCGCAGGGGTCTGCTCGATCCTGTCCCAGTTGGCTCGCGAGGGTCGTCTGTCTGTTATTGAAAATATTTCGGTCGATGCGCCCAAGACCAAGCTGCTGGCGCAAAAACTGAAAGACATGGGGCTGGACTCCGTGTTGGTGATTACGGACAACCTTGATGAAAACCTGTTGCTGGCCTCGCGCAATCTGCCGAACGTGCTGATTTGCGAGCCGCGTCACGCAGACCCGGTCTCGCTGGTGTTCTACAAGAAGATCCTGATCACCAAATTGGCACTGGCCAAGATTGAGGAGATGCTGGCATGAACACGAATGTGAAATTTAGCGAAGAACGCTTGATGAAAGTGTTGCTGGCGCCGGTAATTTCGGAGAAGGCTACCTTCGTCGCCGAGAAAAATCAGCAGGTCGTTTTCCTGGTAATGCCGGATGCAACCAAGCTGGAAATCAAGGCCGCGGTCCAAATGCTGTTCAAAGTGGACGTCGAGTCGGTGCAAGTGGCAAACCGTCAGGGCAAGCTGAAGCGCTCGGGCCGATTCAATGGCCGTCGTAACCACACCCGTCGTGCATTCGTTTGCCTGAAGCCCGGTCAGGAAATCAACTTCACCGAGGAGGCTAAATAATGGCACTCGTCAAAGTAAAACCGACATCGCCGGGCCGGCGTGGCATGGTCAAGGTGGTAACACCTGACCTGTACAAGGGCCGCCCGTTCGCTGCACTGATTGAAAAGAAGTCCAAGACCGCTGGCCGTAACAATAACGGCCATATCACTACCCGTCATATCGGTGGGGGTCACAAGCAGCATTATCGCGTCGTCGACTTCCGTCGCAACAAGGACGGTATTACAGCGAAAGTGGAACGTATCGAATACGATCCGAACCGCACGGCTAACATCGCGCTGATCTGCTACGCCGACGGTGAGCGTAAATACATCATCGCCAGCAAGGGCATGAAGGTTGGCGACCAGTTGATGAACGGCGCGGAAGCACCGATCAAATCGGGTAACTGCCTGCCTCTGCGTAATATCCCGGTCGGCACCACGATGCATTGCGTCGAGATGATGCCAGGCAAGGGAGCGCAAATGGCGCGTACCGCCGGTGCGGCGGTTGTTCTGATGGCGCGTGAAGGTACTTACGCCCAGGTCCGCCTGCGTTCCGGCGAAGTCCGCCGCGTGCACGTGGAATGCCGTGCAACGGTCGGCGAAGTCGGGAACGGCGAGCACAACCTGCGCAAGATCGGTAAAGCCGGTGCCATGCGTTGGCGCGGTGTTCGTCCGACGGTGCGTGGCGTGGTCATGAACCCGGTCGATCACCCGCACGGTGGTGGTGAAGGTAAAACCGCAGCTGGTCGTCATCCAGTGTCGCCTTGGGGCCAACAGACGAAGGGTAAGAAGACGCGCCGTAACAAGCGTACGA
>JAQGMO010000036.1 GCA_028292315.1 Herminiimonas sp. | reverse complement strand
TGTGACTGCTGTGACTGCTGTGACTGCTGTGACTGCGGTGACTGCTGTGACTGCGGTTCCGTTGCCGCCGGCGCGGGCACGACCGGCGGCATGGGAAAGGCAACCGTCTGCACCGCCGGCTGTATGACTTCCATCACGGCGACCGGCTCCGGCACCGCCGACGTCTGCGCCACCTGCGGCTGCCGAACCTTGTTGCTGTTCATGCGCGCAATTTCGTCGGGCAGCAGGCGCTCGACTTCCAGTTCGGCGCTGCCATGGCCGAGATAACCAAGCTTGAGCGCCGCGGTATAGGAGAGATCGATGATGCGATTGGAATGGAACGGTCCGCGATCATTGACGCGCACCACCACCTGGCGGCCGTTACCGATGTTGGTCACGCGGGCATACGATGGAATCGGCAAGGTCGGATGCGCCGCCGTCATCTTGTACATATCGTAAGGTTCGCCGGACGATGTTTTCTGGCCGTGAAATTTCTTGCCGTACCAGCTGCCGCGGCCGCGCTGCTTGACCGGCCGTTCATCCAGGATGGGCGTATAGCCTTTGCCGAACACGACATAGGGTTTATTGCCGCGATTGGCATAGGGCTCGATTTTCGGCTCCGCATCCGGGATGTTTTCCAGGTCTTCAGGCGGATTGTCGCCGGGGCCGTCGTCCTGGTAATAGCCGCCGCGTCCGGAACCGGCGCGCGGCAGCGCCTGGGTTGCCTTGGCGCTCGCCGCCGGCCTGATCGTCGACACGCCATCCGCGATCGGTGGCGTGGAGCGCGGCACACTGCCGCAGCCGGCCAGTATCGATGCAAGCAAAAGTGCAGCAATGCCGTGCCAATGGTGAAAACGAAACCGCATTGTCTGCTCCTCCGCGGGGTATGCGACAGTTGTTTTTTCGAGAGTGCCGGAACAGTTGCCTAAGTCTGCACCAGTTTCCGGTGTCGCTGAATACTCATCAATATGCCAATACCGAGTCCCAGCGTGACGAACGCCGTGCCGCCATAACTCATGAATGGCAACGGCACGCCGACGACCGGAAGGATACCACTGACCATGCCCATATTAACAAACGCATAAGTGAAAAACATCAAGGTCAGCGCCCCGGCCAGCAAGCGCGAAAACAGGGTCGGCGCATTGGCCGCGATAATCAGGCCGCGCCCGATCAGCAGCAGGTACAGCACCAGCAAAATGCAATTCCCCATCAAGCCGAACTCTTCGGAAAATACGGCAAAAATAAAATCGGTGGTCCGCTCGGGAATGAATTCGAGGTGCGACTGCGTACCGTTGAGCCAGCCTTTCCCCGTCATGCCCCCGGAGCCAATGGCAATCGTCGACTGGATAATGTGAAAGCCCTTGCCGAGCGGGTCGGAGCTGGGATCGATCAATGTCATCACGCGATTGCGCTGATAGCCATGCAGCATCGACCACGCCACCGGCAGGCTGGCCGCCACGGCGACCGCCAGTCCGGTCAGCACTTTCCACGATAGCCCGGCCAGGAAAATCACGTAAAACCCGGCCGCCATCACCAGCAGGCTGGTGCCCAGATCCGGCTGGCGCATGATCAGGCCGACCGGCACCAGCAACAACACCGCGGCGATCGCGAAGTCTTGCCAGCGCTTGGCGCCCTCCCGTTTCTGGAAGTACCACGCCAGCATCAGCGGCACGGCGATCTTGAGAATTTCGGATGGTTGAATGACGATGCCGACATCAAGCCAGCGGCGCGCGCCTTTCTTGATCAGGCCGAACACGGCGACCGCGATCAGCAGCGAGACGCCGACCGCGTACAGCGGCACCGCAAAGCGCATCAGGGTTTGTGGCGGTATGATGGCTGCGATCCACATCACGATGAACGAGATCAGGATATTGCGCATATGGTCTTCGATCCGCCCCGGGAAATCATAGCCGGCTGAATAAACCGCCACCATTCCCAATGACAGAATCAGGAATACGATCAGCGCAAGCGGCGCATCGAATACCGTGAAATACGGCCGGATGATTTGAAAAAAGGAACGTTTATCCATTAATGCGCCGACCTAATCCTTGTTGCCCAGCGTTTCAGCGCCCGGCCTCGGACCACCGTCCGATTCCTCGGCTGCTTTCAATTCTGCGACCGGACGGGTATCGGCGATGTCAAGCTTCTCGACCGGCACCTTATCCTTGCTTGCATCGCCTTTATCTTTTTTGCCGAGCAAATAGTAATCCATCGCCTTGCGAACGATAGGCGCCGCCGCGGCCGCGCCAAAGCCGCCGTTCTCGACAATGATGGCGATCGCGATACGCGGCTTGTCGGCCGGAGCAAAAGCGGTGTAGAGCGCGTGGTCACGATGCCTTTCGTCGATTTTCTTCGCATCGTATTTTTCATTTTTCTTGATTGCGATTACCTGCGCCGTACCGGTCTTGCCGGCCGAGACATAACCGGCGTTGGCAAATGCCTTTGCCCCGGTGCCTTCCCGCGTTACCCCGACCATGGCGTTCTTGATAAAGTCAACATGCTCCTGTTTCAGGTTGATGCGGTAGCTTTCCTTCGGCACAGTCAGCGTCCGCTCGCGCGTGCCGCCGTCTTCGATGATCTTGACCAGGTGCGGCTTCATCACCACGCCATTGTTGGCCAGGATCGCCGTGGCATGCGCAAGCTGCAACGGCGTGAACGAGTTATAGCCTTGGCCGATGCCGAGCGAGATCGTTTCACCGGCATACCATTTTTTCTGTTCCGGTCTCTTGTACGCGGTGCGCTTCCATTCGGTCGAGGGCAGCAGGCCACGCCGCTCATGCTCGAGATCGATGCCGGTCAGCTGGCCGAAACCGAACGGTTTCATGAAATCATGCATCACATCGACGCCCATTTCATTGGCCAGAATGTAGTAGTACGTGTCGCATGAATGCACGATCGATTTATACATGTCGACAGTGCCATGCCCGCCTTCCTTGTCGTCACGGAATTTATGATTGCCAAGAAAAAAATAACCAGGGTCGCGGATCGCATTCGCCGGGGTGCGCTTGCCCAGCTCGAGCGCGGCCAGCGCCATGAACGGCTTATAGGTGGAACCGGGCGGGTAGCTGCCAGATAGTGGGCGATTGATCAGGGGGCGGTCCGGCGAATTGTTCAGCTCATCCCAGTTCTGCTGGTCGATCCCTTCGACAAACAGGTTGGGATCGAAGGTCGGCATCGATACATAGGCCAGGATATCGCCGGTCGACGGCTCGATCGCGATCAGCGCCCCGCGCCGGTCGCCGAACGCCTGTTCAACCACCTTTTGCAATTCGATATCGATCGACAGGATCAAATTGCTGCCAGGCGTGGCCCCCGTACGTGACAGGGTCCGCACCGCCCGGCCGCTGGCCGATACTTCAACTTCTTCATACCCGGTGTTGCCGTGCAGTTTGCTTTCGTAACTTTTTTCGACCCCTTCCTTGCCGATGTAATGGGTGCCGTTGTAATTGGCGGCATCTTCCATTTCATCGATTTTCTCGGATTCCCTTTGGTTGATACGGCCAATGAAGCCGATCACATGCGACGCCACCGATCCCAGCGGATACTGCCGGAACAGGCGCGCCTGGATATCGACGCCCGGAAAGCGATAGCGCTGGGCGGTAAAGCGGGCGACCTCCTCATCGGTCAGGCGGGTGCGGATCGGCAGGCTTTCAAAATTTTTCGACTCATCCATCTGGCGCCTGAAACGTCGGCGATCCTTCGGCTGGATCTCGACCACGGTCGCCAGTTCATCGATCACCGCATCAAGGTTGCCCTTGATCTTGGAGGGCGTCAGTTCGAGCGTATACGCGGAAAAATTGCGTGCCAGGACGACCCCATTGCGGTCGACGATCAAACCGCGGTTCGGCACCACCGGCACGACCGAAATACGGTTGTCTTCGGCCTGGGCGGCATAATGGCTGTACTTGTATCCCTGCAGCCACAGGAACCGCGTGAACAGCAATCCGAAGCAAATGAATACGAAGAGTCCCACCACCGACAGGCGCAGGCGAAAAAGATGCAACTCCCGTTCGGTATTCTTGAATTCAGTCATGCATTCACAGGCAAGAATAAAACGTTAAAGGGGGCGGGTTTCATCGCGGTCCACCGCGCGCCGCTGCGGCGCCAGCAGCATCCAGGTCACTACCGGCCAGAGCGCGGCTGTAATCAGGCTTTCAACGAAAAACGACCATCCGGGGAATTTACCGCTCACCAGCAGCTGAATCAGCATTTGCACAATCTGCATCACGAACAGCAGCGGCAGCACGTGCAGGGTCTGCGTCAGCGGCGGAAACCATAGCAAGCGGCGGTGGATCATGATGGCGAAGTAGGACAGCAGCGTATAAGCCAGCGCATTCTCGCCGAGCAGCGATGCATTATGCACATCCATCAGCAGCCCCATCAGGAACGCGACGCCGATGCCGACCTTGCGCGGCTGGTGAACACTCCAGAATATCAGCACCAGCGCCACAAAATCCGGCACGCCGGTCCAGCTGCCCCATGGCAGCAGGTTAAGCAGGAATGCCGCCACCATGGTCGCCGCGATGAATAGCGGACTGGCCGGCAGCAGGATGTAATGCGGATTATTCATTGCGCCGCCTCCTTCGACCTGGACGCCGGCCGGCCTGCGTCGGATGTGCTTTCTTTTGCTGCCGGCCGCTTCTTCAACTTGTCTTTTTTACCGGTGGCCTCCTCCGGTTCCGGACGCGGCGGAATCTTTGACTCGGCGAGCAGGATCAGCAACTGCTTGTTGCGGTTGATGCCGGCCGCCGGCTGGCACACGATACGGGCGAAGGCATCGGTCGACGATCTCTCCACCAGCGCCACGGTAGCCACCGCGAGACCGGGTGGATAGACGCCGTCCAGGCCGGAAGTGACCAGCATATCGCCTTTCTGGACATCGGCATTGGCCGCCATGAAACGCAAGTCCAGCACCCCGGATTGGCCACGGCCATACGCAACACTGCGCAGGCCGCTGCGCACAACCTGGACTGAAATTGCCTGATCCTTGTCCGTCAGGAGGGTCACCTCCGAGGTGAAAGGGAATACCCGGGTAACCTGTCCGACGACGCCGGCGTCGTCAATTACCGGCTGGCCGCGCGTGATACCGTGATGCGACCCGCGGTCGAGCACGATCTTGCGCGTGAAAGCATCACGGGTATCGTACAAAATTTCACTCATCACCGACGTCACGGGAACGCGTTCGGCCGCCATCAGCAGCTTGCGCAGCTGAGTATTTTCGGCCGACAGATGCTGCCCCTGCTGCACCAGCTGGGCATTCATTACCTGTTGACGCTTGAGGCGGTCGTTTTCCTGCTGCAGCGAGGTGACCGAGACGAAATAATTGCCGACCGCATAAACCGCATCGCGCGGCATCAGCGCAACCATCTGCAGGGGGTAAAGTACGGTGCCGACTGCCTGGCGGATAACCGCGAGCGCACCCATGCGCGCGTCGACAATCAACAGGGACATCGCGATCAATGCAAAAACGACCACTTTGGCGCGAGCGGAAGCGCCTTGCTTGAACAGTGGCGGTGGGCTGTATTCCATTTAACTGGCGAAGTGGACATCCGGCGTGGCGCCGGCGTGCCGAACTGACACAAGAATCTGACTGCATGGTTTCCGCTGCATCTGCCGCATCTGCGCATCCAGCCTATTCAGAATGACAGGCTGCGGCTTGAATGAAGCGGCAGCCCGTCCGATTAGTCGTACGAGAAAATCGAACCAAGCTTGTCGATGCGTTCGAGCGCCATGCCCGATCCGCGCACCACGCAAGTCAGCGGGTCTTCGGCGACGATGACCGGCAAGCCGGTTTCTTCCATCAGCAGGCGATCGAGGTCGCGCAGCAGCGCGCCGCCGCCGGTCAGCATCATGCCTTTTTCAGCGATGTCGGCGCCGAGTTCCGGCGGGGTCTGCTCGAGTGCGTTCTAGACGGCCGAAACGATATAGTTTAGCGGGTCGGTCAGGGCTTCGAGGATTTCATTGCTGGAAATGGTGAATGAACGTGGAATGCCCTCGGAAAGATTGCGTCCCTTGACTTCCATTTCCTTGACTTCGGAGCCCGGAAAGGCGGAACCGATTTCCTTCTTGATCGATTCGGCGGTTTGCTCGCCGATCAGCATGCCGTAGTTGCGGCGGATGTAGTTCACGATGGCTTCATCAAACTTGTCGCCACCGACCCGGATCGAGCCTTTATAAACCATGCCGCCGAGCGAAATGATGCCGACCTCGGTCGTGCCGCCGCCGATATCGACCACCATCGAACCGGTCGCTTCGGATACCGGCAAACCGGCGCCGATTGCGGCGGCCATCGGCTCTTCGATCAGATACACTTGCGACGCGCCGGCGCCGAGCGCCGATTCGCGAATCGCACGCCGCTCGACCTGGGTCGAACCGCATGGCACACAAATGATAATGCGTGGTGAAGGCTTGAATAATTTTGTGTCATGCACCATGCGGATGAACTGCTTGAGCATTTGTTCGGTGACCGTAAAATCGGCGATCACACCATCCTTCATCGGACGGATCGCTTCGATATTGCCGGGTACCTTGCCGAGCATTTGTTTGGCTTCCTTGCCGACTGCCATAATTGTTTTTTTGCCATTTGGCCCGCCTTGCTGGCGGATCGCGACCACGGATGGTTCGTCGAGCACGATGCCCTGGCTACGTACATAAATCAGTGTATTCGCAGTACCAAGGTCAATGGCAAGATCATTAGAAAAGTAACTGCGTAGAAATCCAAACATGAATTGTCCTGAATGCGCAACGGCCGTGCGCTTAAGCATTTGCGAGGTTTATTTACATCTGCGGCAGCACGATCCCGGCGCCAGCAGTCATCAACCCGACATTCTACCTTATAATTTACTAGGAATTAGCCGTCAGAAACCCCAAAAATGAATGCCGGATACAACGGTTTTGCAAGTTTTTACCGGCTTATTGTCAGCTATTAATTAATTTTGGCTTTTTAATCATTTTGTTCATGCGCTTGTTTGCGCCCCCATTCTCATGTCTATCGAACTTTCCGATGTCAAACGATTAGCCATCCTGGCACAACTCGATCTCACCGAAGCCCAGTCGCTCCAGACCCTGGAAAAACTGAACGGCATCTTTGCCCTGGTCGAGCAATTGAAGGCGGTCGATACGACCGGCGTCGAGCCGCTCAGCCAGCCGAATGCGGCTTATGAGGAGCACCTGGCCTTGCGCCTGCGCGACGACATCGTGACCGAGCCGAATCGGCGCGACGATTACCAAAAATCCGCACCGGCGGCCCAGGACGGCTTGTACCTGGTCCCGAAAGTGATCGAATAAACATACCGGAATCGAATACCACTCCAAGCTCATGCATACGAAAACAATTAAACAACTGTCGGCCCTGCTGCACAGCAAACAGATCTCCGCCACCGAACTGGCGACGCTTTTCCTGGCCCGGATGCAAAGCAGCGACCTGAATGCTTACACCCATATCGATGAAGCGTTGACGCTCGAGCAGGCGGCCGCAGCCGACCGCCGCCTCGCAAGCGGCGACAGCACGGCGCTGACCGGCGTCCCGATCGCGCACAAGGATATTTTTGTCACGCGCGGCTGGCGCTCGACCGCCGGGTCCAGGATGCTGGCGAATTACAATAGCCCGTTTGATGCGACGGTAGTCGAACAGTTCAATGCCGCCGGCATGGTCACACTCGGAAAACTGAACTGCGATGAATTCGCGATGGGTTCATCGAATGAAAATTCGTTTTTCGGCCCGGTAAAAAACCCGTGGGACACGCGCGCGGTGCCGGGCGGGTCTTCGGGCGGATCGGCTGCGGCGATCGCGGCCGGCCTGGCGCCGGCGGCGACCGCCACCGATACCGGCGGTTCGATCCGGCAGCCGGCCTCGCACTGCGGCGTGACCGGCATCAAGCCGACTTATGGACGCGTATCGCGCTTTGGCATGATCGCCTTTGCATCCTCGCTCGACCAGGGCGGGCCGATCGCGAGAACAGCGGAAGACTGCGCCCTGCTATTGAACGCCATGGCCGGCTTCGATCCGCGCGACTCGACCAGCGTCGAACGCGCGCCGGAAGACTTCAGCCGCGACCTGAACAACAGCCTCGCGGGATTGAAAATCGGCGTGCCGCGCGAATATTTCGGACCGGGACTGGCGCCCGATGTCGAACAGGCGGTGCGCGCCGCATTGAAGGAGTATGAAAAACTGGGCGCCACCCTGGTCGACATTTCCCTGCCCAAGACCGAGCTTTCGATCCCGGTCTACTACGTGATCGCCCCGGCCGAAGCCTCGTCCAACCTGAGCCGGTTCGATGGCGTGCGCTATGGCCATCGCGCCAGCCAGTACAGCGACCTGTCGGATATGTACAAGAAGACCCGCTCCGAAGGCTTTGGCGAGGAAGTGAAGCGCCGCATCCTGGTCGGCGCTTATGTCCTGTCGCATGGTTATTACGATGCCTATTATCTGCAGGCGCAAAAAATCCGGCGCCTGATCGCACAGGATTTCCAGCAGGCGTTTACGCAATGCGACGTCATCATGGGCCCGGTCTCGCCGACCGTGGCATGGGACCTTGGCGACAAGGCCGACGATCCGGTGGCCAACTACCTGGCCGATATTTTTACGCTGTCTACCAGCCTGGCCGGCTTGCCCGGCATGTCGATTCCCTGCGGCTTCGGCCAGGGGGAAAAGAATGCGCGGCGTCCGGTCGGCCTGCAACTGATCGGCAATTACTTCAGCGAGGCGAAACTGCTCAACATTGCCCACCAATACCAGGGCGTGACGGACTGGCATCAGCGCCGCCCGGAAGGCGTTTGAGCATTATCTGCCCGGCCGGCGGCCGGCAGTCACGAAAAGAATCATTAGCGAGGTTATTATGCAGTGGGAAGTAGTCATCGGTCTCGAGACGCATACGCAGCTCACGACCCAGTCGAAAATTTTCAGCGGCGCGCCGATCCGGTTCGGCGCCGAACCGAACACCCAGGCCTGCCCGGTGGACCTGGCTCTGCCCGGCGTGCTGCCGGTCATGAACCGCGGCGCGGTCGAACGCGCGATCCAGTTCGGCCTGGCGATCGGAGCGACGATTGCGCCGCGATCGATTTTCGCGCGCAAGAATTATTTTTATCCGGATCTGCCGAAAGGTTATCAGATCAGCCAGTATGAGATCCCGGTGGTACAGGGCGGCACGCTGTCGTTCATGCTGGAAAAGGATGGCAAGCCTGAACTGCGCACCGTGCAGCTGACGCGCGCCCATCTCGAGGAAGACGCCGGCAAGTCGCTGCATGAAGACTACCACGGCATGAGCGGCATCGACCTGAACCGGGCCGGCACGCCGCTGCTGGAAATCGTCACCGAACCCGATATGCGCAGCGCGGCCGAAGCGGTCGCGTACGCAAAGGCGCTGCATGGGCTGGTGACCTGGCTCGG
>JAQGMO010000345.1 GCA_028292315.1 Herminiimonas sp. | reverse complement strand
GGGCTCTTCAATCTTCTTATTTCTTGCAAAAAATTCATGGGTTGGCAGGGCATCTTCCGACCATTTTGCAGGCCATCTTGCCCGGCGATGGACTCCGTTCCGAAATACCGCTGTTTCAGCCAGGCATTCATCGTTATCCTTTGCCACAATCCGGCGCCCTGGGCGCTGTCCGTTGTTTGTGATGGAGGATAACATCATGGTTGACCAGAAAAAGCGCGTAACCGTGCAGGAAGTCGGTTTGCGGGATGGCTTGCAAAGCATATCAAGCATCATGCCGACCAGCGAAAAAAAGCGATGGATAGATGCCGAATATGCGGCCGGGGTGCGATATATGGAAGTCGCTTCCTTCGTTCCCGCAAAACTGTTGCCCCAAATGGCAGATGCGGAGCAGGTGATCGCCCATGCGCTGACTTATCCCGATCTCACGGTGACAGCCCTGGTGCCCAATCTCAAGGGCGCGGAAAAGGCGCTCGCCGCGGGCGTCCATCGCATCGTGGCGCCGATTTCGGTCAGTGCCGCCCACAGCAGCGCCAACGTCCGCAAGACGCCACTCGAAATGGTCGATGAATTTCGCCGGATCAGGGAGTTGCGCGACAGCGCGGGCAAATCCGGCGCAGTCACGCTGATCGCCGGATTGTCCACTGTATTCGGCTGCACTTACCAGGGCGAAGTGCCGGTCGGCGATGTCCGCGACATCGTATTGCGCGTGCTGGATGCCGGCTGCGACATCGTTGCGCTGGCCGACACGACCGGCCATGCTACGCCCGGTCAGGTCGACGCCTTCCTCGCCACGCTGAAGCCGCTGGCGCCGCAAAAGCTGAGCGTCGCCCATTTCCACGATACACGGGGACTGGCGCTCGCGAATACAATCGTCGCACTGAAGCATGGCATCCATGAGTTCGACGCGACCTTGGCCGGTCTCGGCGGCTGCCCGCACGCGCCTGGCGCTTCCGGCAATGTCGCCATCGAAGATCTTGTCTTCATGCTTGAAAGCATGGGGTACGACACCGGCATCGATGTGCAAAAACTGCTCGCATGCCGGGCCATATTGAAAGAAGCGCTGCCGGGAGAGACGCTGTTCGGATCGCTCGGACGCGCCGGCCTGCCCGAAGGCTATCCGATAACGCAATCTGAAATGAAAAAGGTAATCGCATGAGCAGTCAGGAACTGAATCAACCGAAGGCGGCGGATCTGCCGCTGAAAGGCATTCGGGTGGTCGAACTGTCCCACATGGTAATGGGACCGACCTGCGGCATGATCCTGGGCGACCTGGGAGCGGAAGTCATCAAGGTGGAGCCGCCCAAGGGGGACGGCACCAGGCGGCTGCTCGGCGCAGGCGCCGGCTTCTTCCGCACGTTCAACCGCAACAAGAAAAGCATCACCCTCGACACCGCCACCGCGGAGGGACGGGAGGCGCTCATCAGGCTGGTCGACACGGCCGATGTGTTTGTCGAAAATTTCAAGCCCGGCCGCATGAAAGAGCTCGGCGTCGACTGCGAGTCGGTGCGCAAGCGCAATCCGAAGCTGATCTATGTTTCCCACAAGGGCTTTCTGAACGGACCCTATGAAAACCGCCTGGCGCTCGACGAAGTGGTGCAGATGATGGCGGGGCTGGCATACATGACGGGGCCGGTAGGCCGTCCGCTGCGCGCCGGCAGTTCAGTCAACGACATCATGGGCGGTATGTTCGGCGCCATCGGCGTGCTTGCCGCGATTCACGAACGCGACAGGACCGGCCTTGGCAAGGAAGTACAAAGCGCGCTGTTCGAGAACTGCGTCCTGCTGTCAGCCCAGCATATGCAGCAGTACGCGGTAACCGGCCAGGCGGCGGCGCCGATGCCGGAGCGTATCAGCGCGTGGGCCGTATATGACGTATTCGAACTCGCCGGAAACGAGCAATTGTTCATTGCCGCCACCGGCGACGGCCAATGGCGCGCACTGTGCAATATTTTGGGAAGGCCGGACCTGCTTGCCGATCCCACCCTTGCAACGAACAACCTGCGTGTAGTCGCACGCCCGCGGCTGCTGGCCACGCTACGCGACACGCTGAAAAATTTCGACGGCAAAACGCTGGTCGCCGATCTGGAACGGAATCATATCCCGTTCGCGCCGATCACCCGGCCGGAAGAGCTGTTCGACGATCCGCATCTGCTTGCCAGCGGCGGCCTGGCAAAGCTGACATTGGAAGACGGTTCACAGACCGACATGCCCTTGCTGCCGATTTCGCTGGACGGCGCGCGCCTGGCGCCCCGGCTGCCGATTGCGAAGACTGGCGAGCACACATATGAAATCCTGCGCAGCCTTGGCTATACCGATGAACAGATTGCCGCGCTGCCGCAGCCGCAAAGGCAGGCCGCGAGCGCCTGAATTGTCCTGTCGCGCGCCAGCGCCGCGGAATGAAGCCGATGCTTCATTCCGCGGCCTTTTCACTACAGCAAGGCGCCAGTGGCAAAGGGATTTCAATGCCTAGGAATGTCTGCGGGCCATCTTGCTGCTCGTATAAATGGAATACAAGGCGGAAAGGCCAACCGCAACATAGACGATGCGCGAAAGAGCGCTCATCTGGCCAAACAATGTTGCGACCAAATCAAAGTTAAACAGGCCGACCAATCCCCAGTTCAGACCGCCGACGATCAACAACACCATTGCAATCCAGTCGACTGCATTCATTTGCTTTGACTTGCTAACGGAGCGCCGATCGCTGAGATGGCGTCTTTCTGCCATGTGGGTATCAATAGTTGCCATGATGAACTCCTTAAGTAATGAAAACCGGAACGCCCGACCTGGAAATTGCGATCGGCCTGACGCCATGCCGGCTACCTTAATCAATCTCTGGTTGTCCTGGACAAAAACGACTGCGAACTTAGTTTTAGGCCATAAAACGCAGTTGTCAAGAGTATGTCCATGACAATCTCTTGACTTGGAATGGTCTGTACCTTAAAAATGGTGAATAGATAGATTTCCTGCATATCAGGGCAAAGCATTCCATGAGCGTTCCAGAGCTATCCGGTCGGCTTACTCTCGATATCGGCGCGGTCGAACGCGAGACCGGATTTTCAAAGGACAGATTGCGTGTCTGGGAACGTCGCTATAACTTTCCCCATCCCGAGCGCGAAAAATCCGGGGAGCGTGCGTACCCGATGGAGCAGGTTGAAAAGCTGCGCCTGATCAAGCGGCTCCTTGACCAGGGGCATCGCCCGGCCAAGGTCATCCATTTCGGCATCAATGAACTCGGCGTGCTGGCCGGCCAGCCGAAAAGTGGTGCGCCCCAGGATGGCGCGAGCGAGACGCATGAAGATTTAATGCGATACATCGCATTATGCAAAGCCCACCAATTCGAAGAAATGCGCCGCCAATTGTCACAGAATCTTTTACGGCTGGGCATGGTTCGTTTTGTAATCGATGTGATTGCGCCGCTGACTACCCTGGTGGGGGTGCAATGGGCAAATGGGTATCTG
>JAQGMO010000334.1 GCA_028292315.1 Herminiimonas sp. | reverse complement strand
CGACAACTGCCGCCGTGATGAATTGCCATGGACTTGCCATGCCGGCCAGCGCAACGGCTGCGGCCGCCGCCAGCCCGATGCCTAACATAAGCAGATAAAAGGTGCCGGTAAACATTTCAAGAATTATGACCACGCCTGCCAGCACCAGCCAGATCATCCAGTCCGTCATCCGATGTTCCTTAAGGTAAGTATCAACAGTATGCGCCAAAAACAAAGACCCTCACAACCGTTAGGCAGGAGGGTCTAAAAACCAACGATATAACTGTTTTTGAACGTTGTTATTCGATAGAAGGAGTCTAATCGAAAACTTGCCGACGTCCAATACTTTTTATAAAAATGTTCCTGCCTTGCAACAGGCATGAACATTTTCATGCTCACATCAAGAATTAACGATCAAGACTTGAGCTTTGCGAGTTTTTGCCAGGTATCGATAATCGAATCCGGATTAAGGGACATGGAACCGATTCCCTGCTCCATCAGCCATTCGGCAAAGTCCGGATGATCGGACGGCCCCTGGCCGCAGATGCCGACATACTTGCCCTTCGCCCGGCACGCTGAAATCGCACGCGACAGCATGGCCTTGACAGCCGGGTCGCGTTCGTCGAAATCGGCAGCCAGCAATTCCATACCCGAATCGCGATCCAGTCCGAGCGTGAGCTGGGTCAGGTCATTCGAACCGATCGAGAAGCCATCGAAGTATTCAAGAAACTCGTCCGCCAGGATCGCGTTCGAAGGCACTTCGCACATCATGATCAGGCGCAGACCATTTTCGCCGCGCTTGAGCCCATTTTTCGCAAGCAGATTGACTACCTTCTCCGCCTGTCCGAGGGTACGCACGAACGGCACCATGATCTCGACATTGGTGAGTCCCATGTCATTCCGGACCCGTTTCATCGCCAGGCATTCCATTTCGAACGACTCCGCAAAATCCGCCGCCAGGTAGCGCGCCGCGCCACGGAAGCCGAGCATCGGGTTTTCTTCATCGGGTTCATAACGCGATCCGCCGATCAGTTTCTTGTACTCGTTCGACTTGAAGTCGGACAGGCGCACAATCACCGGCTTGGGCCAGAAAGCCGCGGCAATCGTGGCAATCCCTTCGGCCAGCTTGTCGATATAAAACGCCTTCGGCGAAGCATGGCCGCGCGCCACCGATTCCACTGCCTTCTTGAGGTCGGCATCGATGTTCGGATACTCGAGAATGGCTTTCGGATGCACGCCGATATTATTGTTGATGATGAATTCCAGGCGCGCCAGGCCGACGCCGTGGTTCGGAATCGATTGGAAATCAAACGCCAGTTGAGGATTGCCGACATTCATCGTGATCTTGACCGGCAGCTCGGGCAGTTCGCCGCGCGCTACTTCGCTGATCTCGGTTTCGAGCAAGCCGTCATAAATCTTGCCTTCATCACCTTCTGCACACGAAACGGTCACCAGCGTGCCGTCTTTTAAAATCTCGGTTGCGTCACCGCAGCCGACCACCGCCGGCACACCGAGCTCGCGTGCGATGATCGCTGCATGGCAAGTGCGGCCGCCGCGATTGGTCACGATCGCCGATGCGCGCTTCATCACCGGTTCCCAGTTCGGGTCGGTCATGTCAGCGACCAGTACGTCGCCCGGCTGCACCCGTTCCATTTCAGACGGATCGCGGATCACGCGTACGGGACCGGCGCCGATCTTCTGTCCGATGGCGCGGCCCGAGGTCAGTACCGAGCCGGAGCCCTTGAGCTTGTAGCGCTGCTGCGCATCGGTGGATTTTTGCTGGGATTTAACGGTTTCCGGACGCGCCTGCAAAATATAAAGTTTGCCGTCACGCCCATCCTTGCCCCACTCGATATCCATCGGCCGGCCGTAATGCTTTTCGATGATGACGGCATATTTCGCGAGCTCCACGATCTCGGTATCCGTCAGCGAATAGCGATTGCGCTGCTCGATCGATACATCGACGGTCTTGACCGAACGGCCCGCTTTCGCTTCGCCGGTGAATTCCATCTTGATCAGTTTCGATCCGATATTGCGGCGGATGATAGGCAGTTTGCCTTGTTCCAGCATCGGCTTGTGGACATAGAATTCGTCGGGGTTGACCGCGCCCTGCACCACCGTTTCACCGAGGCCGTAGCTGGAGGTGATGAATACCACGTCCTGGAATCCCGACTCGGTGTCGAGCGTGAACATGACGCCGGCCGCGCCGACGTCCGAGCGCACCATGCGCTGCACGCCAGCGGACAAGGCCACTTCCGCGTGGGTGAAACCCTTGTGGACCCGGTAGGAAATCGCACGGTCGTTATATAGCGAGGCGAAGACATGCTTCATCGCTTCCAAAATATTGTCGATGCCGACCACGTTCAGGAAAGTTTCCTGCTGTCCGGCAAATGAGGCGTCTGGCAAGTCTTCCGCAGTGGCAGACGATCTCACCGCGAAAGACATTTCAGATGAGGAATCAGCGACAAGCTTTTGATAATACTCGGTAATTTCCTGCTGAAGCCGCGGCTGGAAAGGCGTCTCGATGATCCATTGACGAATCTCGCCGCCGGCTTGCGCCAGCGCCCTGACATCATCTATGTTTAACTCGGACAACCGGTCGGCAATCCGTTGCGCCAGCGGCGGCCCGCCATTGGCGCTATAGGCCAGAAAGTCCCGGAAGGCCTGCGCCGTGGTCGCAAAGCCGCCGGGCACCCGCACGCCGGCCTCAGACAACTGGCTGATCATTTCACCTAGCGATGCGTTTTTTCCGCCGACAGAGTCGACGTCGGTCATCCGTAATTGTTCAAAGGAAGCGACGTACGTCACCCCCGGCGTTGCTCCCGTATATGCTGCGTTGGACATGACTACCCCTACTTTGATGATAAGAAATCTTCATATAGTGCGCTCGCCCGCCTGTGCTTTTGTTATTCTTCGATACGGCGGCAAATTTAGTTGGATGCCATTTTACAGGCTGCAACGGGACTGTGCCTCCTGCGCGGCGATTTTTAAGTTGAGTTTTGACAATAAACTATGCGAGATTTCGTACCACCCCATCTACCGCTTGCGGCGCGTACCGTGTTTTTCGTGTCGGATGGCACCGGCATCACGGCCGAGACTTTCGGCCATTCGGTGCTGACCCAGTTCGAGTTGCGCTTCAAGCAAATCCGGCTTCCCTTTATCGATACGCTTGAGAAAGCCTATGAGGCGGTAGGCAGGATTAATGAAGCCGGCGAACTCGACGGCAAGCAGCCTATCGTATTCTCGACCCTGGTCAAGGCGGAATTGTCTACAGTGGTGCGACAGTCCCGGGGCATGCACATGGATCTGTTCCAGACCTTCGTGGAACCGCTCGAACAGGAACTCGGCGTCAAGTCGACCCATACCATCGGCCGCCA
>JAQGMO010000034.1 GCA_028292315.1 Herminiimonas sp. | reverse complement strand
AACGCGAGAAACCGGTCCGTTTGGCATCACTTCCAGCGCCCAAGGGACCACCTTGCGCTTGTCGGTGCTGCCAAACCGTCCCCGGTTTTGGCACGTTTCGCTTCGCCGCCTTTTGCCGCGCACGCTGTAGGACCCTGCGCGATTGTTAATTCGTCATTTAACGCAAACATTTGTTATTAAAGTGCGCCTAACTTCCATTAAATTATCGGGATTCAAGTCTTTCGTCGATCCCACGAATTTCCAGGTGCCGGGCCAGCTGGTCGGCGTAGTGGGTCCTAACGGGTGCGGCAAATCCAATATCATCGATGCGGTGCGCTGGGTTCTCGGGGAATCCAAGGCGTCCGAGTTGCGCGGCGAATCGATGCAGGACGTAATCTTCAACGGATCGACTACCCGCAAGCCGGCCGGCCGCGCTTCAGTTGAACTGGTGTTTGACAATAATGACGGCAAAGCGGCGGGGCAGTGGAGCCAGTACGCGGAAATCGCGGTCAAGCGCACTCTGACCCGCGACGGCACCTCGAGTTACTACATCAATAATCAGGCAGTCCGGCGGCGCGACATTCAGGATATCTTCCTCGGCACCGGCCTCGGGCCGCGCGCTTATGCCATTATCGGGCAGGGCATGATTTCGCGCATCATCGAAGCGCGGCCTGAAGAGTTGCGGGTATTTCTTGAAGAAGCGGCCGGCGTGTCGAAATACAAGGAGCGCCGGCGCGAAACCGAAAACCGCCTGCACGACACGCGCGAAAATCTGTTACGCGTTGAAGATATTTTGCGCGAACTGAATGCGAATCTCGAAAAACTGCAAAATCAGGCCGCAGTGGCGCAAAAATTCCATGAACTCCAGGCCGGCCAGGAAGAAAAGCAGAAATTGCTTTGGCTGCTGCGCAAGAATGAAGCGAAATCCGAGCAGGAAAAATTCTTCCGCGAAATTGAAAAAGGACAGCTCGACCTGGAAGAGCAAACCGCAAAGCTGCGCCATGTCGAAACCGAGCTGGAGCATATGCGCCAGTCGCATTATGCGGCCGGCGACCGTCTGCACCAGGCGCAAGGCCATTTGTACCAGACCAATTCGGAAATCGGCAGCCTGGAAGCGCAAATCAAATTCGTGATCGAGTCGCGCACCCGCCTGCAATCGCAGCTCAATTCATTGACCGCGCAGCGCGATCAGTGGCAGCGCCAGGGCGCCCAACTCGGGGAAGACCTGGCGGAAGCCGAACTGCGCCTTGAAGAACATGCGGCGCGCGTCGAGCACACGCGGCTGGCATCGGAGCAGCAAAACGAACTTCTGCCGTCACTGGAACAGGGCTGGCGCGAGGCGCAATTGAAAACCGCCGAGTCGCGCGCCCGCATCATGCAGGCGCAGCAGCAGATCGAGCTGGAATCGGCGCACCAGCGCAATGCGTCCAACATCCTCGCCAGCCTGGCAGTGAGGCGGGAACGGCTGTCGCAGGAAAAGCATGGCTTGAATCTTCCCGACACCGCGCATCTTTCCAATCTGCGGATGCAGCTCGAGGAAAAGCAGGCGGCGCTGGAAGAAGCGAAGATGGTGCAGGAAGAAGCGCAGGAACAACAGCCATTGCTGGAGCAGGAGCGGAGCGCCGCGCAGGCCCAGCTCAGCGCCGAAAATGCGAGCCGGGCACAGCTGGAAGCGCGTCTGGCGGCGTTGAAGCAATTGCAGGAAAGGGTGCAGTCGCAGGGAAAGGTGCAGCCGTGGCTGCAAAAGCATGAGCTGGACGGCTTGCCGCGCTTGTGGCAAAAGCTGCATATCGATCATGGCTGGGAAACCGCGCTGGAATCGGTGCTGCGCGAACGCACCTCCGCGCTGGAAATGTCGAATCTGGATTGGGCCAAGGCGTTTTTCAATGATGCGCCGCCGGCGAAATTGGCACTGTTTACGCCGGATGCCGCACTGGGCGCCGCGCCCGCCGACACGCCTCCCGGATTAAAGCCGTTCATCAGCCTGCTGCAGCTGAACGATCCCGGCTTGCGGGCGCTGATGCAGGATTGGCTGCACCATGTGTTCATCGCCGAAGACAGCGACGCCGCGTTCATCGACCGCGGCAAGCTGCCGGCCGGCGGCTGTTTCGTCACCCGCCAGGGGCATGTGATCAGCAGGGCCAGCGTACGGTTCTACGCTTCCGATTCCGAGCAGGACGGCATGCTGGCGCGCCAGCAGGAGATCGAAAACATATCGAAGCAGCTGCGGGCCCAGCAAATGCTGGCCGACGAAGCGCGTACCCGGTCGGTGCGCGCCGACGCCGCCCTGTCGCATGCGGTACAGCGGCTGCAGGAAGTGCGCCAGCGGGTCAATCTGCTGACCCAGTCGGTGCACGCGCTGCAGATCGATGTAATGAAACTGTCGGAAGTGCAGGAGCGCTTCAATCAGCGCAGCGCGCAAATCGCCGCGGACCTCGAGGAAATCGCGGCGCAGGAAGCGGAGCAGCAACAGGTCAGGGCCGAGTCGGAAGCAAAGTTCGAGCAGCTCGATGCCGAGCTTGCCGAGATGCAGGAAACCCATGAAGATGGCCAGACCGCCTATCTGGCCAGGGAACAGCAGTTGAACGATGCCCGCCAGCGCGTGCGCGAACTGGAACGGGCCGCGCAGGAAGCCGCGTATGCCGAGAAATCGCACCGCAGCCGGATCGATGAACTCAGGCGCAGCATTGCCACCGCGCTCGAGCAGGCGGCCCAGCTGTCCACAAATATGCAGCAGGGCCACCTGGAGCTGGAAAGCCTGGATGACCAGGCGGCGCAGGCGGGCCTGCAATCGCTGCTCGAAAAGCGCAGCGCGCAGGAGCGGGCCCTGGCCGATGCACGGCACGAACTCGATCAGCTGACCCAGAAAATGCGCCATCATGACGAGGCGCGGATGCAGGCGGAACGCGGTTTGCAACCGCAGCGCGACCGCATCACCGAGCTGCAGCTCAAGGAGCAGGCGGCGCGCCTGAATCAGGAACAGTACGCGCAGCTGCTGACCGAAGCGCAAGCGGATGAAGCGGCGCTGGCTGAAAAACTTGACGGCGATGTCCGGCCTTCATGGCTGCAAGGCGAAGTCACCCGGCTTACCAATGCCATCGCCGCGCTGGGCGCTGTCAATCTGGCCGCGCTCGATGAACTGGCGCAGGCGTCGGAACGGAAGAATTTCCTGGATGCGCAAAATGCCGATCTGACGGAGGCGATCAACACCCTGCAGGATGCGATTCACAAGATCGATAAGGAGACCCGCGACCTGCTGCAGGATACTTTCGACAAGGTCAACCTCCATTTTGGGGAATTGTTTCCGATCCTGTTCGGCGGTGGCAATGCGAAACTGATGATGACCGGAGAAGAAATTCTGGACTCGGGTGTGCAGGTGATGGCGCAGCCGCCAGGCAAGAAAAATGCGACGATCCACCTGTTGTCGGGCGGTGAGAAAGCCCTGACCGCGACGGCACTGGTTTTTTCCATGTTCCAGCTGAATCCGGCGCCGTTCTGTCTACTCGACGAGGTCGATGCGCCGCTCGACGATGCCAATACCGAACGGTTCTGCAACATGGTCAAGCGCATGTCCGCCCATACCCAGTTCCTTTTTATCTCGCACAATAAGATTGCAATGGAAATGGCGCAGCAGCTGATAGGCGTAACGATGCAGGAGCAGGGCGTATCGCGTATCGTCGCGGTGGACATGGAGTCGGCGGCAAGCCTTGCGACGGAAGCGCAGGCGGCCTGAGGAAAAAGCCGGCTGGCGGGACTTTTCCGGACGGCTCGCCATGCCGGATGTGTTTAATAATGCGCGGCGCGCAGGCGACCGGTAAAGCGCAAGGCGGGCGGAAACCGGCGGCCGCCGATGGCGTGCTACAGCCGCGCCGACCGCGCGAGCGCGGCCTGCTTCTGATAATATGCCGCGTTTTGCTGCGCCTCGCGCGCCCTGGTTTGCTCTATGTCGGCGCAGATCAGATAGTGTGTTTCGGCGCGGCGCAGCCACCAGCGGCGAATGCCGATCAGCAGCGGGCTGATCGACATCATGGTCAAATCCGTCAGTCCGGTTTCCTTGATATTGGACATGGTACACCTCCGCTCGTAAGGGATTATTGAATGCGCATTGGGGATTTCTATACGCCACTCCCGGATGCCCTGTACGAATACCTGTCAGGCACCCCGCATCGTAGTTGGAAGCATATAATTGCTGACCGGCCCGGCATTGATTATCGTCAACTCTTTGTTTTTTTGTCCAGAACATGGATCCAGGTCCGGAGCGACCGTTTACAAGCAGTCCCTGGAGGAACCGAAACGGCGGACCAGGCGCCGCAAAGCATGGCCAGGCAGTCCATGCGCTTGACAATTTAACTAGCTAACACTTACCCTAACCCGGATAATTGTTCCGGTAGTTACAGGCTTGCGGTACACCAGAAGCCGCATACCATGCTACCGTGACATAAAACGATTGAAAACACTCTGGATATCATCAATGACCCGATCCGCCTTCCCCTTGTGGGACGCTATTGCCTGCCCGCCGGACCGTATGGCGCGCGCCATTCATTTCGCTTGTGAGACAGGCGCAGCATGACCGATCTCCAAGTCAGCCTGATCGCAATCGGCGGCGCCATAGTGGTCGGCGTTATTTCTTACAACAAGTGGCAGGAACTCAAGGCGAAGAAGACGGTGGAGCGCGCATTTTCTTCGCCGCATGACGACGTGCTGATGCGCTCGGAGTCGGATGCGCCCGGCACGCATGCCGACCGCCAGGAACCCGGGTTCGGCCGCCCGGATGATACGGCTGCGTCCGAGGCCGCCATTGTCGATTCGGAGAGCGGCCTGACGCCGGAACCGGTCGCGTCCGATGCGGAGGAAGACCTGATCCAGGTTCCGCAAAAGGACTTGCCGATCGATCAGCTGATCGACTGCACGATTCCGCTGGCGCTGGAAACGCCCCTGCGCGGCGAAAAAATTCTTCCCGTGATCCAGGCTCTGCGCCATGTGGGCGGCAAAGCGGTTCATTACATTGGACAGGCCGATAAAGGGCGCTGGGAAGCCGTTTCCCATGGCCGTGTCTACCATGCATTACAGGCCGGCATCCAGATGGCGAATCGTACCAGTCCCCTGAACGAACTCGAATATTCGGAATTCGTCACGCGCCTGCGCCAGATCGCCGATGAGCTGGGCGCCGAGCCGGATGTGCGCGACATGGTTGAAATCATGACCGCGGCCCGCTCGCTGCACCAGTTTATCGGGGAATTCGGTGCGCAACTCAGTGTAAACGTGCAATCGAACAGCGCGCCGTGGGCAATCGGCACGCTGCTCGCCGCACTCGAACGGCAGGGTTTCGATTTGCGCCCCGATGGTCGCCTGGTGATGCCGGATGGCGATGGCGGAACGCTGTTTTCAATCTCCACCAATGTAACGCTCGCAGCCGAAACCACGAACCGCCTCACGTTATTGCTTGACGTGCCGTGCGTCGCCCCCGGACGCGATGGTTTCGGGGCCATGGTTGCTTGCGCAAAGTCGCTCGCCACCCGGCTCGACGGGACCGTGGTCGATGACGGCAACCAGCCTTTGTCGAATGAGGCGCTGGCGGAAATCGCAGCGCAGGTCGAAAGCTTTTACGGCGATATGGAAGCGGTGCAGGTTCCGGCCGGATCGGCGCGCGCATTGCGGCTATTCAATTAATCAAACGTGTCATGCCGGGCCGGTGGCCCGGCTGGAGCCATTTAAGCCTGGAACAGTCAGGCTGACATGGCTCCGGCCTTGAACACAGCCCGTCAAATTGCTATACCCTTCTATGTGATCGCTTGAATTCGGAGGGGGCGATGAAGTATCAAGCCTACCAGGCGTATGCCGGCATGATGGCGCCGATACGCCAGTTTGCGCAGCTTGCCATATCGGCAATCTCTCATCCCGCGGTGCTTGCCTGTCCCGGAATGCGTCAGCTGCATGCCGCGCACGAGGTCTTGTCCAGCGGCGTGCTGACGCATGCGCGGCCCGAGTTCGGCATCGACCAGGTATCGGTCGGCGCCGGACGCGGCAGCCGCCCGGTGGCGGTACACGAGGAAGTTACGAATGTCACGCCCTTCGCGACCTTATTGCATTTCAGGAAGGAGGGCGTTGAAGGCCAGCCGCGGGTACTCATCGTCGCCCCGATGTCAGGGCACTTCGCCTCCCGTTTGCACGGCATGGTCCGGGCCATGCTGGCGGGGCACGATGTGTACGTGACCGACTGGCATAATGCGCGCGACGTGCCGCTTGGCGCCGGCCGCTTCGGCCTCGACGAGTATATTCAGCACTTGTTGTCCTTCCTTGAAGCAATCGGACCGGGGGGGCATATCGTAGCGGTCTGCCAGGCTTGCATCGGCGCGCTTGCCGCAACCGCCCTGATGGCCGAGGATAGTCATCCGGCGCAACCGCGCAGCCTTACGCTCATGGCCGGGCCGATCGATCCGCGCGTCAATCCGACGATGCTGAACAAACTGGCCGCAGACACGCCGCTCGAGTGGTTCGAGCACAATTTGATCAGCACCGTCCCACTCGGCTACCGCGGCGCCTTGCGGCGGGTCTATCCGGGTTTCCTGCAGCTTGCGACGCTCATGAGCCACAATGTCGAGCGCCATATAGCTTCCTTCAATCAGCTGTACCAGGAACTGCTTGAGGGTGATCCGGCACGTGCCGTCTCGATCCGGACCTTCCATGAACAGTATTTTGCCGTGCTCGACCTGGCGGCGGAATTTTACCTGGAAACGGTGCAGGATGTGTTCCAGGCCGCCACCTTGCCACACGGTAAATTTAAATGGAAGGGGCGCGCGGTCAGGCCCGAGGCGATCCGCCATACCGCGTTGCTGACTGTCGAAGGCCAACGGGACGATGTTTGTCCTGCCGGGCAAACCAGGGCCGCGCACCGGCTTTGCGGCGCGGCGCCACATGTCTTGCGCAGGCATTTCGCGCTGGCCGGCGGCGGGCATGAGGATGTATTCAGCGGGCGCTGCTGGACCAAACGGATTTATCCGCTCGTCAGGGATACGATCAGGTCAAGCCGGTAGGCCGTTCGGTTCGATTCGCTCCGGATCGATCCGGATCAATCCAGCTGGCGCTGGAACAGTCTGCTTGCTGACTGCACAAGTTTTCCGCGATGCACCGGCCCGCTCTTGTATACTCGGACGACCGCTCACCCAACCGGCAGATTGTCTTGCTGCCGATAAACACGCTACAAAATGGTACAAAAACGCACTTCACTATTTGACCAGGCTGTCGACAGCCTGGACGAAAACGATGCCGCCGCCGAGCTTGCGGAACTGGCCGCCCTGATCGCCTTGAACGATCGTCTTTACTATGAAAAAGACGAGCCGGCGCTGACCGATGCCGAATATGACGCCTTGCGTCTTCGAAACAACGCCATCGAAGCCCGTTTTCCAGAGTTGATCCGTTCCGACAGCCCGTCGCAAAAAGTGGGGACGGAACCGGCGGCCGGATTCAAAAAGGTGAATCACCGGGTGCCGATGCTTTCGCTCGACAACGCGTTTACCCGAGAGGATATTCACGGCTGGATCGATGGCTTGCGCAATTTTCTGCGTGAACTGAAAGACTCGGCGGTCGTGCTTGAATTCGCGTGCGAGCCGAAGATCGACGGGCTGTCCTGCTCGCTTGTCTACAAGGCGGGCAAGCTGGTATCGGGCGCCACCCGCGGCAGCGGCACCGTCGGCGAAGACATTACTGCGAACGTCAGGACGATCAAGGATATTCCTGCGACATTGAAGGGGGATGGCTGGCCCGATGTGCTGGAAGTGCGCGGTGAAATCTATATGACGGACGAAGGCTTTTTGCAACTTAATGCGGAGCAGGAAAAGGCCGGCGGCAAAGTCTTTGCGAATCCGCGGAATGCCGCTGCCGGCAGCACGCGCCAGCTCGATCCGGCCATTTCCGCCCGGCGTCCGCTGCGTTTTTACGCGTATGCCTGGGGTGATGTGTCCGCTTCGTTTGCGGCGACGCAATGGGAAGCGCGGGAAAAATTCAAGGACTGGGGTTTTCATCTCAACGAGCCTTCACGCCTGGTGCAGGTCATCGATACCCGCCTCGACGACCTGTTTGCCTACTATGACGCGATCGAAAGCGAGCGTTCCGGCCTTGGTTTTTCAATCGATGGGGTCGTGCTCAAGGTAAACCGGCTCGATTGGCAAAGCCGGCTTGGTTTTGTCAGCCGTTCGCCGCGCTGGGCGATCGCCTGGAAATTTCCGCCCGAGCGAGCCCAGACCACGATCGAGGCGATTGAATGCCAGGTCGGCCGCTCGGGAAAAATCACGCCGGTCGCGCATCTGGCGCCAATCAGTGTCGGCGGCGTCCTGGTGCAGCGCGCCACCCTGCATAATGCCGACGAGATTGAACGCAAGGATATCTGCATCGGCGACACCGTGATCATTCAGCGCGCCGGCGATGTGATTCCCCAGGTGGTAAGCGTGGTGCCGGAGCGGCGTTCGGGCAAGTGCAAACCGTATCGGTTTCCGGCTGAATGCCCGGTCTGCGGCAGCTTGTTGATCCGCAAGGAGGGCGAGGCGAATACCTATTGCAGCGGCGGGCTGGTCTGCAAGGCGCAGGCGGTCGAGCGGATCAAGCATTTTTCGTCGCGCGACGCGTTCGACATCGAGGGTCTCGGCGAAAAGAATATCGAACTGTTTCACGGCAAGGGATTGATCCGTACGCCGCCCGATATTTTCACGCTGGAGGCGCGCGACGGGCAAGTCCTGCCGCCGCTGCGCGAATGGGAAGGATGGGGCGACTTGTCCGCGGCCAAGCTGTTCGAGGCGATTGAACGGGCCCGGACAATTGGCCTCGATCGTTTCATTTATTCATTGGGAATACGCCAGATCGGGCAGGCGACCGCACGACTTCTTGCCAGGCATTACCTGACATTGGCGCATTGGCGCGAATGCATGGAGCACGCGCAAGACCGGGACAGCGCGGCGTACGCCGATCTGCTCTCCATCAATGGCCTCGGTACCAGTATGGTGGACGATATCCTTGCATTCATCGCAGAGCCGCATAATCGCGAGGTGCTCGATGCGCTCACCGGTTCGGCCAAGGACCGGCCGGCGCTGGTGACGGTAACGGATTTCGAGCGGCCCTTGGCCAGTTCGCCGATTGCCGGCAAGACTGTCGTATTTACCGGCAGCCTGGAAACGATGAGCCGTAATGAGGCGAAAGCGCAGGCCGAAGCGCTCGGCGCCAACGTGGCGGGGTCGGTTTCGGCTAAAACCGACTTTGTAATCGTCGGCCCCGGCGCCGGCTCGAAGGAAAAAAAGGCGCGAGAGCTAGGATTGAATGTGATGACCGAACAACAATGGCTGGCATTTATAGTTGCAGCTGAGTAAAAGTTCTAGCCGGCAATCGGCGTAGATGTTTATATGCGTGTGAGCGCAAGATTAAGGAATCAGGATAGTGCCATGAAAAAAATCACGAAAGCGGTTTTCCCGGTTGCCGGATTAGGCAGTCGTTTCCTCCCTGCGACCAAGGCGCAGCCCAAGGAAATGCTGCCTATCGTCGACAAGCCGCTGATCCAGTATGCGGTGGAGGAAGCGGTGGCGGCGGGGATCACTGAAATGGTCTTTATCACTGGCCGCAACAAGCGCGCGATCGAGGATCATTTCGATAAAGCGTACGAACTGGAGTCGGAGCTCGAGGCGGCCGGGAAAAACCGGTTGCTCGACATGGTGCAGAACGTAATCCCAAAACATATCAACTGCATCTATATCCGCCAGTCCGCCCCGCTCGGCCTCGGGCATGCGGTGCTATGCGCGCGGCCGGTGGTGGGCAATGAGCCGTTCGCGGTGTTGCTGGCGGATGATTTCATGGATGCCGAGCCCGGCGGGCAAGCGGTTTTGGCCCAGATGACGGAAATGTTCGAGCGCGAAGAGGCGAGCATCCTGGCGGTTCAGGATGTGCCGCTTGCCGAGACCAGGCAATACGGTATCGTCAGCGCAACGCCGTACCGTGACCGGCTCGAGCGCGTGAACGGCATCGTCGAAAAGCCGGCGTCGGAAGACGCGCCGTCGACACTGGCGGTGGTCGGGCGGTATGTGCTGAGCAGCCGGATCTTCGCCTGCCTGGAAAACCTCGGCAAGGGCACCGGCGGTGAAATCCAGCTGACCGATGGCATTGCAGCCCTGATGCGCACCGATCCGGTTCTGGCTTACCGGTATCGCGGCCAGCGCTTTGATTGCGGCTCCAAGCTTGGCTACCTGAAAGCCACCCTCGAAATGGGATTGCGGCATCCGGAAACCGGCAAGGAATTTGCGGAATATCTGAAGAAAATGAAATGAGCATAAGAGACATACTAAGGATGGGCGATCCGCGGTTGCTGCTGCAGGCGGAACCGGTGAAGGAATTCGGTACGCCGGAACTGGATGCATTGATTGCGGATATGTTCGACACCATGCACGCAGCCAATGGCGCCGGGCTCGCGGCGCCGCAGATCGGCGTCAATCTGCAACTGGTCATTTTCGGTTTCCGGGACAACCCTCGTTATCCCGATGCGGATCCGGTGCCGGAAACAATATTGCTGAACCCTGTGCTGACGCCTTTATCGGAAGACACCGAAGAGGATTGGGAAGGCTGCCTGTCGGTGCCCGGTTTGCGCGGCGTGGTGCCGCGCTGGTCCAGCCTGCATTACCGCGGCTTCGATCAGTTCGGCAAACCATTCGAGCGCGAGGTTCACGGGTTTCATGCACGGGTGGTGCAGCATGAATGCGATCATCTGGCCGGGATTCTCTATCCGATGCGGATCAAGGATTTTTCACGCTTCGGTTATACGGATATTCTGTTTCCAGGGATGGACGCAGGCGACGACTAGGTGTGCGCGAGGCGGCAAGCCGGTCGTGCCGACCCGAACCGTGGCGCCAACCTCCAGCCTCAAGCCTCAAGCCACATTACAGCCATACCGGAAGGCAAGGACCCGGGCAATTACACGCGAGATCGCGGGAATCCGCATTATTCGGGCAGTTACAAGGTGGAATCCAGCTGAAATGACTCCTAAAACTGCTCGTCCTCGCCCAGATAGCGCCATTGCCCGATCGGCAAATCCCCCAGCGTAACCCGTCCGATCCGCACCCGCTTGAGCCCCAGCACCTTCAGCCCGACGATTTCACACATGCGGCGGATCTGCCGCTTTTTCCCCTCGCGCAGCACGAAACTGAGCTGATCTTCGTTTTGCCAGTGCACTTTGGCCGGCAGCAGCTTTTTGCCATCCATCGTCAGCCCGTGATTGAGCCGCTTCAGGTCGGCGTCGGGCAGTCTGCCCGGCTTGGCATATTGCACGCGCACCAGGTATTCCTTCTCGATCGAGGTATCCTGTCCGATCAACTGTTTGGCAACCCGGCCGTCCTGGGTCAGCACCAGCAAGCCGAGCGAATCGATGTCGAGTCGCCCGGCCGGCACCAGGCTGCGCAACTGGCTGCCGTGGAAGCGCTGCGGTGCGCGGTCTTCCTGCCAGCGGTTTTCCGGCGTGACCAGCACAACCGCCGGCTTGTATCCATCCTCGGCCTGGCCGCTGACATAACCGATCGGTTTGTTGAGCAGGATCGTGACGCGCTTCGCCTGCTGCGCGCTGGCCTGCCGCTCCACCGTGATTTTCTGGCTCGGCAACACCTTGCTGCCGAGCTCGGATACCACGACCCCGTCAACCCGCACCCAGCCGCGCGCGATCCAGTCATCCGCTTCGCGCCGCGAGCAAAGGCCAAGTTCGGACATACGTTTGGAAAGGCGAAGTGGAAGTGGTTCAGTCATATCGGGTCAGGCTTGAAAAAATAAAAAGGGTGGGCGTCGCGCTCAGTCCTGGAGC
>JAQGMO010000326.1 GCA_028292315.1 Herminiimonas sp. | reverse complement strand
GAGATAGCTGCCATGGGTATGCCAGGTGAGGATTTTGAGGCGGCGCATCGGCATGGCCCTAGAATAGCGCCGCGCGGAACCGGATCGCGCCGGCGATCCGCCAGAACACCGCCAGCGGCGGTATTAGCGCCGATGTAACGAGCATTTCCGCGACATGGTTCACGCTCCTGGCGGTATGAGCCAGACGGCCGACGCAAAAGCGCATGGTCAGGAACAGCCACATGCCGCCGGCGGCTGCGGCGGCCGGGACAGCATTTTTTTTGCACGCGCCGGTCCGAAAGCGGCGACAACGCGCGCGTAATTCGCCATCGACAGGCAGTTGCCCAGCGTTCGGGCAATCGGCACACCAAATAATGCGGTGGGCGTGGCGATGCGAAAATCGCAGGCTGCGGAAATCGCCAGGCCGCCCCCGATCGCCCACCCTTCGATTAGGGCAACCGTCGGCATCGGAAGTGCCTCGATTTGCGAAATCATCGCATCGATGGTCTTTTCATAATTGATACCGTCTTCGCCGCCTTCAAATGCGCGAAACTGTTCGATGTCGGTTCCTGCGACAAATGCTTCACCGCCCGCACCGCGTATCGTCGCCACGCGAATCGCCGGGTTGCTGCTGATCGCAGTACAGATTTTTCCCAGCTCTTCGTACATCGCCCAGGTCATCGCATTGCGCGCCTCGGGGCGATCGATCAAGATTGCGGCAGTGTGTTCAGTGATACTCAAGTGGACTTGTCCGGTGCTCATGGTGAGAATCTTCCTTTCGATATCAGCGGGAAATGCCGGTAGCGCAGTGTCGCGCTGAAATGTACTTCTGTATTCATGCCAAGAAACTATAACGCACGCGCGGAGTAAAAACATACCGCCCCGACAGAATGGCGATATGATTCCGGCACTACCCGCTCATGTTCACCCGCTCTAACCTGCAAGCAACCACCGCCGATGAAAATCCAGATCGCTTCCGACCTCCATCTCGACTTCCTGGAACACAGATTTCCGGACTATCGCGCTATCGGGCGCACCGATGCCGATGTGCTGGTAATCGCC
The DNA here is from genome assembly GCA_028292315.1 of Herminiimonas sp. Taxonomy (GTDB): domain Bacteria; phylum Pseudomonadota; class Gammaproteobacteria; order Burkholderiales; family Burkholderiaceae_D; genus JAQGMO01. The sequence goes on along the minus strand of JAQGMO010000326.1, from coordinate 20,304 downwards.
GGCGACATCCATCGGCATACGCGCGCGATTGCAGCGTTCCGGGATTGGCAAGCGCCGGTAATTTATGTACATGGCAATCATGAGCCGTATGGCGCGCATTATGGCGAGACGGTGCGTGCCATGCGCCTGGCCTCTGCCGGTACCAATGTGCACTATCTCGAATGCGACGTATATGTGCAGGATGGCGTGCGATTCTTAGGATGCTGCATGTGGACCGACTACCGCCTCATTCCGCAAGAGACGCTTGGCGCAATGGAGGAGGCCGAAAAATGCCTGAATGACCATCGTCTGATTCGAACCGACGAAGGTCTCCTTACCGCGCGCGACGCGGCATGGATGCACGCGCAGTCGCGCACCTGGCTGGAAAGCAAGCTCGAAGAACCGTTCGACGGCGCCACGGTCGTCATCACCCATCATGCGCCACATGCCAGGTCCATTCATCCGCGCTTCGCCGAAAGCCGGTTGAATCCCGCTTTTGTAAGCGATTTGACGCCGCTGGTCCGGAAGGCGGATCTCTGGATTCACGGTCATGTGCACGATAGCTTTGACTACCAGGTCGATGGAACGCGCGTCATCGCGAATCCCCGCGGTTACGCGCTTAACTACAAGAACGCCGCATCGTTAGAGGTACTGGATTGGGAAAACCCGCGCTTCATTCCCGATCTTGTTATTGACTTACCTTGATTTCGCGGGAAACCCCTTTCGAAGTCCCCTAAGCGCCGGACCCCGACCGGTTCAAGCGTGCGCTTGCGCCGCGCGATCCAAAACGCGGTCCTTCCCGTGCAAGCGCCGCGGCGGTCGCATGGCCGACCCCGGCAGTGCGCCCGGCGACCGGGGCCTATTTGTTCGTCAATTGCAGATCCATGATTTCTTACTCTGTTGATTTGATCCGGATTCACTTCGGTATGGCGTAAAGAGGCAGGTATCCGAAAAGGATCGCACAATGCCGGGGGCAATATTTGATTTTAGCGGGGACGCGTATAGCCATGCTGGTGCAAGCCGAGCGGATATCCTTAGGCAGGATATCCCTCTCTTTTAGGTCATGCCTCCTTGGACCGGGTACAATTATTGTCGCTCATCATGCCCAAGCCGTGTGGCTGGCATCGCTTTTGCGCGTTAAACGCCGTGCCGCGCTTGCCTGCGCGCCATGGCCGGCCTTTTCGGTATCCGCTCACGGACCTGCCGGTCTTCCCGGCCTCGCAATGCTCTTGCTCCAGGAGCCCATATGTCGACATTTCAGTTGAATGGCAAAACAGTCACCGTTGAAGCCCCGCCCGATACGCCGCTGCTTTGGGCATTGCGCGATAATTTCGGCATGACCGGCACCAAGTTCGGTTGCGGAGCGGCACTGTGTGGGGCCTGTACCGTGCATATGGATGGCGTGGCAACGCTCTCCTGCGTGATGCCGATTGGCGCAATCATCGGCCGCAGCATCACCACTATTGAAGGATTGTCCGGCCGGGTCGGTCAACAGGTGCAGCGAAGCTGGGACAAGTTCCAGGTGCCCCAATGCGGCTATTGCCAGTCAGGCCAGGTGATGGCGGCGGCATCACTGTTGAGCCGCATCCCGGAACCGACCGACGCTGACATCGATGATGCCATGCAAGGCAATTTATGCCGGTGTGGAACCTACCCGCGCATCCGTATCGCCATCCATGACGCCGCCAGAAAATTGAAAGTGGCCAAATGAACAAACGTTTCGATCTGACGCGGCGAAAATTTCTCCAGGTGACTGCCCTGGTCGGCGGGGGCTTGCTGGCTGGCTGCCGCTACGGTCCGTCCGACGACGCGGAGACGCCCGGTCCGACCGGACTTTCCGCAAGCCGGATTGAACCGAACGCATGGGTCAGGCTGACGCCCGAAGGCGCGATCAGCATCGTCTGCCCGCGCAATGAGATGGGCCAGGATGTGTACACCTCGCTCGTGATGCTCGTTGCCGAAGAGCTGGCGGTGGATCCGCTGCAAGTCGGCGTCGAACACGCGCCGGTCAACCCGGCCTATGAGAACGCGATGCTGGGTGCGCAGATTACCGGCGGCAGTACCAGCATTTGCGATGCGTGGGAACCGCTGCGCTACGCCGGCGCCGCGGTGCGGGTGATGCTGGTGAATACTGCGGCAATACAGTGGAAAGTACCGGCGGCGGAGTGCCGCGCCGAAAATGGCGCCGTGATTCATGGCAAGCAAACGCTGAGCTATGGCGAACTGGCAACCGCCGCGGCGAAACAGCCGCTGCCCAGGCATGTGCCGCTGAAACCGGTGAGCAAATTCACGGTGATCGGGAAGCCGCTGGCACGACTTGACGGCGCCGACAAGGCGCGCGGCCAGACCCTGTTCGGCCATGACGTCGGGCAACCGGGAATGCTCTATGCGGCTCTCGCCGCCTGCCCGGTCCTGGGCGGGAAGGTTGCTTCATTCGACGCCGGCGCGGCGCGGCAGCGGCCCGGCGTGCGCAAAGTGGTCAATATCGGCGAAGGCGTCGCCGTGGTGGCCGACCATTACTGGACCGCGAAATCGGCGCTGGCCGACCTCAGGATCAAGTGGGATGAAGGGCCGGCAGCCAAGCTCGATACGGAAGCCATTTTTGCGGCACTCGATCGCGCGGCGGGCAATCCTGCTTACGCGGTAGTCAGGCATGCGGGCGATCCGGCCGCGGTCTTCGCCAGCGCCTTGCCATTTGAAGCAAGCTACCGCGTGCAGATGCTGGCGCACGCCACCCTCGAGCCGCAAAACTGCCTGGCCCGTGTCGGCGCCGATGGCACGGTCGATGTCTGGGCGAGCACGCAATATCCCCAAGGCGCGCAACAGGCAGCCGCCAGAGTCGCCGGGGTAAAGGCTGAAAAGGTGCGCATCCATTCGCAATTCATCGGCGGTGGATTCGGCCGCCGGATTGAAGTCGATTTCGTTCAGCAGGCGGTGACTATCGCAAAATCTCTGCCCGGCACCCCGATCAAGCTGATCTGGTCGCGCGAGGACGACACCACCCATGACTACTACCGGCCGCCGAGTGTCCACCTGCTGCGCGCCGTTGTCGAAGGCAATCGCGTGTCGGCATTAATGCACACCATGATTTCACCATCGGTCACCCAGCGTCTGTCACGCGAAACGGTAAAGGGCGGCATCGACGATCTCATGGATGAAGGGATAAAAAATCTCACCTACGATATTCCCAACCTCGACCTGCGCACGATTATCCAGGCGGTCGGCATTCGCGTCGGCTACTGGCGCTCGATCAGTAACGCAAACAATGCCTGGGCGATCGAAAGCTTTGTCGATGAGCTGGCGCATGCGGCGCAACAGGACCCGCTGGCGTTTCGGATCGCAATGCTCCAGAAACTGCCGCGCCAGCAGGCGGTGCTTGAACGGGCGGCGCGCAATGCCGGCTACCATGCCCGCCCGGCCAGCGGCCGGGCCTTCGGCGTAGCGTCGATGGCGTGCTATCAAACACATGTCGCCCTGATCGCCGAGGTGTCCGGCGGCCCCGACAAGGTAAAACTGGAGAAGCTGACCTATGCGGTCGACTGCGGCATCCGGGTGCATCCCGACCAGGTCATCGCACAGATAGAAGGCGGCGCCGTCACCGGCCTGATCAGCGCGCTGCGCGCCAAGATCACCGTGAAGAACGGGCGTGTCGAGCAAACCAACTTCCACGACTTCCCTATTCCGCGCATGAATGAAGTGCCGCCGATCGCGGTTGCGCTGACCGGCGGCGGCGACAAGCCGGGCGGCATCGGCGAAGCCGGCGTGCCGCTGGTTGCGCCGGCGATCGCCAATGCGGTGTTCAGGCTGACCGGCAAACGCATCCGCACATTGCCGCTAGAAGATGGCGGGGTAACTTTTGTGTGATCTGTCTTGCTAAAACCGCGCGCCGCTAAGGCGTGAACGCCACGTTCTCGCATTGACCTGTGACTGGCCGATACTTCACGGGTATTGCGTGCCAGTGATATGTGCGTACGATATAAGGGCTATCCGGATTCAAAATTGGCGTTATGAATACCGTATTTTTATACTGTACACATATCATATGGTTACAGGAGTTGAACATGTCTTCAATAACAATTTCGCAACATTCGTCCACTTCTCATCCGGGCGCCGTTCGTACCTATGTATCGAATGTCGGGAGCGCTACGCGTACACTGATTGCTGCCTTGCTGGCAGTCAAAGCCGAACAGCCAGCTGCACCCGCCCCGCGGGAAGTTTCGCCGCGCGGCAGAGTCAAGAGCCTGAAAGAACTTTACCGGATGGCGAACCAGTGCGACTCCATCGCACCGAATCTGGCGTCCGAGCTGCGTCACTTTGCCGGACAGATGTAACATACCTGTTGAAGATTCGGCCGGTCGGGCGCATCGCCACAATGCGCCCGGGCTATTGCGTATTCCAGGAACAACGCACCTGATCCGCCATCTGCGTCATCCCACGGGCCACGACGGCAAACCGCCGTGGCCCGTTCGCGCTACAACACGCCGTAACGCAAGCCAAGCTCCTTCAGCATGCGCCGATATGCCGCCGAGAGACGGTCGGCACGCTGCGGCACTTCGATGCCGGGCTCGAGCGGCACACGCTTCGGACGCTGCGATTCGAGGATCGCCAGATCCTGTTTGAAGATCTGGTCCTGAAAAGCACGTGTTTCCTCTTCGGTCGAGACCGTGTTCGTCATCGCCACGATGATCCAGGCATTGCACTGTTCTTCCGTGACCGGTTGCACATGCAGGCTGATCGCTTCGGCAAACCCTTCCATGTTCGCCGGCAGTTTGGTCAGGATCGCTGTAAGGGGGCGCACCACCCGGTACGTGTATTCGACCATGGTGCCATCCTTGGCCAATATATTCGATACCGGTTGATAGGCAAAGCACCCGGTCGCGATCACGCCCTGCATGCCGCGCTGTCCCTGGCCGTCGTCGTATGGCGACACCTTGTAGTCGGGCACCTCGGTATGCTCGAGGTCGCCCAGCACCCCCGTATGGATGAACGCGAAATGCGCCATGTCCAGAAAGTTTTCGATAATCCGCGGACCGCAGGCATTCACCGGGTACGGGCCGCATAGCACGTTGCGCAGGCGCTCGTCGTGATATTCCGGGAAAGGCAGCAGGTCGCGCGCAGGCTCGCCGAGGCAGACCCATACCATGCCATATGCTTCCCGCGCTTGATAGCGATGGGCGCACGCGGCTTTCGGCGGCACGTCGCGCGGATGCGCCGGCTGCAGCCGGCACTGGCCGCCCGCATCGAACTGCCAGCCGTGATAGCCGCACACAACGCGATTGTTTTCGACACGTCCGAGCGATAGCCTGGCACCTCGATGCGGACAACGATCATCCCAGGCGTGCACTGCGCCATCGGCGTCGCGCCACACGATTAATTCATGTTCCAGCAACTGCACCGGCTGCATCGTGCCGCCAGCCAGGCTGGAGGCAGCGGCGACCGGGTGCCAGTCATTCAAAAGCACAGGATCGATTGTCATGACATTTCTTCATTTCATTTAGCGTGGATAAGCGATGGTGGCTGATGCGAAAAATTAAACATCACCAAAAGCCGACATGCGGCTGCGCGGCCTCTTCCACCAATTCGTCTACCGGTCCGACCACTTCCACCATGCGCTGCCCGCGCGCGAACACTTCCCTGCATGGCAGCGAAAGCGTCGGGTTCTCGGGATGATTGCCGGTCAGTTCCAGCAGCTTTTCTTCAGACATAACGTACACTACCCGACCGATATTGCACCAGTAAATCGCACCGGCGCACATCGCGCACGGTTCTGCGCTGGTATAAAGCGTCGCCCGCGCAAGCGCTTCGGGCGCGAGTTTGCCGGCTGCTCCGGCTGCCGCGACGCGCTCCGCATGCTGGGTCGGATCGCCATTGGGCGGCAGGGAATTGTTACCGGCTTCGACCACGATTTGATCATTTTCATCAACCACGATAGCACCGAACGGGTGGCATCCGCGTGCCTTCGACTGTTCCGCAACCTCCATGGCCCGGCGCAAATAGCGCATGTCGCGCTCACTGATCGGTGTCATACCGGATCTTCAAAACAATGCTCTCCAAAACAATGCCCACAAAAAAAGGGCTGCCCTGAATGCGGACAGCCCTCTACCATGGCACAGCGCTTACTTCGGAATCGAACCTTCGACGCCCTTGACGTAGAAGTTCATCCCCTTCAGCATCCCGATCTCAGGTTCCTTGCCGGCGGCGGCAACTTCCTTGCCGGACTGGTCGACGATCGGGCCCATAAAGACGTGCGTGGAACCGGCGGCCAGCGCCGCTTTCTTGTCATCAACCAGTTTCTTGACGTCTTCCGGCACCGACGCATTGATTTTTACCAGGTCGATTGATTTCTCTTTCACACCCCACCAGGTTTCGCCATTCTTCCAGGTGCCGTCCAGCACCGACTGGATCGATTGCGTGTAGTACGGTACCCAGTCAATGATGGCCGAACCGAGGTGTGCCTTCGATCCGAACGCCGACATGTCGGAATCCCAGCCGAACGCATGAACGCCTTTTTCTTCCGCCGCCTGCAGGGTCGCGGGCGAGTCGGTATTCTGAATCAGCACGTCCACGCCCTGCCCGATCATGGTCATTGCGGCATCGCGTTCCTTGGCCGGGTCGAACCAGCTCGAAATCCAGACCGCACGCGTCGTCACCTTCGGATTGACCGATTGCGCACCGAGCGTGAAGGCGTTGATGTTGCGGATCACTTCGGGAATCGGGAATGAACCGACCACGCCGAGCTTGTTGGTCTTGGTGGTCTTGCCGGCCACGATGCCGGCAAGGTAGGCACCCTCGAACGTCTTGGTTTCATATACCGCCATGTTGGGCGCGGTCTTGTAGCCGGTGGCATGCTCGAATTTCACGTCCGGAAATTCTTTCGCCACTTTCAGCATCGGCTCCATGTAGCCGAAAGTCGTGCCGAATATCAGCTTGTTGCCCTGCGACGCCAGATCGCGGAATACGCGTTCGGAATCGGCGCCTTCCGGCACCTTCTCGACGAAGGTGGTTTTGATCTTGTCGCCGAAGGCCGCTTCAACCGCTTTCCGCGCATTGTCGTGCGCAAAGGTCCAGCCGGCGTCGCCGGTCGGTCCGATATAAACAAAGGCGACTTTCAAAGGCTCGGCCTTGGCGGCGGCCGGCGCCGCCGCCGGCGCTGGCGTCTCGGCCGGTTTGGCTTCTTCTTTCTTGCTGCAGCCGGCCATCAGCATGGCTGATGCAAATACCAGCAAGCCGGCTTTTAACGTGCCCCGTCTTTTTAAATCGAACATACAGTCTCCAAAAGTGATATTCCAAAAACAATCCTGAATTTTACTACTGCTTCAAACAATTACCATATAGCAAATTCCACGCCATATCGTGACAACTTGTGAGGACTCATACCGCATTCGGATTGAAATTCCGGCCCAGCGATGCCGGGATATTCAACCGGATCCAGTCGGGATTGCGCGATATCAGCACCAGCACCACGACCGTCGCGACATAAGGCAGCATGCCCATGATCTGCGGCGGCACCGCGACGCCCAATCCCTGCAGGTTAAGCTGAAGAATGGTCACACCGCCGAAAAGATAGGCGCCAGCCGCGACGCGCCACGGTTTCCAGCAGGCGAACGTGGTCAGGGCAAGCGCGATCCAGCCCTTGCCGGCGGTCATCCCCTCCTGCCACATTGGCGTGTACACCAGCGCCAGGTAAGCGCCGGCCAGGCCGCAGCAGGCGCCGCCGAACAAGACCGCGCAGAGGCGGATCATGCGCACGTCATAGCCAAGCGCATGAGCCGATTCGGGCGACTCTCCCACCGCCCGAAGCACCAGACCGGTGCGTGAACGCATCAGGAACCAGGCCAGCGCTGCACAAATAAGAAGCGCGATGTAGACCATCGGATGATGACTGAACAGGACTTGCCCGACGAACGGCAGGTCGGACAGCAGCGGGATGGCAAGCTTGGTCGACTTCAGGCTCAGGCCGGTATAGGGAATGCCGATGAATGCGGACAGGCCGGCGCCGAAAATCGACAGGGCCAGGCCGGTGGCATACTGATTCGTGTCCAGCCACAGCACCATCATGCCGAAGAATGCCGCGGCGCCCATGCCGGCCAGCGCACCGGCGGCGAACCCCAGCGTGGCGCTGCCGGAACTGGTCGTCACCGCAAAGCCGGCGATTGCGGCGATCAGCATCATACCTTCCGCGCCGAGATTGAGGACGCCCGCCTTTTCGTTCACCAGCAAGCCGAACGCCGCCAGCATCAGCGGCGTGCCGGCATTGATGGTTGCCGCCAGGGCCGGGGCCAGGATCATCAGAAAAGTATCCAACCTTATTTCCTCCAGCGAATGCGATAGGCAATCAAAATGTCGGCACCGAGCAGGAAAAACAGCAGCATTCCCTGGAACACGCCGGTGATTGCATTGGGTAGGCCGAGACGCGACTGCGCCAGTTCGCCACCGATATAAAAGAGCGCCATGATAAAGCTCGAAAACAGGATGCCGACCGGATGCAGGCGCCCGACATAAGCCACGATGATCGCCGCAAAGCCGTAACCGGGGGACATCGTTCCGGTCAGCTGGCCGACCGGTCCGATCGCCTCGATTACACCGGCCAGCCCGGCAGCCGCGCCACTGATCAGCAGTGCGGTCCACAGCGCCGTACGCTGGGAAAACCCGGCATACCGGGCCGCCAGCGGCGCCATGCCGCCCACCTGCAGGCGGAAGCCGCTGAAGCTGCGACTCAGGAACACCCAGCTGGCGGCCGTGACGGCGATCGCCATCAGAAAGCCGAGGTTAAGCCGGGTGCCCGGCACCAGCATCGGCAGCAGGAACCCTTCCGAGAACGCTTTCGATTGCGGGAAATTGAACCCTTTCGGATCGCGCCATGGGCCGGTGACCAAATAGCTCAGCAATAGCTGGGCGATATAGACCAGCATCAGCGACACCAGGATTTCATTGGTGTTGAACTTATCCTTCAGAAGCGCGGTGATGGAAGCCCATGCCATGCCGCCCAACATGCCGGCGATTATGATAAGCGCAATCGATCCGGCGCCGCCCCCGCTGCCCTGATCGAGCACCAGGGCAATGCCGCCGCCGGCCAAGGCACCGGCAACCAGCATGCCTTCGGCGCCGATCGTCATGATGGAGGCGCGATAACAGATCGCATAACCGACTGCGCACAGGATCAGCGGCGTGCATTTGACGCCGATCTCGGTCCAGCCGCGCAGGTTCTTTATCGGTTCCCAGAAAAAAACCGCCAGGCCGGCCAGCGGGTCCTTGCCCAGCTGGGCAAACAGGATTGCGCCGAACAGCGTGGTCAGCAGCACGGCCAGCAACGGCGAGGCGTAGGACATCAGGCGCGAAGGCGTTGCGCGAGCCTCCAGCCTAAGCATTCGCCGCCTCCGCCGCCGCCAGCGGTGAAGACAGGGCATCAGGGTCCCACAGGCCGCTCATCCATATGCCGATCTGATCCCTGGTCGCCTCCGCGGTTGGAATGGCGGAATGCATGCGTCCTTTTGCGATGACCATCAGCCGGTCCGATATTTCAAACAGTTCATCCAGTTCTTCGGAAATCACCAGCACTGCGCAGCCGGCGTCGCGCATCGCGATCAGTTCAGCGCGAATCTGCGCGGCGGCGCCTACATCCACGCCCCAGGTCGGTTGAGCTATCAGCACCACGCGCGGCTTGCGCATGATCTCGCGGCCGACAATGAATTTTTGCAAATAGCCGCCCGACAGGCTGCGGGCCGGCGCCTGCGGTCCGCCGGCCTTGACATTGAAGCGCCGGATGATCGCCGATGCAAGCGATGTAATGGCGGAAGTCCTGATCAGCCCTCCACGAATGGTGCTCGCGTCCTGGTGCGACAGCAGTACATTGCCGGCCAGGGATATTTCCGGCACGGCGCCGCGCCCGAGACGTTCTTCCGGCACGAAACCGAGGCCCTTCTCGCGCCGTTGCGCCGCGTTGAGGCGGCCGACCGGCTGGCCGTCCAGCAGGACGGCGGCGGGCGCCGCGCGCGGATCTTCGCCGGACAGGGCGGCCAGTAATTCCTGCTGCCCGTTGCCGGACACGCCGGCGACGCCGAGAATCTCGCCCGCACGCAGCTCAAATGAAATGTCATGCAACTCGGTCGCAAATGGATGGCTTTTCGGCAGGCTGAGGCGATCGACCGCAAGCATCACCGGGCCGGCGGCATGACTGGTTGGCTTGATAACGGGCAGGTCGGCACCGATCATCATGCGCGACAGGCTCGCCGCGGTTTCCTGGCGCGGGTCGCAGGTGCCGGTCACTTTACCGGCGCGCATCACCGTACAGGTATGGCACAAGGCACGGATCTCGTCGAGCTTGTGGCTAATGTAGAGAATGCTGCAACCTTCGGACGCCAGCTTGCGCAGGGTTTCAAACAGCTTGTCGACCGCTTGCGGCGTCAAAACCGAGGTCGGCTCGTCCAGGATCAGCAGTTGCGGATTAGTCAGCAAGGCGCGTACGATTTCGACGCGCTGGCGCTCGCCGACGGACAGGGTGTGCACATGGCGCTGCGGTTCCAGCGCGAGCCCATATTGGCTTGCGGTGGCCGCTATGCGCTGTTCCAGTTCATCGAGCCGTGTATTTTTGGCTAATCCGAGCGCGATATTTTCGGTAACGGTGAGTGTATCGAACAGCGAGAAATGCTGGAACACCATCGCGATGCCGAGCTGGCGCGCGGCGGCGGGATTGGCGATGTGGACTTCCTCTCCATTCCAGTAAATCTTTCCCGCATCCGGCTTGACCGCACCGTAGATGATTTTCATCAGCGTCGATTTGCCGGCGCCGTTTTCGCCCAGCACGGCATGAATTTCACCCGGCAATACAGTCAGGTTGATGCCGTCGTTGGCCACGACGGTCGGGTATTTTTTGGTAATGCTGACAAGCCTTAGACGCGCTTCCATGTCATTCATCTTAACTGGTCTGTTCTAAAGTTACAGGGTTACCGCTTTGGCAATGCAGGAAAGCGGACAGGAATGGTATCGGGCGTCTGACATCGGATGACCGGTTTTCCGGCCGCACCGGGACGCCGCGCAATCACTCCGGCAAGTCAGCCAGCCTGCTTCAGCTACCCCGATATGTCGAGTATGCCCAAGGTGAGACTACCAGCGGCACGTGATAATTCTGGTCCGGTTCGGCGATGCCGAATGCGATTGTAACGCGGTCGATGAAGCGCGGTTCTGCCTGGGCCACGCCCTGGCTTGTGAAATAATCGCCGGCGCCGAAGACCAATTCATACTGCCCGGCACGCATTTCTTCCCCTTGCAACAGCGGCGCATCGCACCGGCCATCCAAATTGGTGCATGTGTTGCGCAGCAGCGTCCTGGCACCGCCGTCGAGCCGGTATAGTTCGATGCTGACGCCGGCGCCTGGCTTGCCTTGAGTGATATCGAGAACGTGCGTACTGAGTTTACCCATTGGCTATTGGTTTCCTGTATTTGCATGCTGAATACAATTCGGCAATGAATTGTATCGCGGCCGGGCGTCATGGCGATATATACAATTTCGCGACAGCGAATAAAATGGGGTTCCAGCGGCTGTCTTCGGCAATTGCGGGCGTGCCATTGCACGGTCTTGCCTCTCATGCCGTCTTGCCTTTACCAGGAGAAAAATGAAAACCACGATTATCGCCGCCATGCTGCTGATGTCCGCTCCTGCCCTCGCCGACGTTCTTTTGGACGGGCGCTGGGCAGGCACCGGCACGGTCAGGAGCGGCTCGGCGATTTCCTGTCCTGACGCGGACGTCTCGCTTAGCGTGCGGGGTAAGGAAATCGAAGGCACCGCTTCTGCGGGCACGATGGCTTCATCCATACGAGGCATTGCGAACTCCGAACAGGATATCGTAATGAATTTCAAGGAATGGGAATTGAATGCCATGTCCACCAGACAGCAGGACGGGGTCATGACGTTTCTGTTGAACGGGCGGCGCTGTAGTTATGACGTGACGCTCAGGAAGGTCAGTTCGCGCGACTGAGTCAGCGAAAACCCGGGCATGGTTTTTAGCCTGCTCTTTCGAAGTACAGACCGGGGCAGCCACGCCCGGACAATGGCCCACCCTCCAATCCACGGCCCGATAGGACATAAACCCTCAACCCACCCTGGAGCGCTTCAAATCGAAACCGTATCCAACAAAAAATCCTTATCGGCCGCATGTTCATCAACGATGGCGGCTTGCGCGTCGCAGGTCCCAATATCAGCCCCGGAACCGGCAATGTCGTTGCATCCTATTCAAACGCGGACTGGGTCCGCACGATCCGGCATGGCGTCAACCCGAAAGGCCGGCCGCTGATGATCATGCCCAGTGAAGATTACAACCGGTTTACCGATGCGGACCTGGCGGCGCTGATCACTTATGTAAAAAGCCTGTCGCCGGTTTCAGGCAGCGGCCGCGTGATGGAGTTGCCGATGCCGGTACGTGCAATGTACGGCTTCGGCGTGATCAAGGATGCGGCGGCAAAGATCGATCACACGCTGCCGCCGCAACCCCCGGTCCCCGATGGCATCACGACCGCGCACGGCGCTTGCGTGGCCAATATGTGTCTGGGATGCCATGGCGCCAGACTGTCCGGCGGTAAGATCCCGGGCAGTCCGCCGCACTGGCCGCCTGCCGCCAACCTGACATCAGGCAAGGATTCCGTCATGGCCGCTACGCCGACGCGGATACGTTCATCAAGATGTTCAAGACCGGCACGCGGCCCGATGGATCAGCCATTAAAGTGATGCCGTTCGACTCACTGCGGGAGATGAACGAAACGGACATGCGCGCGCTTCACCTCTATCTGAAAGGCCTGCCGCCGCAGCCGCACGGATAGTCTCTTACTTTACGCAAACAGGGAAATGCACGCTTCTTGCGTCAAACCGGTTATTTCACGCAGCTTAAATAAGGAAAAGCGATTACAACTGGAACTATTTCACACCAGGCAAACTCATAGCATACTTGCCATAGGATCGGCGCTGCGGCGTCCAGTGATGAAAAAAAAACAATCGTCCCGGCTGATCAAGCCATTTGCACTAACCTTTTCTCTCAGTTTATTCATTGCAGGATGCGGCGGCGGCGGCGGCTCAGGATCGCCGGATGCCGCAGCCCCAAGCGCCGCAACAGTGCCCGGTTCGGCCTCCGGCACGCCGACGACTCCGGTTGCAACGCCGGCGCCGTCGGTACAAGATCCGGTACCCGCGTTCGCTCCGGTCCTGTCGTGGCCCGTATTGCCCATGCCTACCGAAATCGCCGACGGCAGTATCGTAGAGCTGCAATGCGGAACAGTTTACCAGGGTACCCTGGACTTGCAACGCAAGACAAATGTCACCGTCAAGACCAGCGGAACCTGCGGCAAGGCAGTGTTAACTGTCGGACAATCGGTTACCGGATGGACCCGGCACCAGGGCAATGTCTATTCAGCCCCGGTTTCCTTTAACCCCGCGCAGGTAGTGATTGATGCGCAACCGATTACACTTGCCCACTGGCCGAATCGCGATCAAACCTGGGCAAAGCCCACCGCTACCTCCACCGGCAGTCTTTCCTACACAATGCCCAATTCGGACCTGGCCGGCGCCACGTTGGTATTCCGGCCGTTTGAATGGGCAATCGAGCAGCGGAAGATCAGCGCTTACGCCGATGGCATGATGACTCTTGCGCCGTCCTCCGACTTGAATTTCGATGGCTATGCGCTAGGCGGAACGCCGGACTTTTACGTCGAGGGAAAACTCTGGATGCTCGACGAACCGGGCGAATGGGCCGTCAGCGGCGGAAGGCTTTATGTCTGGACGCCGGATGGCCAGTCTCCGGAAGGCCGCGCATGGGCAGCGCCGGATGAAAGCGGGATCGATGCCACCAATGCGAATGGCGTCGCGATTGAAGATGTCAGCATTTTCGGCACCGCGAACGGCATCCGCGCCATGGGCGCCGTCAATCTTCGCGTGGCCAGGACCGAGATCGTCAATTCCTCCCAAAACGGCATCTTGAATTCGGGCGGCCGCGGGCTTGCAGTGGACGACACCGGCATACGCAATTCCCGGCATGACGCAATCGCGGTGAAATGGGGCGGCGGCGGCGAGACGATCACGAACTCGCGGATCGACCGCTCCGGGTCGATCGGCATGCCGACCAATGCGCACGCGGCGATCAATCTGCCTGTCGGCGTGGGATCGCAGGTGCGCAATAACGCGGTCACCAATTCCGGCTATATCGGCATCCGCTTCTTCCGTGACGCAACCGTGTCCGGCAATACGGTCGATGGCGCGTGCCTGGTTCTTACCGATTGCGGCGGACTTTATTCGTTTGCGGAAGACAGGCTCGCGCTCAACAGCCGGATCGATGGCAACACGATCAGGAATGCGGGACCGGCGCAAAGGCTGGCGTGGGGAATCTTCCTGGATGCCTACGCCAACAGTGTGACAATCACCAACAACCATGTCTCCGGCAATGGCAATGGCATGATGATACATAACGGCTACAATCATATCGTTACGGGGAATACGTTTTCAGCTAACCGTCAGGCGCATATTCAAATGGTCGAAAGCGGGTCGGTCGGCAGTACGCGAAACAATGCAGTCTCGCGCAACATCTTCATTTCCACGATTGGCGAGGAAAGCTTCAGGATCAGCAGTGACTTCGGGACCGGTTCCGTCGCGCAGTTCGGCACCTATGACTTCAACGACTATGCGAGCGCGTCGGCGATTTTTGCCAACTTCAATGGCGAGGCGCTCGATTTCGCGCAATGGAAATCCAGGACCGGACAAGACGGTTCGTCGACCGTTAAGGCGCCATAGGACCCGGCAAGAAATATCTTGCCGCGTGATGCCCGGTCGCAGTGGGCTGGCGGACGCCGGCGCACCGCGGCGTTCAATTGGATTCAAGCGATGGAGGCTATAATTCGCGGCGACATGCCGCCCGACGACATGTCGCCGATTGACGGCTGCCTGTCTCAGCCACCGCCCGGAAAAACCATGCATCCAGTCCAATGTACCCATGACCGTCACGCCGCCGCCATTCTGGACATCTTCAACGATGCCATCGTGAATTCGACCGCGCTCTATGATTACCAGCCGCGCCCGCCCGAAAGCATGGTGGCCTGGTTCGAAACGCGGGAACATGGTGGCTTTCCGGTGGTTGGCATCGAGGATGATGTGGGAACCTTAATGGGCTTTGCGAGCTATGGCACGTTTCGCACTTTCCCGGCATACAAATACACGGTCGAGCATTCAGTCTATGTGCATAAGGACCACCGCCGCAAAGGCGTCGGCCTGGTTCTCATGCGACAGCTTACCGCGTTGGCAACGGCGCATGACTATCACGTCATGGTGGGCGGGATCGATGCAACCAACAGCGCGAGCATTGGGCTGCATGAGTCGCTCGGCTTTACGCATGCGGGAACCATCCGGCAAGCCGGGTTCAAGTTCGGCCGCTGGCTCGATCTGAGTTTTTATCAATTAATTCTTCAGACGCCCGCGCATCCGGTCGGCGGCTGAACACGGCATTAGCTGATCAGGACTGCTGCCGCGTCTTTCTGCCAACCGGAATCATGGAGGCAAAACGCCGCTCCGCCTCGATCCACGCCCCGGTGGTGAATAACATTCCCGGGGTGAACACACAGTAGGTATTCTTGCCCGCGCTCTTGGCGTAATACATTGCGATATCGGCGAATTTCAGTAATTCATTCCTATCATTCGTGTCGCCCGGACAGGTGCTGATTCCGACACTGGCACTGACAACCAAGGCCTTCTCGCCTATCACGATCGATTCCGACAAGGTATGCAGGCATTTTTTCGCGACGTTTACCGCGATGGCGACGGAAGCAATATTTTCGAGGATGATGGCAAACTCATCGCCGCCGATACGCGATATCACATCGCCGGACCGGAGCACGTTGGCAAGCCGTTTCGATACCACGCGCAAAAATTCATCGCCTGTATCATGTCCGCAACTATCGTTGATCGCCTTGAAATTGTCGAGGTCGATATACATGAGGGCTATAACCTGCTTTCGCTGGCGGCACCGTGCTACCGCTGCGCCAAGCGCCTCGTCAAAAAAATGCCGGTTGTGCAGCGTTGTGACATGATCGTAATGGGCTAGCCGGCCGAGTTTTGCCTCGGACACGCGGCTCTCATGAATTTCGGCTCGCAACTCGGCTTCGCGTCTTTGAAACCGGTCGAGCATTTCGTTAATCGCTTCGGCCAGCGATCCGATATCGGGTGACGAACCAACCGTCGCGCGTATTGAAAAATCTCCGACCCGGGTAATTTCCCGGCACATCCTGGAAAGGCCCCGGATCGGATCGGCTAGCGATTTGCGCAGGCGCGATAGCACGAGTTGTATAGTCACTAACCCGCATAGCAGCAAAAGACCCGATAGAAAAACCACCGTCCCGCCGGCAAGCAGGTTCATTAGCTCGAACCGAGTGCCGGACGACTGTTTGATTATCCATTCCAGTGAGGCATTCATCATGGTCCCGTGCTGATTGCGCAGTGTCGGCCACGCGTCAAGTGACGTTACTATAAATCATTATTTTACGGTAACTTTTAGTTTACGCAATAGATAATTCCACCATAAATGCGCAACTGGACGATTTACAGGGAGATAATTTAGGTGCGAGGGTATAGCGGTGCCATGCAAGATATGAAATCCGATATATAAGTCATCTGTAATTTAATATAACGCCACATACCGGGAATGCTAATCTCTCAACATGCCGTCGTCTCTGAAGGCGCTGCCGCCCGCAGGCTAAAACGGCTTTGCGATAGCGCTTGATCGATTCGCTGTGCGAAACAAGATTGAAACCATGTCTGAACCAATTCGTTTTTACTATCGCGGTGGGATAAAAACCATCGAGCACGGGGCGCCGACGCAAACCGTCCTGCAGCACTTGCGCGACACTTTGCATTGCACTGGCACCAAGGAAGGTTGCGCCGAGGGTGATTGTGGTGCCTGTACTGTCGTGATCGGCGAACTGCGGAACGATCAGCTGGAACTGAAAACCGTCAATTCCTGCATACAGTTCGTCCCCACCCTTGATGGCAAAGCCTTGTTCACCGTCGAAGACCTCAGGCAGCCTGACGACACCCTGCATCCGGTCCAGCAGGCGATGGTCGAATGCCACGGCTCTCAATGCGGGTTTTGCACGCCTGGTTTCGTGATGTCGCTGTGGGCCCTGTACCTGAAACGAGAAGTGCCGGGACAGGACCACGCAGGCCCCCCGGCACGCAAGGAAATCGATGCGGCGCTGTCTGGCAACCTTTGCCGCTGCACTGGATACCGCCCCATTATCGACGCGGCGAAACGCATGGGTGAGCTGCCCGCCGCGAGCTTCGACCGCGCCGTGGTCGCCGAGGCGCTGCAGGGCTTGCGGCGCACCGGCGAATTTGATTATTCCTCGGCCGGCCGGCACTTTCACGCGCCGGCTACGCTGGCGCAGTTGATTCGCTTACGGTCGGAATTTCCGCAGGCGGTCCTCCTGGCCGGCTCTACCGATGTCGGCCTGTGGGTTACCAAGCAAATGCGTATGCTGGACCGTATCATTTACCTGGGCCGGATAGCGGAACTGCAGCGGATTGAAGAGCGCGACGAGATGATCGAGATCGGCGCCGGCGTTTCGCTCGAGGACGCCTATTCCGCACTATGCGTTTACTACGAGCCGGAACTCGGGGCAATGCAGCAACGTTTTGCATCGCTGCCGATACGCAACGCCGGCACCCTGGGCGGCAATGTCGCAAACGGCTCGCCGATCGGCGATTCGATGCCCTGGCTCATCGTGCTGGGCGCCGAGATCGTATTACGCTCCGGCGCCGGCCGGCGGGTTCTGCCACTCGAGGATTTCTACCTCGATTACCAGAAAAAGGATTTGCGGGCGGATGAATTCGTCGAATCCGTGCGGGTCCCGATGCCGCGGACGGAACGGCGGTTCCGCACATATAAATTGGCAAAGCGGTTCGACCAGGACATCTCGGCGGTATGCGCGGCATTTTGCGTCACGCTGGAGGGCGACATCATTTCCTCGGCGCGCGTGGCATTCGGCGGAATGGCGGCCACCCCCAAGCGGGCTGCCAAAGCCGAAGCCGCGCTCACCGGCAGCCCATGGAATCAGGCCACTGTCGAGGCGGCCATGGCTGCGCTCCGGCAGGATTACGCGCCGCTCACCGACATGCGCGCCAGCGGCGGCTACCGGATGAAAGCGGCGTGCAATCTGTTGCGTCGCTTCTGGCTTGAAACGCGGACCGATGCCCCGTTGCCGGTATCCGCAGTAAGCGTGTTTGGATAGAGAGAAACGCATGAATACCCCGATCGAATCCTTCATTGCGAAAAACGACGTCCAGCCATGGGCCGAAGTCGGCCGCTCGCACCCGCATGAATCCGCTGCGCTGCACGTGCTGGGAGAAGCGTCCTATACCGACGATCTGCCTGAACTGCAGGGCACCCTGCACGGCGCCCTCGGCCTGTCGCAAAAAGCGCACGCCAGAATCAGGGCGATCGATCTCGATCCAGTCAGGCGTGCCGCAGGCGTGGTCGCCGTGTTGACCGCGGCCGATATCATCGGCACCAACGATTGCGGCCCGATCATCCATGATGATCCGATCCTGGCTGACGGCCTGGTGCAGTATGTCGGTCAACCCATGTTTGCGGTGATCGCGGACAGCCATGATGCCGCGCGGCGCGCAGCCCGCATGGCGGTGGTCGACTACGACGAACTCCCGGCGATCCTGACGCCTCAGGCGGCCAGGGACGCGGCATCGCTCGTGCTGCCGCCGATGCGGCTTGAACGCGGCAATTTCCAGGCCGCGTTTGCGCAGGCGCCGCACCGGATCAGCGGCCAGTTATTCGTCGGCGGCCAGGAACAGTTTTACCTGGAAGGGCAAATCGCCTACGCGATCCCGAAAGAAGACCGCGGCATGCTGGTGCTGTGCTCGACCCAGCATCCATCCGAGATGCAGCATGTGGTTGCGAGCGCACTCGGCGTGCCCTCGCATAATGTCACGGTCGAGTGCCGGCGCATGGGCGGCGGTTTCGGCGGCAAGGAATCCCAGTCCGCGCTATGGGCAGCGGTCGCGGCGATCAGCGCGGCGCAATTGAAGCGGCCCGTCAAGCTGCGTGCCGATCGCGACGACGACATGCTGGTCACGGGCAAGCGCCACTGCTTTTATTACGAATATGAGATCGGCCATGACGATGCCGGCCGGATCATGGCGGCCAAGGTGGAGATGGTCACGCGTGCGGGATTCTCGGCCGATCTGTCGGGGCCGGTCGCAACCAGGGCGGTGTGCCACATCGACAATACCTATTACCTCCCGGACGTCGAAATCGTCGCACTTTGCGGCAAGACCAATACCCAGTCGAACACCGCGTTCCGCGGCTTCGGCGGACCGCAGGGTGCGATTGCAACCGAATATGTGATCGACGAAATTGCGCGCAACCTCGGCAAGGATCCGCTCGATATCCGCAAGCTGAATTTTTACGGCCGCAACGATGCGGAAGGCCGCAACCTCACCCCTTACGGTCAAAAGGTGGAAGACAATGTCATCCATGAATTGATCGCCGAACTCGAGGAGAGCAGCGCCTATCGCCAGCGGCGTCGGGCGGCGCAGGAATTCAATGCCGGCAGTCCGGTGCTGAAAAAAGGCATCGCCATCACGCCGGTCAAGTTCGGGATCGCATTCAATGTGAGCCACCTGAACCAGGCGGGCGCGCTGGTCCATGTCTATGTCGATGGCTCGATCCTGGTCAGTCACGGCGGCACGGAAATGGGCCAGGGCATCAACACCAAGGTCATGCAGGTGGTCGCGCATGAACTGGGGGTCACGCTCGGCTGCGTGCGCGCAACGGCGGCCGATACCAGCAAGGTGGCGAATACCTCTGCCACCGCGGCTTCCACCGGGGCCGACCTGAACGGCAAGGCGGCGCAAGATGCCGCGCGCCGGATCCGCATGCGCCTGGCAACGTTCGCCGCCGAAAAATACGGCGGCGACGCCGGCGCGGTGGTTTTCGCGGCGAACGAGGTCCGCGTCAACGGCCAGGCGCTGGCGTTTTGCGAAGTGGTTGCGCAGGCCTATCTGGCCCGGGTCCAGCTATGGTCGGACGGCTTTTATGCGACGCCCGACCTGCATTGGGACAGCGCCAGCATGACCGGCCGTCCGTTCTCGTATTACGCCTATGGCGCCGCGGTCTCCGAAGTGATAGTGGACAGCCTGACCGGCGAATGGAAGCTGCTGCGTGCGGATGCCCTGTACGATGCCGGACAATCGCTCAACCCGGCGATCGATATCGGGCAGGTCGAAGGCGCGTTTATCCAGGGTATGGGTTGGCTTACCACCGAACAGTTATGGTGGAACGCCGA
>JAQGMO010000281.1 GCA_028292315.1 Herminiimonas sp. | reverse complement strand
GGCATTGCAAACACGAAAACTTGATTCTACTGGCAAAGGAGTGCTGAGATGGTTACGGTCATGGTCCTGTTCAATTTTCCGGATAACATGAAGCGTGAGGAATTTGTCGCCCACTGCCGGACTACCGCCGAGCATTGGAAGGAAAACTCGCAACTGTTGCACAAAACCTACCTGTACGATCCGCAAGCCCGGCAAGGGGGCGCGTTTTTCCTGTGGCGCGACAAGGCGGCGGCCGAGAATGCGCACGGGGACGCCTGGCGACAGCAGATGATTCAGTTCTATAAGAGCGAGCCGGTAGTTCGTTACTTCGAAGCGCCGCTGGTGATCGCCCGCGGCGAGATGAACGGCATCATCGAAGAGTCTGCGTAAGCGATTTCGGCTACCTGAGCCATCTGGACAATACAGAACCGGAGACCATCAGCCCTTCATGGCGTCAGTCTCCGATCTGAATATCTTCTCACTTTATCCAGTAGACTGCGGCCAACAGCATCGCAACCGCACCTGCGCCCCAATACAGGACCCGTTGCGTCGTCATGCCGCTGGCGGGTGCGCTGGAAGCAGCCGGCGCCGGCATGACAGCAGCCGGCGCCGGCACAACGGCAGCATGGGCGGCCAATGCGGCTTCGCTGGACGGCTGTTCCACCTTGATTCCCACCTTGGCGATGAAAGCGGCAAAAAAATCATCCGCCGTCTTTTTCGCTACGTTGTCGACAAGACGCGAACCAATCTGGGCGAGCTTTCCTCCCACTTGCGCCTTTGCGGAATAGGACAGATTGGTGCCGCCCTCAGTGGGCGCCAAACTGACGCTCGCGCCTCCCTTTGCGAATCCGGCCGCGCCGCCCTGACCTTCGAAGACAAGCGAATAGGAATGCGGGGGATTGAAATCCGATATCGTCAGCTTGCCCTTGAATCGCGCAGTGATCGGCCCGATTTTCGCCGCCAGCACCGCGCGGTATTCGGAATCGGACACCGCATCGATGCTTTCGCAGCCGGTAATACACTCTTTTAATGTCTGCGGGTCGTTAAGTGCGTCCCACACGCGCTGCTGCGCAGCGGGTACGAATTGTGTGCTGGATAGTTCCATATTGGTTCTGCCGCTCTATGAATTGTGTCAAAAATTATTGCCGGTTGTAGATACCTGATCCCGGGATGTCAGCCGGCCTGATCGTCTGCTTCCCTGATAATCTGGCGAATGCGATTGGGCGGCAACGGTACCTCGTAGATCTCGACACCGAACGGTTTCAGCGCATCTTCCACCGCTTGCACGATAAGCGGCGGTGCCGCCATTCTTCCGCCTTCTCCGCCACCCTTGATGCCGTACTCGGTGAAGGGCGAAGGCGTCTGGACGTGGCCGATCCGTATATTGGCCGGAACCTCGTGCGCAGTCGGCATGTGGTAATCAGCGAACGAGGCGGTCAGGAATTGCCCGGACTCGTCGTACTTGAAGTGCTCATACAATGCGGTGCCGATACCCTGCGCCGTGCCTCCGCGTACATGGCCGTCCAGCGTCATGGGATTCACCACGGTGCCGGCGTCATGCACGGCGACATAATCGAGGAAGGTCACCTTTCCGGTGGCCGGATCGACTTCCACCGCAGCCGCGTGAACCATGTGTCCCATGATGGGGTAGAAAATGCCCAAATGGCTGCGATCCGCTGCCGGCATGGTCGTGAGCGGATGGTCATACACCGCCGTTGTTTCCAACCCGCTTGTAAATTCCGGCGTGTCCGGAAAATTCAACCGGAAGTAATGCACCTGCGTGGCCACCTCGGCAATCGACTTTTCCCTGCCCGGCGCGCCCCTGACACCTACTTTTCCTGCGCGCAGTTCAAGGTCGTCAGGACTGCATTCCAGCATATGCGCCGCAAACAGGAACAGCTTTTTGCACAGCTTCTTCGATGCATTGACGACCGCGCCGGCAACCATCACCGTATACCGGCTGCCACCGGGACCGGTGCCGTTGAATCCGGCATCGGTATCGGCGTAGCTTACCGATACATCGGAAGGTTCAAGCGCGAGCGCTTCCGACACCACCTGGGTGACGACCGTTTCAGGGCTGTTGCCCCAAAACGGCGAATTCAGCTTCACAAAAGCCTTGCCGGTCGGATCGATGCGCAGCGACACCGCCTCGGGCGAACTCGTCATCGGGAAGCCGGGCTGCTCGGGCGGATTGAGAGACCAGAATTCGCTCGCGCTGAAAACGCTGCGCTCCTGGCAACTGACGAGCCCGATGCCGATGTAGCGGCCCTGCTTGCGCGCCTCTTCCTGCTTTGTGCGCCAGCCCTGGTAGTCGAACATTCTTAATGCCTCAGCGAGAACCTCCTGATAATTTCCGCTGTCGTAGACGTTACCGGTCGGGATGAGATACGGGAACTCGTCAGGACGGATCAGGTTCCTGCGGCGCAGTTCGATCGCGTCGATGCCGAGTTCGCGTGCCGCCGCGTCGGTCAGTCTTTCGATCACGAAGTTCGCCACTTCCGAACCGAAGCCGCGATACGCACCCTGCTGGCATTTATTGGTCAACACGGCGGTAATCCGGGCTTCCACGCTGTTGATCCGGTACGGTCCGACCACCTGCGAAAACGCATTGCCGTGCGTGCCGTAGCCAAACTGCAGGTAGGCGCCGTAATCGTCAATGCATTGATAGCGCAGGGACAACATCGTGCCATCCCGCTTGAGCGCCAGTTCCGCTTCGTAGACGCGGTCGCAACCGTGGCCGTCGGCATTGACCATGTTATCCATACGGTCTTCCACGAATTTCACCGGGCGCCCGGCCAAGCGTGCGAGCGAAGCGGTGAGCACAATCACTTTGTGCAGGAACAGCTTGGAGCCGAAGCTGCCGCCGGCCAGGGTGGGAACAATGTTCAGATGGGTCGATGGGACGCCCAGGGCGGCGGAGCACAGCCAGCCGACATAGGTGTACATGGATGTATTGCAGTAGACAGTGAATTTGCCGGTGCCAGGCTCGAAATCGGCCACGGCGCCGACGGTCTCCAGGGGCTGCGGCCCTGATCGGTTCCAGCGCAGGCGGCGCTTGATCACCACGTCCGCTCGCGCAAAGTCGTCGTCGACCGGACCGAAGGTATAGGTCTTATCCATTGCAATGTTCGTATCGCCGCGCTCCGGATGCAACACGGCGTCGCCGGTCACATGCATGGCTTGTTCCAGGTCATTGACGACTGGAAGCTCTTCATATTCGACATCAATCAGGTCGAGCGCATCCTCGGCAATGTAGCGATCTTCGGCAACCACGGCCGCCACGGTTTCACCGACATGGCGCACCTTGTCCACCGCGATGGCATACTGGACCACCGGCGGACTGGAGAACGTGACGGTCGGCCCGGTCATCTCGGCCATGTCCTTTCCGGTGATGACAGCAATCACGCCCGGCAATTCGCGTGCCCTCGAAACGTCGATCGACTTGATTCGCGCATGGGCGTAGGGGCTGCGAAGAAGGGCGGCATGCGCCATTCCCGGCAGCACGATATCGTCGACATATTTGCCCTTTCCCACCAGAAGACGCGGGTCTTCCACACGCTTCATGCTCTTGCCGATCCAGCGCAAGTCGTCGCGCGGCTTCTCTTGCTGCCGGGACTTTGGAATGTCGATGTCTGGAATATAACGCTGGGTCATGATCATGCTCCTCCATTCTTGCGCAATGTCTCGGCCGCCGACATGATGGCATCGACGATCGTCTCGTAACCGGTGCACCGGCACAGATTCCCCGAAATCGCTTCCGTGACTTCCTCGCGGGTCGGATTTGCATTACTTTGCAATAACTCGGTAGCGGTCATCAGCATCCCGGGCGTACAGAAGCCGCATTGCAGTCCGTGTTTTTCCCAAAACGCGTTTTGCAGCGGGTTCATTTTTTCAGCCGTACCCAGGCTTTCAACCGTCCTGACATCCGATCCCTGTACCTGGACTGCGAACGTCAGGCACGAGCGGGCGGTCTTGCCATCTACCATGACGTTGCATGCACCGCATACGCCGTGCTCGCAACCAACGTGCGTTCCTGTCAACTGCAGTTCGTTCCGCAAAAAATCGGAAAGCAGCATACGCGCCGGTATGCGGCGCTCATACGCGTTTCCATTCACTTTCACCACTACATCTACTTTTGAAGTGCTCATTACCGTCTCCGTGAATCGATTGAGTTCAAACCGCCGCTGTGGCGCGTTCTGCCGCTTGCGCGAGCGCGCGCGGCGTTAATGTGCGAATCAAGTCACGTCGATATTCGCTGCTGGCGTGAATATCCTCATTTACTTCGAGCGCGCCGGCCGCTTCGCGCGCGACGTCGGCAAACAGCTTCTCTGACGGAGCCTGTCCGAGCAGGCGTTTTTCAACCGCATCGAGTCGAATCGCCCGGTCCGACACGCCTGCGTATGCGATTGCCGCGGAACTGATGCGGCCCGATCGCACCTCCAGCAAGGTCGCCACGAGGGTCATTGCGAAGTCGCCCTTGCGGATGGAGACCTCCTCGAAAGCGTATCCGACCCTGGATGCGGGAATCGGAATGCGTACCTCGACCAGCAGATCATCGGGATAGACCGCGGTGGCATAAAGCCCCTGGAAGAAATCCGCCGCGGCGACTTCGCGTTGCCCCTCGGCGTTGCGAATCACCAGCGTTGCGCCGCAGGCCAGCATGACTGCCGGCATCTCGGATGCGGGGTCGGCATGGCACAGATTTCCACACAATGTGCCGCGATTTCGCACCGTGCCGTGAGCGACAAAATGGTATGCCTCGCTCATCAGCGGACACACCTGTCTGATCAACGGCGACTCTCTCAGTGCTGCATGACGGGCCAGTGCGCCAATACGAAGGGTTTGACCATCGACACGGTGATAGTCCAGCTCCTTGAGGCCATTGATGTCGATCAGCAGTGCCGGTTGTGCGACCCTGAAGTTCATCATGGGCACAAGACTCTGCCCTCCGGCGATGACCTTGGCCTCGTCTCCATGGCGGGTCAGAAGAGTGAGTGCTTCTTCAAGCGTCTGCGGACGAACGTACTCAAACGATGCGGGTTTCATAGTAGTCCATAAATAATTTTATTGAGCTTCAGCCAAATTGGTTTTTTTATTTATTGTGCGATAAATAAAGTATCATGATGAAGAATCGATTGTCAATCGATGAGGCTGATAAAGTTGGTTGAAGCACTGCATTGATCTGATAGCGCCGGAATGGTTCAATTCAGCCGTCATTGTTAGAACTGAATCGCGCCTTGCGCCCTCATTTTTTCCTTATCATTCGATCATTTATAATTCAAAGTAAGCAGTACGGGAGGCCCGGAACGCGATTGAAGCCCGTAACGAGCGGGGCGATTTTTTATCAGGGAGTCCTTGCAGACATTCGCCGTTCCCGATCGGCGAATTCGCGATGAAGGTGCTTGTTTGTCAAACGATAAGCAGGGAGATATACTGGCTGCAGTATTCATCTGACAAACCCCATGGCCAAAACCACTGATAGCAAAAAATCAAAAAAAGACGGTGTTTCCACATCGGACAGGTCTGTTGCCGCCAGCCGGGTTACCAGGCGCCTGACGGCGGAAGATCGCGAAGAGCAGATTGTCCAGAAAGCGATACACTATTTCGCCACGCATGGTTTTACCGCCAGCACGCACGATCTTGCGCGCGAAATCGGCATCACCCAGCCGCTGCTATATCGCTATTTCCCGAGCAAGGAGGCGCTGGTTGACAGGGTGTTCGATGAGGTTTACCTGTCACGCTGGAATCCGGACTGGGAAGACTGGCTCATGGACCGAACCCATCCACTCGGGGAAAGGATGTGCCGCTACTACAAGGATTACGCGCGCATCATTCTCAGAAGCGACTGGATACGGATTTTCGTGTTTGCCGGGCTTACGCGGGAAGGCATCAACGGCCGCTATCTGACCAGGCTCCGGGAGCGCATCTTCGATGTGGTTCTCGCAGAGCTACGTTATGAGCACGACCTTTCGAAACCCACCGAAGATCAGTATGAGCAGGAGATCGAGCTGGTATGGGCCATCCATGCCAGCATCTTCTATATCGGCATGCGCAAGTGGATCTATGGCCTGCCCGTTCCCAAGAACATCGACCGGCTGATCGAGCAAAAGGTCACCGCATTCCTGGAAGGAGCGCCGGCCGTAATGCGGGAAATTCGCGGAACGCCAAAACAGAAAGCAGCTTCCCGGCGGGCGCCACGCGCCGCTTGAACTTGTGAATTAATCACAAGCGTCCCACGACGGCCGCCTCGATATCCCGGAAAAATCACTTGCTATTTATCAGTCGATTACTTATATTTGCCTCACTCGGATATATGGGAGACGCAAAATGGGTATTCGCAAGCTTGGCCACTATTCGATCCGGACCACGGATCTCGATGCATCCCGTCGGTTCTACACGGAAGTCCTTGGTTTTAAAGAAGGCTTCCGGCCTCCGTTCAGGTTTCCAGGCATCTGGTTATACATGGGCGGCGACGAGTCGGATTACGGCACGGTTCATATCATCGGCATCGATTTGAATGACAAGCAGGGCCTGGTCGACTATCTTGGCGACAAATCGCTGGACGAGCTGAAGGGGACCGGCACGGTGGATCATGTCGCTTTCCTCGCCACTGACCTGGCCGAAATGCGGGCGAAACTGCAATCGACGGGTATCAGTTTTACCGAGCGGACTGTCCCATCGTTGGGGCTGCATCAACTCTTCATTATCGATCCAAGCGACGTCACGATCGAGCTGAACTATCCCGCTCAGGAAGCTTTAAAACTCGGCCTGGCATAACGGAGGAAATGATGAAACGTGTTTTGATTATCGGCGGTTCCCTTGGAGGCCTGTTTGCCGCGAACCTGCTGCATCGCGCCGGATGGGATGTGCGTGTATTTGAACGGGTCTCCGACGAACTTTCCGAGCGCGGCGCCGGCATCGTCACCCATGCGGAACTGTTCGCCGCGCTGGAAAGAATCGGCATATCGACCGATTCCGACATCGGCGTAAAAGTGTCGGCCCGCGTAACGCTGGACAAGGAGGGTAACGCCGTGGGAAATCGCGCGCACCCTCAGATTCTGACCGCCTGGGGTCGTCTCTACAGCTTGTTGAAGTCGGCTTTGCCTGCGGATCGATATACGTCGGGAAAACATTTGACCGCGATTGATCAGCACGACGCAAAGGTTACAGCGCGTTTTTCGGACGGCACTTCTGCCGAGGGCGATTTGCTGGTCGGGGCAGACGGCATCCGTTCCACCGTGCGCGCGCAGTTTGCGGCGGAGGTGAAGCCGCAGTATGCCGGATATGTCGCCTGGAGGGGACTGGTCGAGGAAAGCGAACTGTCGCTCCGCACACAAGAAACGCTTTTCGGCCATTTTGGTTTTTGCCTGCCGCCGCGGGAGCAGATGCTCGGTTATCCGGTAGCAGGCGCGCACAACAGCTTTGAGCCGGGCAAACGCAGATATAACTTCGTTTGGTATCGTCCTGCGGACGAGACTGAACTTCGCCGCCTGTCGACCGACGACACGGGCAAGGTACATGGGAACGGCATTCCTCCTCCGCTGATCAGCAAGGCCATCATGAAGGAAATTCGCGAGGTTGCCGATTCCGTTTTGGCACCGCAGTTTGCGGAAATGGTAGCAGTCACTCCGCAGCCATTCTTCCAGCCGATATTCGACCTCGAATCCACAAATCTGGTATTCAACAGGGTGGTATTGTTAGGCGATTCGGCATTCGTTGCGCGCCCCCATTGTGGAATGGGCGTGACCAAGGCCGCGGGTGATGCAGTTGCGCTCACGGACCTGATGAGCGAGTTCGGTATAGACGAGGGGCTGAAACGCTATAGTGAAGCAAGGATATTTTTTGGGTCCCGGATCGTCACGCATGCACGTCACCTTGGTGCATACATGCAGGCGCAACTACAGACGGCACAGGAGCGCGAAATGGCGGAACGGTATCGCACCCTGGATGCCGTCATGGAGGAAACGGCGGTCGCGCCTGCTTTTGACTGATTCCTATCGGTGTGGCAGCGGATTCGGGCGCTGCCGCTGGAGGAGCGTGGGTAAGCTTAGGCTGGGGCTTGAAGTGTCGGGGCACGAAACCTTACCGGCAGCGGCGAGCATGCTCGCCGAAACCCTGCCTGCGCCCGGCGTCCCGCGGGTTCTGTTGGTGGTGGGATGGTACCCGGTCTCAAACCGCGTTGAAGGTACGCAAAACCGGCGTCTTGGCAAGTTTATCGTGGAAACGATACTCCCAGAACTGAATAGGGCATTTCAAGATGGGATGGCCGGAGCCTTACTTTTGGGGTGCCTGATTGGGGTCCCAAGCGAGATCAACCGTTCAGAAACGACAAAACCGCTGAATAATCAGCGGTTTATCGTATTCATGGTGGAGGCGGCGGGAATCGAACCCGCGTCCAGAAGCACTCTACAGACAGTTCTACATACTTAGTGCAGTCATTTAGTCTAACCCAGCCAACGCGGACGCACACGCTTTGACTGAACGAGTCACCTTAATTTAACCTTAAGCCAAGTGACCCGACTTAAGGCGATTCCCTGTGAATGACTCTACCGCTGTTGCCAGCCCACCCCAGGGAAGAGGTGGTGTAGAGCTAGAAAGTTCTTAGGATTCTAGTGATTTACGCTGCGAGAGCGTAAGGAGTTTCATCGTTTGCATTTAAGCATTTCTGGATGTATTAACGAGGTAACC
Organism: Herminiimonas sp.; assembly: GCA_028292315.1. Lineage (GTDB taxonomy): Bacteria > Pseudomonadota > Gammaproteobacteria > Burkholderiales > Burkholderiaceae_D > JAQGMO01. The sequence continues at coordinate 11,670 of JAQGMO010000281.1, read as the reverse complement.
AGTCCTCGGTATGCCCTGCGCTGCTTTGCAACCCCTGTCGAAGCCAGGTCGCCCCCAAAACAGTATGTCTATTGTACTCCAGTAGATGTAGTCTGCGGCCCTGATTTCAAGTCCTTGATTTCGAAATCATTTCCAGCAACTCAAGCGGCGCACTAGCCACCGCGTCCGCATTCCAGCTCGCCGGCCCGGCGTCGCCGCAATATCCCCATGCAGCTGCTACCGTCGGCATCCCGGCTGCCTGCCCGGCTTGTATGTCTCGCAAGTCATCGCCCACGTACCAGCAATCCCCGGGCGCGACCCCGATCCGTCGCGCAGCCTCCAGCAGTGGCGCCGGATGCGGCTTGGAATGTGCAGTGGTATCCCCGGAAATCACACACCCCGCGCGCTGTAATCCAATCAAAGGTACCAGCGGATCAGTAAATCGCGACGCCTTGTTCGTTACGATTCCCCATAGCAGGCCAAGTTCCCGTATGGTTTCCAGCATGGTCGTGACGCCGTCAAATAAACGGCTGTCGACCACCAGCGCCGATTCATAATTCTCTAGAAAACCAATGCGCAAGCTTTCATATTCCTCATCGCCAGGCTTGAGGCCAAACGCCGCGCCAATCAGGCCGCGCGCTCCGGCTGAAGCGAATGGACGCAGCTTGGCATACGGTGCAGGAGCCAGGCCGCGAGCGGTGCGAAGCTTGTTGGCTGCCGCTGCCAGGTCCGGGGCGGTATCGGCGAGCGTGCCGTCCAAATCAAAAAGGATGGCGCGCGGGTAGGGTAGTTGTTTTGATCGTGTCATCGCAGAATCGGTTGACGCTGCCGCCCGGACCGGCCGGCAGCGTAGTTAACTGGAAGCGGAATTATGCCGGCCGCGTGCACGCGACCAGGTAATTCACGTCAGTGTTCCGGTTTAATGAGTAAACCTTCGTGAGCGGGTTGTATGTCATTCCCTTTAGCGCATCCACTTCCATCCCGGCGTTTCGAATAAATTGCGACAGCTCGGCCGGCGTGAGGAACTTCGCATAGTCATGCGTTCCCTTCGGAAGCAGATTCAACACGTACTCCGCACCAATGACAGCAAACAGGTAAGACTTCGGATTGCGATTGAGTGTTGAAAAAAACACATGGCCGCCCGGTTTGACCAACGCAGCACACGCATGCACGATCGCAGCCGGATCAGGCACATGCTCCAGCATTTCCATGCATGTCACGATATCGTAACGTCCTGCCTCGCGTGCAGCCATGTCTTCAGCGGAAATCAATTCATACCGTACCTGTACCCCCGATTCCAGGCTGTGCAGGTCAGCGACTTTCAATGCTTTTTCAGAGAGGTCGATGCCAGTGACCGTCGCGCCCTTTCTGGCCATCGATTCGGCCAGGATGCCGCCGCCGCAGCCAATGTCGAGCACGGTTTTGCCGGGCAGGGCGGCGCGGGCATTGATCCACTCCAGCCTGAGCGGATTGATCTCGTGTAAAGGACGAAACTCGGATGTAGGATCCCACCAGCGGTGCGCGAGATCACTGAATTTTTGCAATTCTGTTGGGTCGGCGTTCATGATTCAATAATAACGGGATTGCAGTTACTCTGCTGCGCGGCGATGACGATGATAATGAAAAATCACTATTCGAATGAATCGCCTGCTCTTGTTTACGGCTCACTCGTGAGCTGGCCATAAAAAAACCCCGCCGCAGCGGGGTTAATCTTAATCTGAACTAATTACTTCGAACGTGTACCAACTACTTCGATCTCAACACGACGGTTTTTAGCGCGGCCAGCTGCAGTCTTGTTGTCTGCGACTGGTTGCTTCTCGCCCTTGCCTTCGGTGTAGACGCGGTTCGCTTCGATACCTTTGTTCACCAGATAAGCCTTGACAGCTTCAGCGCGACGGATCGACAGACGCTGGTTATACCTGTCGGAACCGATCGAGTCGGTGTGGCCAACTGCGATAATGACTTCGAGATTCATACCCTTGAGCTTGGAAACCAGGTCATCCAGCTTGGCTTTGCCGTCCGGTTTCAGAACTGCTTTGTCGAAGTCGAAGAATGCGTCAGCAGCGAAAGTGACTTTCTCGGAGGTCGGAGCAGGTGCCGGTGCGGGAGCAGGCGCTGGGGCTGGGGCCGGAGCCGGTGCTGCAGCAACAGGAGCTGGAGCCGGTGCTTCAGGCGCAACCAGGGGACCATCGCAACCCGGAACCGCATCAGCCGGCGTCCAGTAGCCAGTGCGCCAGCACAGGCCGAACGGGTCACGTGCGATCACGCCACGCGAATCCTGAACATAGGCGCTGTTCGGTTTCTTGGCCTGAATATCCGTGACTGTTTGGGCTTGTGCCGAAAAAGCAACGACTGCGGACGCAGCGAAGACGAGTTTTCCTAATTTATTCATGTTTCTCCTCTCGGGTGAGATATCCGCAGATTAACTGCGCAACAAATCGACGACATCAAAAATGGTTAATTAACAAATAATACCATGTGGTTCAGACCATTACACATAAGAATTGATTATATGCAATGAACTTAACTTACCCTCCATTCTGCCACATGCTCGAGCAGGCTTATAAGGTTGTCAAATCCATCAAACCACGTTTTTGTTAATGTGTAGTGTTTTTGCAACGAAATAAACAAAAAATAAGCTTTTTACTAACGATTTGTTATTAAGCCATGAATCCAGTTTGGGCACGCCATCGCAGTTGACTGCTCTGAAAATGGCTGTACTTTTGCTGGATTGTGACAGGCTTTGCTTTTTCGATATTGTCGTACAGCAAAGGTTGTATCTTAGCTTGATTCGTGGTTCCGCAGGTTTATATTACTGTCTGGCGACAACTTTCCAACCTGATCGGGATTCCGCGTAACAATTCAGCCACACTTTGCTTGGGTAAAGAAGGGTGTTCCCATTGCGCGCTTCGGCAGCGCAAAAGCGCGAAACCAGGTAGTGCGCATGGTAAAATGAGGGGATTTTTAGCGTGTTGCGCGTCACCGCAGCATTCGTGCTAAATCCCTCACTAACCTCAGTCAAAGACAAGCCAGCCCGCCAATGGATCAATTCGCTAAAGAAACAGTCCCGATTTCCCTCGAAGAAGAGATGCGCAAGAGCTACCTGGATTACGCGATGAGCGTGATTGTGGGGCGGGCTTTGCCGGACGTTCGCGACGGGTTGAAACCCGTGCACCGGCGTGTGCTGTTCGCGATGCATGAGATGAATAACATCTGGAATCGTCCCTATGTGAAATGTGCCCGCGTGGTCGGTGAGACCATGGGTAAATATCACCCGCACGGCGATGCCTCCATTTACGATACGCTGGTGCGCATGGCGCAGGATTTCTCGCTGCGTTACACACTGGTCGACGGTCAGGGCAATTTCGGATCGGTTGACGGCGATAGCGCCGCCGCGATGCGTTACACCGAGTGCCGCCTGGACAAGATCGCCAGCGACCTGCTGGCCGATATCGATAAGGAGACGGTCGATTTCGTTCCTAACTACGACGGCAAGGAAAAAGAGCCGTCGGTGCTGCCGACCCGGATTCCCAACCTGCTGATCAACGGTTCCTCCGGTATCGCGGTCGGCATGGCCACCAATATCCCGCCGCATAATATTACCGAAGTCGTGGATGGCGCCTTGCACGTGTTGCGCAATCCAGCGTGCACCATCGATGAATTGATTGAAATTATCCCGGCGCCCGATTTCCCGACGGCCGGCATCATTTACGGCATTTCGGGCGTGCGCGATGGTTACCGCACCGGCCGCGGCCGCGTCGTGATGCGGGCCAAGACCCATTTCGAAGAATTCGGCAAGGAACACCGGACTGCGATCATCGTCGACGAATTGCCGTACCAGGTTAACAAGAAGTCGCTGCTTGAGCGCATCGCCGAGCTGGTGCGTGACAAGAAGCTCGAAGGCGTTTCCGATATTCGTGATGAATCCGACAAGTCGGGCATGCGCGTGGTAATCGAGCTCAAGCGTGGCGAAGTGCCGGAAGTCGTGCTGAATAACCTGTACAAGCAGACCCAGTTGCAGGATACCTTCGGCATGAACATGGTGGCGCTGGTGGATGGCCAGCCAAAGCTGCTGAATCTCAAGCAGATGCTCGAGTGCTTCCTGTCGCACCGCCGCGAAGTCGTCACACGCCGCACCGTGTTCGAGCTGCGCAAGGCGCGCGAGCGCGGGCACGTGCTGGAAGGCCTCGCGGTTGCATTGGCCAATATCGACGATTTCATCGCGATCATCAAGGCCGCGCCGACGCCGCCGGTCGCAAAGTCCGAATTGATGGCGCGCGCCTGGGATTCGTCGGTGGTGCGCGAGATGTTGGCGCGCACCGGTGAAGACGGCGTCGGCGGGATCGAGGCTTTCCGTCCGGCCAACCTGCCCAAGCATTACGGCATTCAGCCCGACGGCCTGTACAAGCTATCCGACGACCAGGCCCAGGAAATCCTGCAGATGCGCCTGCAACGCCTGACCGGGCTCGAGCAGGACAAGATCGTCAATGAATACAAGGACGTGATGGCGATGATCGCGGACTTGCTGGATATCCTGGCAAGGCCGGAGCGCGTGACCGTGATCATTACCGACGAGCTGACCGCCGCCAAGAATGAATATGGCGCAGGCAACAAGGATGTGCGCCGCTCGCATATCGAATTGAATGCGACCGATCTCGGCACTGAAGACTTGATCACGCCGCAAGACATGGTGGTGACGCTGTCGCATACCGGTTACATGAAGTCGCAGCCGGTTTCCGAGTACCGTGCGCAAAAGCGCGGCGGGCGTGGCAAGCAGGCAATGGCGACCAAGGAAGACGACTGGATCGACCAGTTGTTCATCGCAAATACCCATGATTACATTCTGTGCTTCAGTAATCGCGGCCGGCTGTATTGGCTGAAAGTGTGGGAAGTGCCGCAAGGCTCGCGCAATTCACGCGGCCGTCCGATCGTGAACATGTTCCCGTTGCAGGACGGTGAAAAGATTACCGTCGTGTTGCCGTTGTCGGGCGAAAACCGGACCTTCCCTGAAGATCATTACATCTTCATGGCAACCAGTCTCGGTACGGTCAAGAAGACGCCGCTCAGCGATTTCAGCAATCCGCGAAAGGCCGGCATCATCGCGGTCGACCTGGACGAAGGCGATTTCCTGATTGGCGCCGCGCTGACCGACGGCAAGCACGATGTGATGCTGTTTTCTGATTCCGGCAAGGCAGTCCGTTTCGATGAAAACGATGTGCGTCCGATGGGCCGTACCGCCCGCGGCGTGCGCGGCATGAACCTCGACGAAGGACAGCAGGTCATTGCCTTGCTGGTCGCTGAAAATGAGCAGCAATCGGTGCTGACCGCGACTGAAAACGGCTATGGCAAGCGTACTCCGATCACGGAATACACCCGGCACGGCCGTGGCACCAAGGGTATGATCGCGATCCAGACCAGTGAACGCAATGGCAAGGTCGTGGCGGCCACGCTGGTCGACGTCAGCGATGAAATCATGCTGATCACGACCGGCGGCGTATTGATCCGCACCCGGGTTGCCGAAATTCGCGAAATGGGCCGCGCAACGCAGGGCGTCACCCTGATCGCAGTGGAAGACGGCACCAAGCTGTCCGGCCTGCAGCGGATCGTCGAAACGGATGTGGAAGAAGAAAACGGCGGTACGGAACAAGGCGGTACGGAACAAGGCGGAACGGAACAAGGCGGTACGGAACAAGAGTAATCGAGGCCCTGACCGAAACCTCATTGAGACGCTGAGGCACGTGGAATACTCGTGGAATACCATTCATAAATTATGATCGATAATAAACTTAAACCGCTGCGCGAACAGATAGACGCAATCGATAATCAAATCCTTGAATTGCTGAATCGCCGCGCCGGCGTTGCACTCGAGGTGGGTCATATCAAGGCCGAGATCAACGCACCCGTGTTCCGTCCCGAAAGGGAGGCGCAGGTCTTGCGAAACGTGGCCGAACGCAATCCGGGCCCGCTGCCCGGCACCGATGTGCAAACGATTTTCCGTGAGATCATGTCGGCCTGCCGCGGGCTTGAAAAGCGGGTCACGGTCGCCTACCTCGGGCCGGTCGGAACCTATAGCGAACAGGCCGTGCACCAGCAGTTCGGCCATGCGATCGATGCAATGCCCTGCGTTTCGTTCGATGAAGTGTTCCGGGCAACCGAAGCGGGGACCGCCGATTTTGGTATCGTGCCGGTGGAAAACTCGACCGAAGGCGCGGTCAACCGAACTCTCGACCTGATGTTGCAAACCACGCTGGCGATCAGCGGCGAGCTGTCGCTGCCGGTGCATCACAGTCTGATGACGGCAAGCGGCACAATGGATGGCATCAATCGCATCTATGCACATTCGCAGTCGCTGGCGCAATGCCAGGCATGGCTCGCCCAGCACTATCCCAATATGGATCGACAGGCCGTGGCGTCCAACGGCGAGGCGGCGCGCATTGCCGCCGAAGACCGGACCGTGGCGGCAATCGCCAGCGAAATCGCGGGACAAAAATTCAACCTGCAGGTAGTCAATGCCAATATCCAGGACGATCCGCATAACCGTACCCGCTTTGCGGTGATAGGGCGCCTGCACACCGAACCCAGCGGCCACGACCAGACTTCGCTGGTGCTGTCCGTGCCGAACAAGGCCGGCGCGGTGTACAACCTGCTGGCGCCTCTGGCGAAGCACGGCGTATCGATGACGCGTTTTGAATCGCGTCCGGCACGTACCGGCACCTGGGAATATTTTTTCCATGTCGATGTGGAAGGCCATGCAAAGGATGAAAAAGTGGCCAGGGCGCTGGCGGAATTGAAAGACAATGCGGCGTTCTTCAAGGTGTTGGGCTCGTATCCGCGCGGCCTGTGATTTTCACGTTTATCAGGATTTACCATGTCGATTCAGTTTGGACCAGAATATGTTCGTGCGCTTGCTCCCTACCAGGGCGGCAAGCCGATCGCGGAAGTCGCGCGTGAATTTGGCCTCGATGAGGCCACCATCGTCAAGCTTGCTTCCAATGAAAATCCACTTGGCATGCCGGAATCGGCGCGCCAGGCAATGCTCGAGGCGGTGCAGGATCTCGGCCGTTATCCCGATTCGAACGGGTTCGAGCTGAAGGCGGCGATTACCGCCAAATATGGCGTGCCGCAAGACTGGATTACCTTGGGCAATGGCAGCAACGATATTCTCGAACTGGCCGCGCATGCGCTAGTGCAGCCGCAGCAGGCGATCATGTATTCGGAGTACTCGTTCATCGTGTATGCGCTGGCGACCCAGGCGATCGGCGCGCGTCCGATCGCAGTGCCCGCAAAAAACCATGGACATGACCTGAAAGCGATGGCGCAGGCAATTACGCCCGATACCCGCCTGATTTTCATTGCCAATCCAAATAATCCGACCGGCACCTTTGTTCCAGCGGCCGAGCTCGAAGCGTTCCTCAACCAGGTGCCGTCGAATGTGGTGGTGGTGATCGATGAGGCATACAACGAATATCTGGCGCCGCAACATCAGTACGAATCGATCGCATGGGTGCGGCGCTTCCCGAACCTGCTCGTGTCGCGCACGATGTCGAAGGCCTATGGTCTGGCCGGACTGCGGGTCGGGTTTGCGATCGCGCAACCGGAGCTCACCGATATACTGAATCGTATCCGCCAGCCGTTCAATGTGAATTCACTGGCGCAGGCCGCCGCGGTCGCCGCTTTGACCGACCGCGAATTCCTGGAGAAGAGCGCACAGGTCAACACGCAAGGTTATGCGCAACTGACTAAAGCGTTCGACGCGATGGGAATCGAATACGTGCCGTCGTATGGCAATTTCGTGCTGATCCGGGTAGGGGATGACGATGGCGCTGGCGCGCGCGTCAACCTGGCGCTCTTAAAACAGGGAGTGATCGTGCGCCCGGTCGGCAATTATGGCTTGCCGCAATGGTTGCGGGTTTCGATTGGATTGCCGGAAGAAAATGCCGCATTTCTCGAAGCATTGAAGAGCGTGTTGAAATAACGTGTTGAAATAACGTGTTGAAATAAACCGAGTGCATTCACCCTTGTTCAAAAAAATTGTCATTTTCGGCGTCGGCCTGATCGGCGGTTCCTTCGCGCTTGCATTGCGCAAGACGGACGCGGTCGGGGAAATCGTCGGCGTCGGACGTACCGCTGCCACCCTGATGCGCGCCAGGGAGCTCGGCATCATTGATGCCGGCACCACCTCGGTCGAGGAAGCATTGCACGGCGCCAGCCTGGTACTGATCGCGGCGCCGGTCGCGCAGACCGGGGCGATCCTTTCATCGATCCGCCCCCATTTGCAAGCGGGCACCGTGGTAACCGATGCCGGCAGCACCAAGACCGATGTCGTCGCCGCTGCCCGGAATGCCCTGGGCGACAAGATCGCGCAGTTCATACCGGGACACCCGATTGCAGGGCGCGAATCCAATGGGCCGGATGCGGCGATTGCCGATCTATATATCGGCAAGAAAGTCGTGCTGGCTCCATTGCCGGAAAACGCGCCAGCCGATATCGAGCGTGTCGCCGGCGCCTGGGAGCGCTGCGGCGCAGTCATTCATCAACTCAGCGCGGCAGAACATGACGCGGTATTTGCCTCCGTGAGCCACTTGCCGCATTTGCTCGCTTATGCGCTGGTCGATGACCTGGCGCGAAAGCCGCATGCGGATCTGCTGTTTCAATATGCGGCAAGCGGTTTTCGCGACTTTACCCGCATCGCCGGTTCATCGCCGGAAATGTGGCGCGACATCAGTCTGGCCAACCAGGCTGCCTTGCTGTCCGAGCTTGATTCCTACATGATACAGCTGACGGGACTGCGCGCCATGCTGGCGCAAGGCGACGGCAAGGCGCTCGAAGCGGTCTACGCCAATGCGCAAAAGGCGCGGCACAACTGGATCAATGCGATCGAGACCGCGGAAAAGCAAAACCGGCAAGGCGGCGACTGATGAAACGCTATCCGCGATATCTGGTCCTGGAGCCCGCCATACGCGCGCAGGGCACAGTGCGGTTGCCCGGCTCCAAGAGTATTTCCAACCGTACGCTGCTGCTGGCCGCGCTGGCGAAGGGCACGACGCTAATCAGGGACTTGCTTGCTTCCGACGATACCCACGTCATGCTGATGGCTCTGCAAAAGCTCGGCGTGAAGTGGGAACAGATCGGAGAAAGCCAGGACTATATCGTGCACGGCGTGGACGGCGCGTTCCCGACCCACCAGGCAGACCTGTTCATGGGAAACGCCGGCACGGCGATCCGTCCCCTCACGGCGGCCCTGGCAGTGACCGGCGGCGACTATGCCTTGCACGGCGTCTCGCGCATGCATGAACGCCCGATCGGCGATCTGGTCGACGCGCTCAATGCGGTCGGTGCGCGCATCGAATACACCGGCATTGCCGGCTATCCGCCGCTGCATATCCGGCGCGGTTTGATCCGGACAGAGCGGATGCAGGTGCGCGGCAATGTCTCGAGCCAGTTCCTGACCGCCTTGCTGATGGCGGCGCCGCTGATGGCGCGCGAACACGCGCTGACCATCGATGTGGTCGGCGAACTCATTTCAAAACCCTATATCGAAATCACGCTGAACCTGATGCGGCGTTTCGGCATCGAGGTGGAGCGCGATGACTGGCGCTCGTTCACCGTGCGTGCCGGACAGCGCTATGCGGGGCCGGAGTCGGTCCGGGTCGAGGGCGACGCTTCTTCGGCATCGTATTTTCTGGCCGCGGGCGCGATCGCGCAAGGGCCGGTGCGGGTCGAAGGCGTGGGCAAGGATAGTATCCAGGGCGACATCCGGTTCGTCGAAGCGCTGGAACAAATGGGCGCCACCGTCAGGCTGGGCGAAACATGGATTGAAGTTGAATCGAATGGCGTGCTGAAGGCGATCGACGCCGATTTCAATCATATTCCGGATGCCGCGATGACGATTGCGGTCGCGGCTCTGTATGCCGATGGCCCGAGCACCCTGCGCAATATCGGCAGCTGGCGCGTCAAGGAAACCGACCGCCTGACGGCGATGGCCATCGAGCTGCGCAAGCTCGGCGCAACCGTCGAGGAGGGCGCGGACTACCTGACCGTGACGCCGCCGCGCCAGATCCAGCCGGCGTCGATCGATACCTACGACGACCACCGCATGGCAATGTGTTTTTCGCTCGCATCGCTCAATGGCGCTGCGCTCAAGGGAAACCGTATCCGCATCAATGACCCGAAGTGCGTCGCCAAGACCTTCCCCGATTATTTTGATGCCTTTGCCAGCGTCGCCAACAACCAGTTGTTTTGAACATGCCCAACTCCCGCATTCCGGTCATCTCGCTCGACGGTCCTACCGCCTCCGGCAAGGGCACGGTAGCGCATCGCGTCGCGGAGCGCCTCGGATTCCATTATCTCGACTCGGGCGCGTTATATCGACTGACCGCGCTGTCGGCACTGCGCCTGCGGACGCCGTTGAATGACGAGCATGCGCTGGCCAGGCTGGCGGAAGGCTTGAATTGTTCGTTTTCCGAAGAAGAAGTGTTCCTGGCGGGTGAAAATGTCACGCAGGCGATCCGGGCCGAAGAAGTAGGCAATACGGCGTCCCGGATCGCGACGCTGCCGACGGTCCGGCAGGGGCTGGTCGCGCTGCAACTGCGGTTTCGCGCGCCGCCCGGACTGGTGGCGGACGGACGCGATATGGGCACGGTGGTTTTCCCGCATGCGCAACTCAAAGTATTCCTGACGGCAAGTGTTGAGACGCGTGCCGAAAGGCGATATAAGCAATTGATTGGCAAGGGTTTTTCTGCTAACATGGACGACCTGCTGAAAGATTTGACAGAGCGCGATGCGCGCGATGCCAACCGATCAGTCGCGCCGCTGAAGCCTGCTGATGGGGCCTACATGCTTGATACCTCCGATATGACGGCGGATGAAGCGGTCGAACAGGTGCTTGGCTGGTATGCATCGGCCAGGAAAAATGGATGAGCGCCGTGTGAACGATAGTTTCAGCGTGGTGTCCGTTCAATAATGTAGATTCGCAGATTCGCGGATTATAAAAATTGTAAGTGTGCGTGTATGGTGCGCACGAGCAGCCAAGTAGCTGCGTTTTTTGCAAGAAGTAAGCAAGTCAGTAATGGCTTGCCTGAAAGGTGCCCGTCAAGCGCATGGTTTGATTGGGTGTTGAACAACTCTAACCCGGTATTTGGCGCATCGTGCGATCAAAACTGGCTAACCCTCTAAATTTATGTCAACTGTTGCTACCACCCCTGAAGCATCTGGAATGGAAAGTTTTGCCGCGCTGTTTGAGGAATCGCTGTCGCGTCAGGACATGCGCTCCGGTGAAGTCATTTCCGCTGAAGTCGTTCGCCTCGACCACAATTTCGTGATCGTCAACGCCGGCCTCAAATCCGAAGCGTTCATCCCCATCGAAGAATTCAAGAATGACAACGGCGAACTCGAAGTTAACGTGGGAGATTTCATCTCCGTCGCGATCGAGTCGCTGGAGAACGGTTTTGGCGACACCATCCTGTCGCGTGACAAGGCCAAGCGTCTCGCGTCGTGGCTCTCGCTCGAAAAAGCGATGGAGTCAGGCGAGATCGTCATCGGCACAGTCAATGGCAAGGTAAAGGGTGGCCTGACCGTTTTGACCAACGGCATCCGTGCCTTCCTGCCGGGTTCGCTGGTCGACACCCGTCCGGTAAAGGACACCACGCCGTTCGAAGGCAAGACCCTGGAATTCAAGGTCATCAAGCTCGA